>JBJXEI010000028.1:0-34834 GCA_046154065.1 Polaromonas sp. | reverse complement strand
GACCCGGACATGCTGCGCCTGCTGACCATGCGCCTGAGCGCGGCCGGCTACCGCGTCACGGTCGCCACCTCGGCCGAGGCGGCCATGACCCAGATGCACATCGAGCGGCCGCAACTGGTGCTCAGTGATGTGCGGCTGCCTGGGCGTGACGGGCTGGAACTGTTCGACGACATCCGCGCCCAGCACCCGTCGCTGCCGGTGATTTTGTTGACCGCCCACGGCACCATCCCCGACGCGGTCGAAGCCACCGAACGCGGCGTGTTCACCTACCTGACCAAACCGTTCGACGGCAAGGCGCTGCTGGAGAAAATCGCCCAGGCGCTGGCCCTCAGCGCCCCCACCACCACCGCCCGGCGCGGCAGCCCCGAGGCCTGGCAGCAGCAAATCATCAGCCGCTCCCCGCGCATGGCCGAGGCGCTGGCCGAAGCCCGGCTGATCGCCCAGTCTGACGCCAGTGTGCTGATTCGCGGGGAAAGCGGCACCGGCAAGGAAATGCTGGCCCAGGCTATTCACCAGGGCGGCGCGCGTGCCAAAAAGCCCTTCATTGCTGTCAATTGCGGTGCGATTCCCGAGGCGCTGCTCGAATCCGAGCTGTTCGGCCACGTCAAGGGGGCCTTCACCGACGCCGCCACGGCCCGGGTCGGGCTGTTCCAGGCGGCCGATGGCGGCACGCTGCTGCTTGACGAGATTGGTGACATGCCGCCCGCGCTGCAGGTCAAGCTGCTGCGGGTGCTGCAAGAGCGGGTGGTGCGCCCGCTGGGCTCCAGCCAGTCGATTCCGGTGGACGTGCGCATCATCTCGGCCACCCACCGCGACCTGGACGCTGCCATGGCCGAGGGCCAGTTCCGCGCCGACCTGTACTACCGCCTCAATGTGGTCACGCTCACACTGCCGCCGCTGTCGGAGCGGCGCGAGGACATCCCGCTGCTGGCCAACCACTTTCTGGTCAAGCTGGCCGCCAAGTACGACAAACGCCTGAGCGGTTTTGCCCCCGAAGCCGTCAAGGCGCTGACCACCGCCGCCTGGCCCGGCAATGTGCGCCAGCTGTTCAATGTGGTCGAGCAGGTGTGTGCGCTGTCCACCACCCCGCTGGTGCCGCTGACGCTGGTGCAGCGCGCCCTGCGTTCGCCCAGTGTGGAGGTGCTGCCGCTGGCCGAAGCACGCCAGCGCTTTGAGCGCGACTACCTGGTCGGCCTGCTCAAGCTCACCGACGGCAACGTGGCCGATGCCGCCCGCCTGGCCGACCGCAACCGCACCGAGTTCTACCGGCTGATGCAAAAACACGAGCTGACGCCCGGCCACTTCAAGGCCGACGGCGCGGCGTCCGCTGACCCCGCGTAGGACAAGACCCGTCGCCAATCAGCGACAGGCGTAAACCGCTGATTTCAAACAGTTTTTTCAGGACCAGCCCACAACATGTCGCTGGTTGGCGACAAAAAAGCTGAATTCAGCAGCTTTTGCCGCGTCAATGGCTCGGCAACTTCAAAAACATCCGCCAAGTCATTGATTTAAAAAAGCTTTTCAGAACTGGCACAGGGTTTGCCCTAGCTCTGTGATGTCAGTCTTTTTCACCCCCCTGTTACGCCGCTGGCCCATCGCCCTGAAAGGACCTTTCATGGCGCTTGCCTGCCGCGCGCTGCTGGCGGGTGCCGTTGCCGCCACCAGCGCACAGGCCCAGGCCTTTGGCTTGGACGACGTGGCCCAACGGGCCAAGGCACAGGCGCAAACCCCCTTCCAGCCCAGTGGCAACGCCATTCCGGCCGAACTGGCCGCGCTGAGCTATGACGGCCTGCGCGACATCCGTTTCAACGCCGCCAGCACGCTGTGGCGCGCCGACCAGCTGCCGTTTGAGGCCAACTTTTTCCACATCGGGCGCGAAGTGGCGTCGGTCCACGTCAACCAGATCACGGCCACGGGCGTGCAGCCCATCCCCTACAACCCGAGCGAATTCAGCTACGGCAACAACAACTTGTCGCCAAATACGTGGGGCGACTTGGGCCACGGCGGCGTGCGGGTATTCAGTAATCTGAACTCCCCAACCTACAAGGACGAGCTGGTGGTGTTCCAGGGCGCGAGCTACTTCCGCGCGCTGGGCAGCGGCCAGCGTTACGGCCTGTCGGCCCGCGGTTTGGCGGTAGACACCGCCGGCGGCTCGGGCGAAGAATTCCCGCGCTTCACCGAGTTCTGGCTGACCAAACCCGCCCCTGACAGCAAGGTAGTGACCATCTACGCCCTGATGGACTCCCCCCGCATGACGGGCGCTTACCGCTTTGACGTGACCCCGGGCGAGCAAACCACGACGAATGTGCAGGCCCAGGTGTTCATGCGTGCCAACACGCTGGCAGGCGCTGACAAACCCTTGGCCACGCTGGGCCTGGCCCCGCTGACCAGCATGTTTTTGTTCGGTGAAAACCAGCCCCGTCAGGGTGACTTCCGCCCCGAAGTACACGACTCCGACGGCCTGATGATCGCCACGGACGATGGCCAGGGCGGTGGCGAGTGGCTGTGGCGTCCGCTGCAAAACCCATCCAGCACACTGGTCACGTCCTTTGCCATGCAGCGCCTCAAAGGTTTCGGGCTGATGCAGCGTGACCGCGCATTTGCCCATTACGAAGACCTGGAGGCGCGCTACGAGCTGCGCCCCGGCGCCTGGGTCACCCCCACGGGCGACTGGGGGCCGGGCCGCGTCGAGCTGCTGCAATTTGCCACGCCGGACGAAACCCACGACAACGTGGCCGCCTACTGGGTGCCCGCCAAGCTGCCCGCCCCGGGTGAGGCCATCGAGCTGGCCTACCAGATCCACTGGCAGGGAAAAACCCAGCAACTGCCGCCCAACGGCTACGTGACCCAGTCACGCCGCGGGCTGGGCTACACCAAGCTGAGCGCGCAAGAGCAAGCCCAGCAGGTGCAGTTTGTGATTGATTTTGCGGGCCCCGCACTCGACGCCCTGCCGGAAGGCGCGGCCGTCAAAGCCGTGGCCACGGCCGACGCCAACGGCCGCGTGCTGGAAAGCATGGCCTACAAAAACCCGGCCATCGGTGGCTGGCGCATGACGCTGCGTGTGCAGCGTGTGGATGCCCGCCAACCGATTGAACTGCGTGCCTTTTTACAACTTGACAACCACACCCTGAGTGAAACATGGACCAACCTGATCACACCATGAACAAGCCTGCCCGCAGCACCCTGCGCGAAGAGCGCCACCCGAATTCGGTCACCGCGCCGCCTGTGAATCGGGGCGCGATGGTGCCCACGCCGTGGCGCGGCTTCTGGAAGGGCATGGCCGCTGCGGCGCTGTGGCCGGTTGCCAAACTGATGGGTCAGTCAGCCCCGAAGGTGCCTGACGTGCTGGCCCCGTGGCAACGCGCGGCCCAGCGCCGCCGCGCCGCGTTTCTGGTGCTCACCATCGTCAGCACCGCGCTGGCGACCAGCCTGTTTGCCGACATGCAGCCCAACTACGACAACGACGCGCTGCAGTACGGCCAGATCGCGCTGTTTGCCCTGCTGTCGGCCTGGGTGGTGACGGGTTTCATGACCGCCATGATGGGCTTCTGGGTGCTGGTGCGCGGGGACAAACACAGCCTGTCGGCCAAACAGGTGGCCCACCACACACTGAGCAAAAGCACCCGCACCGCCATCATCATGCCGATCTGCAACGAGGACGTGCGCACGGTGTTTGCCGGGCTGCGCGCCACCTGCGAGTCGGTCGCGCTGACCGGCCACACCCAGGCGTTTGACGTGTTTGTGCTGTCCGACAGCAATGACAAATCCATCATCCAGGCCGAACGTGCCGCCTGGGAAGACCTGCGCACCCAGCTGGCCCGCCACCCCGAGCAGCCGCAAATCGAGGTGTATTACCGCCTGCGCAAACGCCGCACCGACCGCAAGGCCGGCAACGTGGCCGACTTCTGCCGCCGCTGGGGCAAGGACTACCGCTACATGGTGGTGCTGGACGCCGACAGCGTGATGAGTGGCGACTGCCTGGTGTCCATGGTCAAGCTGATGGAAGCCAACCCGAGCGCCGGCATCATCCAGACCGCGACCCAGGCCATCGGCCACATCACCCTGCACGCCCGGGCGCAGCAGTTTGCGTCCCGCGTCACGGGCCGCCTGTTCACGCTGGGCATGCAGTTCTGGCAGATGGGCGAGTCCCACTACTGGGGCCACAACGCCATCATCCGTGTGGAACCCTTCATGCAGCACTGCGCGCTGGCGCACATCGAAGGCGCGGGCGGCATGTCGGGCAGCATCCTGTCGCACGACTTTGTGGAAGCCGCGCTGATGCGCCGCGCCGGGTTCCACGTTTGGCTGGTGGCGGACCTGGTCGGCAGCTACGAACAACAACCGCCCGATTTGCTGGCCGAGCTGCAGCGCGACCGCCGCTGGTGCCAGGGCAACCTGCAAAACGCCCGCCTGATCGCCGAGCCCGGCATTCACGCGGTGCACCGCTCCATGTTTGGCACGGGCGCCATGGCCTACCTGTCGGCCCCGCTGTGGCTGTGTTTCATGACCCTGGGCACCGCCCTGTGGTTGACCGGCTCCCCCATGGTGACCGACTGGGCGCTGCTGCCCGTCGAGCTGATGTCGCTGTGGGCCTGGACCCTGTGCATGCTGTTTTTGCCGCGCATCCTGGGCCTGGCCGCCGTCATCATCAACGGCCAGCAAGCCGCCTACGGGGGCACCGCCAGCCTGCTGCGCAGCGCCCTGCTGGAAACGCTGATCGCCCTGCTGCAAGCGCCCATCCGCATGCTGGCGCACTCGCTGTTTGTGGTGGTGGCGCTGACGGGCCTGAAGCTGGAATGGAAATCGCCCCCGCGTGAAGCGGCTGCCGTGCCCTGGGCTTTTGCCCTGCGCCAGCTGGCCCCCATGAGCGCCATCATCGTGGTGCTGGCCGCCGGCATTGCGCTGATTGACGTCAGCGCGCTGGTCTGGCTGTTGCCCGTCGGCCTGCCGCTGCTGCTGTCCATCCCGATGACGGTGGTGACCAGCCGCATCGGCGTGGGCGAGTTCATGCGCGCCCGCAACTACCTGTTGATCCCGGAAGAAACCAAATCCCCCGCCGTGCTCAAACGCGCCTGGCTGCACGCCAGCGTGCGCGCCCGCCCGGCGCTGCTGGCTGCCTGAACAGCCCCGCCCAGCAAAAAGCGCCGGTGACCTTGCGGTCACCGGCGCTTTTTTACGTGCTCCTAATTTAATAGCACGACAGGCAATGAATCCCAAGGCTAGCAGGCATTTGGGGGCATAAAGCTCCACTAAATTCAATTTCCCGGTTAAATTTGGTCTGGCAGCACGGTTCAAATACCCAAAAATGCCATGTTTAGGCATCACATTGATTCTGCTGCATATCACGGTCAGCAAGACCTAACCCGCTACTATTTTTATAGTAAAGGTGAGCACTGATGAAAAACCTATTGGAGATTTCTCAACATGAAACGAGCGCACAGCGGTTGCCCTGCGCTTGATCATTCAAGTGCTGTATCGCAACTTCAGTGGCGCTGTCATCCTCGGCGGCCCTTAGGGAAATCATTGGTGCAACACCAACACCTTGAATTGCTTTGTCGTTTGGCGACAAAGCATAGGCTGTCGTAAATATAACGGCGCCGCCTGATAGTGTGGGTCGAAGGGTTTGTACGCTGCCCTTTCCAGCGGTTGTACGGCCTAGCAATACCGCCCGCTGATGAGTTGCCAATGCTGCCGCAATAAATTCAGCCCCAGCTAATGACCGCTCATCAATCAACACAGCAAGAGGTAACACTTTCAGCTCGTTTGGAATTTTTGACAACGGGTCTTTTAGAGGATTTCTGGAATAGTCGCTTTGTGTCGCTCGGAGCGTTTGGTTCGCTGCTGCGGTTTTGCCGACTGTCTTGACGATGATGCTGTCTTGCGGAATAAATATTGAAGCAATCCCCACAACAGACGTGAGCAAGCCACCCCAGCTTTTGCGCAAATCCAAAACCACCTTTTTGAACGGTGCGCGCTGCCACTGCTGCACAATTTGCTTGGCAGTTTCTTCAAGGACAACTTCATCGATCACCTGAGGCATCCTCATCACCAACGCGTCGCCTTGCATCTCAAAAACAACTTTTTGACGAGTTGGAAAAACACGTTTCAGCGTCACCGACAGCATTTCTAGCGAACCAGCTCGACTGACGAGCACCGCAACCGACGTGCCCTCAGCGCCCATGAGCCGAAAGTTTGCCTCATAACCGGTCATCTGCGAGCTTGATTTACCGTCAACTTCTAAAAGCTTGTCACCATCTTTCAGTCCAGCTAGCGCTGCAGGGCCTGCAACATCAGGCTTCAGAACCAACGCACCTGAAGAAGATGTCACCGTCAAACCCACACTCGCAAAATTACTTCCTGAGTTCTTTTTCCAATTTTCATACTCTAACGGCGAAAAATAGTAACCGCTATCAGAATCAACTTCTTTCAAGACATCATTAATAGAGTAATTGCTGAATTTAGACGCCTGAAAAGAATACACAAATGATTCTTCAAGCATTTGAAGAATATAGGCCAATTCAAACTGCTCAGATTTCCTCTGTGGAACCACCCTCTCTTGGCCATTTGAAATGACGCATACGAACACCAAAGCGAAGCCGATAAATATATGACGTACTGTATTCATGAGGATGGTATGTAAATTCACTCAGTTTCATTGGTGAAAATCAATATCACTCAAAACTTCGGCATGCCCTTCATGCCGCCCATGCGTTTCATCATTTTCATCATGCCGCTGCCCTTCATCTTCTTCATCATGCCTTGCATCTGTTCAAACTCGTTGAGCAGGCGGTTGACTTCCTGAACGTGCACGCCGGAGCCGTTGGCGATGCGTTTTTTGCGGGTGGCCTTGATCAGCTCGGGCTTGCGGCGCTCCAGCGGGGTCATGCTCTGGATGATGCCTTCCTTGCGTTTCATGTCTTTTTCGGCTTTGTCCATGTCCACCTGACCGGCCTTGGCCGCCATCTGCGTCGGCAGCTTGTCCATCAGCCCGGCCAGGCCACCCATGTTTTTCATTTGCTGCAGCTGGCTCAAAAAGTCGTCCAGGTCAAAGCCATCACCCGCCTTGACCTTGGCGGCCAGCTTTTGCGCGGCGGCCATGTCCACGCCTGCGGCCATCTGCTCGACCAGCGCAACGATGTCGCCCATGCCGAGAATGCGCCCGGCGTGGCGCTCGGCGTCAAACACCTCCAGCCCGTCAAGCTTTTCGCTGGTGCCTGAAAACTTGATCGGCGCGCCGGTGATCTGCCGCACGCTGAGCGCCGCGCCGCCGCGTGAGTCACCGTCTGTTTTGGTCAGGATGATGCCGGTCAGCGGCAGTGCGTCCTTGAAAGCCTTGGCGGTGTTGACCGCATCCTGGCCCTGCATGGCGTCCACCACAAACAGGGTCTCCACAGGGTTGAGCAACGCGTGCAGTTCCTTGATCTCGGCCATCAGCGCTTCGTCAATCGCCAGGCGGCCTGCGGTGTCGACCAGCAGCACATCGAAGTAGTGGCGTTTGGCGTAGTCGATGGCGGCGCGGGCGATGTCGACCGGCTTCTGGTCGGGCGTGCTGGGGAACCACTCGGCCCCGGCCTGGGCGGTGACGGTCTTGAGCTGCTCAATGGCCGCCGGGCGGTACACGTCGCCAGACACCGTCAGCACCTTTTTCTTGCGCTTTTCAATCAGGTGTTTGGCCAGTTTGGCGGTGGTGGTGGTTTTACCCGCACCCTGCAGGCCGGCCATCAGGATCACGGCCGGGGGCTGGGCGTTCAGGTTGATGTCGCTGACGCCTTCGCCCATGGTGGCGGCCAGCTCCTTGCTGACAATGCCGACCAGCGCCTGGCCGGGCGACAGCGAGCCCATGACTTCCTGGCCCAACGCCTTGTCCTTGACGCGGGCAATGAAGTCGCGCACCACGGGCAGCGCCACGTCGGCCTCCAGCAGGGCCATGCGCACTTCACGCAGCATGTCCTGCACATTGGATTCGGTGATGCGGGCCTGGCCACGCATTTCCTTGACGAGGCGGGAGAGTTTGTCGGTAAGGGCTGAGGCCATGGGGCATGGCTCCACGTGAATGGAGCAGTTGAAGGGTGAAAAATCAGGGGCGCGGGCTGAAAAACAGGCGCTTGTTTGAATGCCCTTTGCCGGGTACGTTGCAGTGCAGCAAAGGCTAAACTCCAACGATGATTTTAGCTTTCAGCAACGGTTGGGGTTTGGCGGCAGCGCTGGCGGCAACGGCGTCGTATGCGGCGCTGTCGCTGGCGAGCTTCCGGCAGCAACAGCAGGCGGCCAGCCCACCGCCTGGCGCCAGCGTGCGCCGGGTGCCGCGTGCCCTGCTGGCGCTGGCGTGGCTGCTGCACGGCGCAGTGCTGGCCGAAGGCCTGCTGGGTGAGCCACCGCGCTTTGGTTTTGGCCCGGCCCTGTCCATCACCGTGTGGCTGGTGCTGACGGTGTACGCCATTGAAAGCCGCCTGTTCCCCCGGCTCCCGGCGCACTGGGCCCTGGCCGCATTGGGCGGCGCGGCGGTGGTGGTGGCGCTGGTGTTCCCCGGCTCGGCCTACCACAGCATTGCCTCACCCTGGTTGCCACTGCACTGGGCGCTGGGGCTGGCGTCTTATGGGCTGTTTGCCGCCGCCGTGGTGCATGGCTGGCTGATGACCCGGGCCGAACGCGCCATGCGGCGCGCCACGCAGGAAGAGTCGGGCATGCCGCTGATGACGCTGGAGCGTTTGACCTTCCGCTTCGTTGAAGCCGGTTTTGCCCTGCTGTCGGCCACGCTGCTGGTCGGCTGGGTGTTTGCCGAGCAGTTGTATGGCCCCAGGCTGACGGGCATGTGGAACCACAAAACCGTTTTTTCCGTGCTGGCCTGGCTGACTTTTGCGCTGCTGCTGGTCGGGCGCGCCCGGTTGGGCTGGCGCGGCAGCAAGGCGGTGCGGGTGCTGTACCTTGGCTCCGGCCTGTTGCTGCTGGGCTATGTCGGCTCACGGTTTGTGCTTGAAGTCGTGTTGGGGCGCGTATGAAATACCTGCTGGTCCTGGGCTTGACGCTGGGGGTTTTCTGGCTGTGGCGGCACAACCGGCAGGCGGCGCAAAGGGCCGCTGAGCGCCCGGCACCTCGCCAGCAACTGCCAGCGGTCAAGATCGTCGAGTGCGCGGTGTGCGGGGTTCACCTGCCCACAACCGACGCCTTGAGTGACGCGCGCGGCAGCTATTGCTGTGACGCGCACCGCCGCCAGCACGAAAGCTGAGCGGGTGCAGCCTTCCCAGTTCCAGTCCGGGCATCAGTCCAGGTCCAGCACGGGGGAGCGTGGCCTGGGGGCCTGGGAGTTCGAGCCTGGCGAGCCAGATCTGGGCTCGTTCCAGCGGATCTGGCGGGTCTTCATGACGGCCCGTATCGCCATTGCCAGTGTGCTGGCCAGCCTGCAGATCGTCATTTTTGCCATGGGCGGCAGCACCAGCCAACTGGCGCTGGTGGTTTGCAGCATTTACCTGGTGGCCACCATTACCGTGCGCATCGGGGCGCAGCCACGCCCCCCCACTGGCAGCTTTGACGCGCAATGGGTGCTCACCATCGGGGTGGATGTGCTGGCGTTCTCACTGCTGGACTTCCAGCAGGCAGGCGGCATCAACTACGCGCCGCTGTTTGCGCTGCCGGTGCTGCTGGCCTCGGTGCTGGGGCCAATTTTGCTGGCGTTTGGCACGGCAGCCACCGTCACGCTGCTGCTGCTGACCAACGCCTGGCTGAACTCGCTGAACGGGTTTGGGGAACTCAACCCACGCCTGCTGCAGGCCGGGCTCAGCGGCTCAGGCTTTTTTCTGGTGGCCTTGCTGGCCAACCAGCTGGCGATTCGCCTAGCGCTTCAGGAGCAGCAGGCCAAAGCCAGCCAATCGGCCGCGCGCATGCAAACACTGGTCAGCGACCTGGTCATTGAAACCCTGGCAGAAGGGGTGTTGGTGGTGGACGTGCAGGGTGTGGTGCGGTCGCTGAACCCTTCCTGCTGCAAGCTGTTGGGGGTGCCGGACACGGGCCAGAGTGCGCCCTTTCTACTGGCCAAAAACGCGGCCTGGCTGCCGCTGACCGACCTCATGAGCCGCACCTTCAGCACACTGGCCCCCCAGCGCGGTAATGTGACCCTGCAGGCGCCTGACGGCCCGACCAAGCAGCTGCGCATCCGCACCCGCCTTGCGCTGTCGGGCACAGGCTCGCAAGACAACCTGTGTGTCATGTTCCTGCAGGACCTGCGGGAGATGCAGGCGCGCGTGCGCACCGAAAAAATGGCTGCCATGGGCCGCATGTCGGCGGCGGTGGCCCATGAAATCCGCAACCCGCTGGCCGCCATCTCGCAAGCCAACGCGCTGCTGGAAGAGGACCTGCACGAGCCCGCGCATCGCCAGCTCACCACCATGGTGCGGCAAAACGCCCAGCGGCTGGCCAAAATCGTTGATGAAGTCCTCAATGTGTCGCGGGTGCAGGAGCAGTTGCCTTCGCCCGAATCCAGCAGCCTGATGCTGGACGACACGGTACTGCGCGTGACCAGGGATTGGGCCAACCAGAATGCTGTGGGCCAACGGCTGCAAGTGCAGGTGCGCGCGCCTGAGGCAGCCGTCTGGTTTGACGCCGACCACCTGCGCCGCCTGCTGATCAACTTGCTGGACAACGCACTGCGTTACGCCAGCCAGGGCCCGCAGGCCATCGAGGTGTCCACCGACGTGCTGACCACCCAGGTGCGGCTGGCGGTGTGGAGCGACGGATTGCCGCTGGAAAAGTCGGTACAAACCCATCTTTTCGAGCCTTTTTTCTCGTCCGAAAGCCGCTCCAGTGGCTTGGGTCTGTATATTTGCCGTGAGCTCTGCGAGCGCTACAGCGCACAGATCGACTACCAGCGCACGCACAGGGGGGATGTGCAGGGCAACGAGTTTTTTGTGCTGCTCAAACCCGCGTTTGTCCTGCCCGACAGCGACGCGCCCTTGTTTGACCACCACCTGACCATCTGCTGACCTTTTGCTTATCTTTTCCCAACAGGGCGCATGACCACCTCTTCCACTTCACTGCAACAGGCGCTGGTGCTGGTCATCGACGACGAACCAGACCTGCGTACTCTGTATGAGCTCACCTTGCTGCGAGAAGGCTACCGCGTCGAATCCGCCGGCGACCTGCGTGATGCACGCGCTCATCTGCAGGAGCAACAGTTTGACGCCGTCATCACCGACATGCGCCTGCCCGACGGCATGGGGCTGGAGCTGCTGAAGGAGCTGACCGCCGAGCACAGGCCCGAACGCTGTGTGGTCATCACGGCGCACGGATCCGCCCAGAACGCAGTGGAGGCCCTGAAAGCCGGTGCGTTTGACTACCTGACCAAGCCGGTGGACCTCAAACAGTTCCGAAGTGTGGTGGCCTCGGCCATCCAGGGCAGCAGGCAAGTCATGGCAGCGGCGCCAGCCCCTGCCGCCCCCGCACTCGCACCCAATAAGCCACGCCAGACGAGCGCTGCAGCAACCTGCGCGGGCGAAGCACCCGCTGTGGCCACAGGCGTGCTGGACAAACTCGTTGGTGAATCGTCCGCCATGCGCAGCGTCAAGTCCCGCATTGCCAAAGTGGCCGGCAGCATGGCCCCCATCCTGATCCAGGGAGAGTCCGGCACCGGCAAGGAACTGGTGGCGCGGGCCGTTCACGGCTGCAGTCACCGGGCGGCTGGGCCGTTTGTCGCGGTGAACTGCGGGGCGATTCCTGAAAACCTGCTGGAGGCTGAGTTTTTCGGCGCCCGCAAAGGGGCCTACACGGGCTCCACCCAGGACCGGCAAGGTTACTTTCAAGCAGCTAAAGGCGGCACCCTGTTCCTCGACGAGATCGGAGACCTGCCGCTGGCCATGCAGTCCAAGTTGCTGCGCGCCATTCAGGAGCGCGCCGTCAGGCCGCTGGGCTCCCCGCAAGAAGACACGGTGGACGTGCGCATCGTCAGCGCCACCCACAAGGACCTCAATGCGGGCGTGCAGGCCGGCCTGTTCCGCCAGGACCTGTACTACCGCCTGAATGTGATTGAAATCGCAGTGCCTGCGCTTCGCGAGCGCCTGGAAGACCTGCCCGCTCTGTGCGGCGCCCTGCTGCAACGGGTCTGTCACGAGTCCGGCATGCCCACACCCGTGCTGACCGACGCGGCCTTCCGGCAACTGGCGTCCCACCCATTCAACGGCAACGTGCGCGAGCTGGAAAACATGCTGCACCGTGCCGTGGCACTGAGCGACGGCGGCGTGCTGGACTTTGACCTGGGCAGCACCGACCCTGATGTCGCTGTGCCTGCTAACCTGCAGGACTACCTGGACCTGCAGGAGCGCAGCATTTTGTCGAAGGTGCTGACGGCGCATGGGTTCAACCGCACCGCCGCTGCGGCCCAGCTGGGCTTGAGTCTGCGTCAGATCCGCTACCGGATTGCTCGCTTGAACATCAGCACCCCGGGCGGTGAAGACGCGGCCGATGAGCCCAACTGACCCCCTGCCAATGTGGCACCACGGCTGGTACAGGTTTGCCAGGGCCCTGCGCTCACCCAACTTCGGGCCACGCCCAGCACACGCCATGGTCGACCTGATCGTGGTGCACTCCATCAGCCTGCCCCCCGGGCAGTTTGGCACGGGGCAAGTCCAGCAGCTGTTCACCAACCAACTGAACTGGGACGCGCACCCGTATTTCCAGCGCATTCGTGACCTTCAAGTGTCTGCTCACTTTTTCATCACCCGCACTGGCGAGTTGTGGCAGTTTGTCAGTGTGGCGGACCGCGCCTGGCATGCAGGCGTATCGGCCTACCGTGGGCGCAGCAACTGCAACGACGACTCCATCGGCATTGAATTGGAAGGCCTGGAAGGTGGCTTGTTTGAACCCGCCCAGTACGACAGCCTGACCGCCTTGTGTGCAGCGCTGTTGCAGCACTGTCCAGTGGTCCATATTGCCGGACACGAACACGTCGCCCCCGGTCGCAAGCAGGACCCCGGGACCGGGTTCGACTGGCCACAGCTGCAAGCCAGCCTGGGCCTGCCACACACGTGCTTCCCGCCACGCCCCCTGGTTTGACCATGACAGGCCCGACCAAGACTTCTCGGCGGACCACCCCACACCCCCTGTTGGCGCGGGTTGGCGGAACAAATCGAGCGCAAACCCTTGTCAATCAAGGCGTGCAGACCTCAACACCAGGCGTGGCGCGGGTCGGCAGCTTGTTCAAGGCAAAAACCTTGCGAGCACGTAACAAAATGAGAAAATCACACCCTCTCACGACAAAAGCCATCTAAAATTAAACACTACCGGTAGTGCTTGCAACAATCAGGCTACGCTAGATGTGGTGTTTAACAGGCCTTAAACCGCCAAACAGCCGTGATCCACGCCGCTTGGCCTTCACCGCCATCACGCCCCACACCGTTTCCGTTGAATCCTCTCGTTTCATTGTGATGAACGACGTTGATCAACGGTCTTGCAGCACTCACCGCAGAACAACGCCAAACCACCAAGGAAGTCATGCCAACAGCACTACTCACGCCCTCTGACATGTCCACCGCACACGCCAGCGACACCGCACACGATCAACCGGAACAAGCAGCCACCACGGCCTACAGTGGCTATCAGATCATTCGGCGCAATGGCGCAGTGGTGCCATTCACGCCCAACAAGATCGCAGTGGCCATGATGAAGGCGTTTCTGGCTGTGCACGGCACCCAAGGCGCGGCATCCGCCAGCGTGCGCGAAACTGTCGACGAGCTGACCCAAGCCGTCATCCGCGCGCTGTTGCGCTCCCGTCCAGGCGGCGGCACCTTCCACATTGAGGATGTGCAGGACCAGGTCGAGCTGGGGTTGATGCGTGGCAGCCACCACGAGGTGGCGCGTGCTTATGTGCTGTACCGCGAAAAGCGCACGCAAGAGCGTGCACGCCAGCCACACGCACCGGTTGCCGACACGCCGCTGCTGCACGTGATGGACCAGGGCCAGCGTGTCGCGCTGGACATCCGCAACCTGGAAGCTCTGATCCAGGCAGCCTGCGCCAATCTGGGCGCGGACATCAAGCCGGACCCGATCGTGTCGGAAACCATGCGCAATCTGTACGACGGCGTGCCGATTGACGAGGTGTACAAGGCGTCCATCCTGGCCGCACGTACCCTGATCGAAAAAAGCCCTGACTACACCTACGCCACTGCCCGCCTGCTGATGCACACCATCCGCCGCGAAGTGCTGGGCGAGGAAGTCAACCACACCCAGATGGTGACGCGCTACCTGTCTTACTTCCCGGAGTTCATCGCTAAAGGCATTCAAAACGAATTGCTCGATGAAAAACTGGCGCAGTTTGACTTGGCACGCCTGGCTGCCGCCTTGAAGCCCGAACGTGACCTGCAGTTCGACTACCTCGGCCTGCAGACCTTGTTTGACCGCTACTTCCTGCACGTGCGCAAACAGCGCATTGAACTGCCGCAGGCTTTTTTCATGCGCGTGGCCATGGGTCTGTCGCTCAATGAAACCAACCGCGAAGACAAGGCGATCGAGTTCTACGAGGTGCTTTCCTCGTTCGACTTCATGTCCAGCACGCCTACGCTGTTCAACGCAGGCACACTGCGCTCGCAGCTGTCATCGTGCTACCTGACCACGGTGGCCGACGACCTGGGCGGCATCTATGACGCCATCAAGGAAAACGCACTGCTGTCGAAGTTTGCCGGCGGCCTGGGCAACGACTGGACGCCGGTGCGCGCTTTGGGCGCTCACATCAAAGGCACCAATGGCGAATCACAGGGCGTGGTGCCCTTCCTCAAGGTGGTCAACGACACGGCGGTGGCCGTCAACCAGGGCGGCAAACGCAAAGGTGCGGTGTGCGCCTACCTGGAGACATGGCATCTGGACATTGAGGAGTTTCTGGAGCTGCGAAAAAATACCGGTGATGATCGCCGCCGCACCCACGACATGAACACCTCCAACTGGATCCCAGACCTGTTCATGCGCCGCGTGATGGAAAAGGGCACCTGGACCTTGTTCTCGCCCAACGACACGCCCGAGTTGCACGACAAGTTCGGCCGGGAATTCGAGAAGTACTACGTCGCCTACGAAGCCAAGGCGGCACGCGGTGAACTCAAACCCTCACGCACGCTGCAGGCCACGGACATGTGGCGCAAGATGCTGTCGATGCTGTTTGAAACCGGCCACCCCTGGATCACCTTCAAGGACGTCTGCAACATCCGTTCACCGCAGCAGCATGTGGGCGTGGTGCACTCGTCCAACCTGTGCACCGAGATCACGTTGAACACCAGCGCCACTGAAACAGCCGTGTGCAACCTGGGCTCGGTCAATCTGGTTCAGCACTTGAAGGACGGCCCTGATGGCGCCAAGGTCCTGGACCACGACAAGCTGAAAAAGACCATCACCACGGCCATGCGCATGCTGGACAACGTGATCGATATCAACTACTACGCGGTTCAAAAAGCACGTGACTCCAACATGCGTCACCGCCCAGTGGGCCTGGGTCTCATGGGATTTCAAGACTGCCTGTACGAGCTGCGCGTGCCCTATGCCTCACAGGCTGCGGTCGAGTTTGCCGACACCTCGATGGAGGCCATCTGCTACCACGCCTACTGGGCGTCCACCGAACTGGCCCGGGAACGCGGCCAGTACGAGAGCTACAAAGGCTCGCTGTGGGACAAGGGCATCCTGCCCCTGGACACGCTGGACATGCTGGCCGAAGAGCGCGGCGGCTATGTTGAAGTGGACCGCTCGATGACGCTGGACTGGGAAGCCCTGCGCCAGAAAATCGCCCGTGACGGCATGCGCAACTCCAACTGCGTGGCCATTGCGCCTACCGCCACCATCTCCAACATCATCGGGGTGGACGCCTGCATCGAACCATGCTTTGGCAACTTGTCAGTCAAGTCCAATTTGTCCGGCGAGTTCACGGTCATCAACCACTACCTGGTGCGTGACCTGAAGCAGTTGGGTCTCTGGGACGATGTGATGGTGGTGGACCTCAAACACTACGACGGTTCCCTGCGCCCCATCGACCGCGTACCCCAGCACATCAAGGCGCTGTACGCCACTGCGTTTGAGGTCGAAACCTCATGGATCGTGGAGGCCGCCGCACGTCGCCAGAAATGGATTGACCAGGCCCAGTCTCTGAATATCTACATGGCGGGCGCGTCCGGCAAGAAGCTGGACGACACCTACAAACTGGCTTGGCTGCGCGGACTGAAAACCACTTACTACCTGCGCACACAAAGCGCAACACACGCCGAGAAATCAACGGTGGCAGCAGGCAAGATGAACTCGGTGTCATCGGTGTCGGTGTCCGAAACAGCGGCGGCTCGCTCCATGGAAGCAGCAGCTGTTGCAGCCCAGGCACAGCTCAGCGCATCGCCAGCGACGGACATCAAATTCTGCGCCATCGATGACCCTGGATGCGAAGCCTGCCAGTGACAAAAACACGTGCGTCGAAGCCTGTTTTTCAACGATGGAAAACAGCTGATTTACCAGCTAAAAATCGACGCAATTGCACAACACTTGAAAGCTGCGGCATGAATGAACACTTTTCATTTTTTGCCCCTGCTTTCATAATCTAAAAATTATTGGAAATAGCCATGCTGACCTGGGACGACGAAGTCAAACCATCTGTGCAAAGAACTCACAACAGCGGCTCGCTCGACAGCCGCTCGATGGAACTTCCGCCGCTTTCCCCCAGCCCTGCTGGCCTGGTGGACGCCCCCGTGCAAACGCTGAACGATGGTGCCCGCAGCCCATCGACGCCATCAGAAGCCACGCCTGCAGCGACCGTAGCCAAACGGGTCAAGGCCTCCGACAAACGCATCATCAACGGCCAGACCGACGTCAACCAGCTGGTGCCGTTCAAGTACAAATGGGCTTGGGAAAAATACCTGGCCACTTGCGCCAACCACTGGATGCCGCAAGAGGTCAACATGACACGCGACATCGCCCTGTGGAAGGACCCCAACGGCTTGACAGACGACGAGCGACGCCTAGTCAAACGCAACCTCGGATTTTTTGTCACCGCTGACTCCCTGGCCGCCAACAACATCGTGCTGGGCACTTACCGCCACATCACCGCACCTGAATGCCGCCAGTTCCTGCTGCGCCAAGCTTTTGAAGAAGCCATTCACACCCACGCCTACCAATACATCACCGAGTCGCTGGGCCTGGACGAAGCTGAGATCTTCAACGCCTACAACGAAGTCCAGTCCATCAAGGACAAGGACCAGTTCCTGATTCCTTTCATCGAGGTCATCTCCGACCCGCACTTCAAAACCGGCACACCCGAAGCTGACCAGACCCTGCTGAAGTCGCTGATCGTGTTTGCCTGCTTGATGGAAGGCCTGTTTTTCTACGTGGGCTTCACGCAAATTCTGGCACTCGGTCGCCAGAACAAGATGACTGGCGCCGCCGAGCAGTACCAGTACATCCTGCGCGACGAGTCCATGCACTGCAATTTCGGCATTGACCTGATCAATCAGCTCAAACTCGAAAATCCACACTTGTGGACGGCCGAGTTCAAAGATGAAATCAAGGCCTTGTTCATGAAAGCGGTCGAGCTTGAATACCGCTATGCAGAAGACACGATGCCGCGTGGCGTGCTGGGCTTGAATGCGTCCATGTTCAAAGGCTACCTGCGTTACATCGCCAATCGGCGGGCTACCCAGATTGGACTGGAAGCGCTGTTCCCCCACGAAGAAAATCCGTTCCCATGGATGAGCGAAATGATTGACTTGAAGAAGGAACGCAACTTCTTCGAGACCCGCGTGATTGAGTACCAATCCGGCGGCGCATTGTCCTGGGATTGATGGACCGCACCGTTTCCATGTCTACAACTCACACCGACACTAGGCCCACTCTTCTCGACGCCCGGGCCGTCAATGTGGGCTTTCGTGATTTTCTGAATTGCATGGACCCACCACGGCACCCTGCGTGTCGCCTGGGCCGTGCGTCTGTGTTCGCGGCGCTGGGCTTTCTAGAACGGCCCAACGCTGTGAATCGCTTTGCGTGCTCCCGACGTGAAGTGCTCTTTGCAACGTGATCAAGGAGATAACTATGGCAACTGCGAAAAAACCTGCAGCCAAAACAGCTGCGCCAAAAACAGCACCTGCAAAAAAAGTAGTGGCAGCACCAGTGCCCGCTAAAAAAGCACCCGCCAAAAAAGCGGTTGCAGTCAAGGCACCAGCCAAGACAGTCGCCGTCAAAAGCGCTCCAGCCAAAAAAGCTGTGGCGGTGAAGGCAGTGACCAAAAAAGCGCCTGTCGCCACCAAGGCTCCCGCCAAAAAAGCCGTGGCTGCAAAGCCTGTTGCCTCAAAAGCACCTGTCAGCAAGGCCCCCGCCAAAGCCGCAGCAAAGCCGGCCGTAAAAGCCACGGCCAAGCCTGCAGCCAAAGCGGCCGCCAAACCAGCCGTCAAAGCCAAAGCGGCGCCAAAAGCAGCTCCTAAAGCAGCGGTCAAGACAGCAGCAGCGCCCAAAGCTGCTGTGAAAACAGTCGCCAAAAAACCGGTTGCTGCCAAACCCGTTGCGGACAAAAAAGCCGCCCCGAAAAAAGCGGCAAAAAAGCCTGCCGCCAAAGCGCTTGCGTCATCCGCCGCATCCGCCCAAACCACCTTGAACCCACAAGCAGCCTGGCCGTTTCCAACGGCTGGCAAGCCCTGAGTACAGACGGTTCTGGCTACGAGCCCGGCATCGCAAGGTGCCGGGCTTTTTTTACGCCGGTCTGGGCACAAAAGGGATCATTGCGCCGGCTGGCGGCTTGGCAGATACACCAACCCCCTGTGTGGTGTGCCGCAAAGCAAGGTAGCATCGCAGGCCAACGCGACTGTCCAGCAGTCTGCACCGCCGACCTGACGTGTGGGGCTTAAGCAGGCACGGCGAGGTCGGCAGCCGTCCAGGCGGCCAACTCCTGGGCATCCAGACGGTAATTCTGGGGGCCATGGCTGGCGATTTTGCGCGCACCCATCTGGTTGCCCAGCCGGGCGCAGCGTGCCAACGACCAGCCACGCTCCAGACCGAACAGCAACGCACCACGGAAGGCGTCCCCGCAGCCCGTCGGGTCCAGCACGGCATCAACCTGAATAACAGGCACCGTGACTTTTTCACCTTCAGTCCACACGTCGCAGCCTTGATCGCCCAACGTGACTACCAGGCCGCGCACCTGTTTGGACAGCTCGGCACAACTCAGGCCCGTGCGGTCACACAGCATTTTCGCTTCGTAGTCATTCACGGTGACCCAGTCGGCCAGCGCCACAAAGTGTGCCAGTTCCGCGCCGTCAAACATGGGCAGACCCTGGCCCGGGTCAAACACAAATGGAATGCCTGCCGCTTTGAACTGCTCGGCATGCTGCAGCATGGCGTCGCGGCCATCCGGCGAGATGATGCCCAGCGCGATCGTGGGGTCAGCCTCGACCCGAATGCTGTGCGCCTGCATCATCGCCCCTGGGTGAAAGGCAGTGATCTGGTTGTTGTTGCGGTCCGTCATGATCATGGCCTGCGCAGTGTAGGCACCCTCCTGCTGGCGCACAAACTGGTCACTGATACCCAGCGCACGCAACCGCTCCAGGTAGCCTGCACCGTCACTGCCCAGCATGGCCATGGGCAATGGCACGCCTCCCAGTTGACGCAAACTGTAGGCAATATTGCCGGCACAGCCGCCGAACTCACGTCGCAGCGAAGGCACCAGGAACGACACATTCAGGATGTGCAACTGATCGGAAAGAATCTGTTCGGAAAACCGACCCTCAAAATTCATGATCGTGTCAAAAGCCAAGGATCCGCAAATCAGGACAGCCATTCAATTCTCTATTCAATCAAAGTAAAACATCAGGGATAAAAAACAAGCACTCGGTAACCTGCAACAGCTGCTGCAGAAACGGCGGCCGGGCGACTGCCCTCATTGGCAACGCTGAGACTGACCACACCAGCCACCTCCGCGCGTGCCGGCAGCAAGGCACCGGCCAAATAGCCGAACTGCGCAGGTGTCAGCACCCGGCGAAGTATCGCCTTGTCCTGCGTATCCGTCAGGGTGAGCTCCAGCAGCGGAGCTTCCAGAGGCAGGTCCGCCGTATTTTTCAAAACAAAACTCAGGCGAAAACTCTCGGCGCCAGACTTGCTGAACGACGAGCTGTCGATCACCAGAGACTCGACACGCCGCAGCGGCTTGACGACGCAGTTCAACGGCTGGCAGACGGCGCGCAGCACCGGGGTCCATCGCGTATCCATCAAGGCCAAGCTGTCTTTGTGCTGAATCACCCACTGCAGGCCCAACAAGGCCAGCAACACCAGACCCAGCACGGCAGATGCAGCGCGAACACTGTTTCTTCTCCAGAACGCTTGACGGCGTGCCTGCCTCAGAAACGACACATCATGAAAAACCGTATCGGGCTCGCCAACATCTGCGTGGGGTACCGCCGCCGACGAGCTGTCCTCTTCGTGCGCGAGCGGCTCCGCCGGGTCAACCGCTGTAGAAGGACTGGGCGAAGGCTCCTGGTCGGCCAGGGTTGCGACGGGGTCCGACGGCTCGCGCGCCACCCAACCGCCCGCATCAGCATCGTTTGACGCCCGTAAAACCTCCGGCGACGCGGCGTCGTTGACCGGCTGCAGATGGCTGCCCGCGTCAAACACGTCAGAGCAGTGGCCGCAGCGGACCCATCCCTGGGACACCCTGAGTTGGTCCGCGACGACGTTGAACAACGTGCCGCAAGCGGGGCAGCGTGTGATGAGACTCATGGTGCCGGGTATTGTAGGGAACGGCCGACCACCCGTTTGCGCACTGTCACCGCGCGGTCAACACGGCTTACAGCGCCGCCGTCATCAGGATCCAGCCGTCTTCCTCATCGCTGACGGCCAACTGGCAGTACGGCGCGTAGGCAGCTTTCAGTTCGTCAGCCTGGCGCGCCAAAATGCCTGCGAGCACCAGATGCCCCCCTGCAACCACATGGGCACACAGCAGCGGCGCCAGTACCTGCAAGGGCGTGGCCAGGATGTTGGCCAAGACCGTGTCGTAGTGCCCACGGGCCTGGTCAGGCAAACCCGCATTCAGCTGTACATGGTTGGCTTCGGCATTGGCCACGGTTGCGGTCACTGCAGCCGGGTCAATGTCCACCGCGTCAATGCGGTCAGACCCAAACTTCGCTGCCCCAATGGCCAAAATGCCCGAACCACAACCGTAGTCGAGCACGCGGCCCAGTGCTGCGCCACTCTGGCCGCGTTTGGCGATCCATTTCAAGCACATGCGGGTGGTCGGGTGCGTGCCCGTGCCAAACGCCAGGCCCGGGTCCAGGCGGATCAGCTGCCGCGCTTGCGCAGGCGGTTCGTGCCAGGTCGGGACGATCCAGAACTCAGGGGTGATCTCCACGGGGGTGAACTGCGACTGCGTCAGGCGCACCCAGTCCTGATCAGCAAGCGCCTGCACCGCCACCACGTGGCAGCCGTCAAAGAAGTCCTGCGCGGCCAGCAGGTCAGCGGCTTCCCGTGCCAAGGCCTCCGTGCTGAACAGCGCCACGATGCGTGAGCGCTCCCAGCCGGCCTTGGGCGGCGGCATGCCGGGCTCGCCAAACAGCGCCTGCTCAGCCGGGGTGTGTGCGTCCGCGTCTTCCACGGACACGCTCAACGCGTCCAGCGCGTCCAACGCGTCACTGACGGTTTCCACCTCGCCCACCGGGGCCAGCATGATCAGTTCAAACAAGCTCATCGGGCGACTTTCAATGACGGGGTCATGTGCATCCGCAGCGGCAACTCAGCGTGCACGCTTGGACAACCACTCTTCCAGGTAATGGATGTTGGTGCCGCCGTCCATGAACTTGGCGTCCACCATCAGCTCGCGGTGCAGCGGGATGTTGGTGTTGATGCCTTCCACCACGGTTTCAGCCAGCGCCGTGCTCATGCGCGCCAAAGCCTGTTCACGGGTGTCGCCATGCACAATGATTTTGCCGATCATCGAGTCGTAGTTCGGTGGCACAAAGTAGTTGGCGTAAATGTGCGAGTCCACCCGCACACCCGGCCCACCCGGCGTGTGCCAGTTGGTGATGCGGCCCGGCGACGGCGTGAACTTGTACGGGTCTTCAGCATTGATGCGGCATTCGATCGAATGGCCCTTGAGCTGGATGTCGCGCTGTACGAACGGCAAACGTTCCCCGGCGGCCACCATGATCTGGGTGCGCACAATGTCCACGCCAGTGATCCACTCGGTCACGGGGTGCTCCACCTGCACGCGGGTGTTCATTTCAATGAAATAGAACTCACCGTTTTCATACAGAAACTCAAAGGTGCCCGCTCCGCGGTAGCCGATCTTTTTGACCGCCGCCACGCAGCGGTCGCCAATGCGCTCGATCAGCTTGCGCGGAATGCCCGGTGCCGGCGCTTCTTCAATGACCTTCTGGTGGCGGCGCTGCATGGAGCAATCCCGCTCACCCAGCCAGACCGCGTTCTTGAACTGGTCGGCCATGATCTGGATTTCGATGTGCCGCGGGTTCTGCAGGAATTTCTCCATGTAGACCTCGGGGTTGCCGAACGCCGCAGCCGCCTCGGCCTTGGTGGTTTGCACCGCATGGATCAGCGCCGCTTCGGTGTGCACCACCCGCATGCCGCGCCCACCGCCGCCACCGGCCGCCTTGATGATGACCGGGTAGCCGACCTGCTTGGCCGTGCGCTTGATGATGACCGGGTCGTCCGGCAAGGCACCTTCAGAGCCAGGCACGCAGGGCACGCCTGCCTTGATCATGGTTTGTTTGGCCGACACCTTGTCGCCCATGATGCGGATCGACTCGGGCGTGGGCCCGATGAACTTGAAGCCGCTTTGCTCCACACGCTCGGCAAAGTCAGCGTTCTCACTCAAAAACCCGTAGCCAGGGTGAATCGCCTCGGCGTCGGTCACTTCGGCCGCCGAAATGATGGCTGGCATGTTCAGGTAGCTTTGTGACGACGGCGCAGGCCCGATGCACACCGACTCATCAGCCAGCTTGATGTACTTGGCTTCGCGGTCGGCTTCGGAATACACCATCACCGCCTTGACACCCAGTTCGCGGCAAGCGCGCTGGATCCGCAAAGCGATTTCGCCACGGTTGGCAATCAGTATTTTTTTAAACATCCGCGCTACCTGGGTTACTCAATCATGAACAAAGGCTGGCCGTATTCCACTGCCTGGCCGTTTTCGCTGAGGATTTTGGTAATGGTTCCAGACTTGTCCGCTTCGATCTCGTTGAGAATTTTCATCGCTTCAATGATGCAGATCGTCTCGCCTTCCTTGACCACACTGCCGACTTCCACGAATGCCTTGGCACCCGGGCTGGACGAGCGGTAGAAGGTACCCACCATGGGCGACTTCACAGCATGCCCGGCGGGTGCGGCCACCGCAGGCTCAGCACCCGGTGCGGCGGCGACTGGCGCAGCCACAGGGGCTGCGGCCACCATCATGGCGGGTTGCTGCATCACTAGGGGCGCACCGCTGGACTTGACGATCCGAACCTTGCCTTCTGCTTCCGTAATCTCAAGTTCCGACACATTGGACTCGGACACGAGGTCGATCAAGGTTTTGAGTTTTCGTAAATCCATGGCTTTTCTCCAGCAAAGTAAGGGGGTGCGGTGCGGCGGCTAACCGCAAAAAATAGTGAATGCCTGCAGGGGTCGGGCTGGTGAGCCCAAGGGCTCAACAAGTCCGGCCAACCCGTTGAATCAATCGTCTTTGATCGCCAACTTCTGCCTTATGCCGTATAAAGCGTCTAACTGCAAGCTACTGCAGACCCCACCCCAAAGGGCAGACTGCACAAACTTTGGCGGAGTTTAACCCATGCGCTGTCAGACAAATTCACCCCGCAGGGTCAGACGGCGGCGCATTGCGCGCTACTTCAGGGACACCCATTGCGCCAGGTCCTCGGGCAACACCTTGCCGATCTTGCGGTGCAAAACAGCGCCTGATGCGCCGAAAACCACGCTAAACGGCAGGCTTCCCGCAAGATTTCCCATCGATTTGCTCAGATCCGTCCCGCCCAGGCCAGCCATGCCCACCGGAAAGTTCAGTGGCCGGGTCTGCAGCCAGGTGCGCACGGCACTGGGCTGATCCACCGCCAAGCCCAGCACTTGCCAGTTTTTAGCCTTGTTTTCCTGGTAGAAGAAATCCAATAGCGGCAGCTCTTCGACACAAGGCGGGCACCAGGTGGCCCAGAAGTTCACCAGCAGCGGTTTGCCACGAAAACTGCTCATGGCCAGCGGCACGCCGGCCGGGCTGTCAAAACTCAAGCCCCAGAAGGCGTCCGCCACCGCGTCGACAGTCCCCGCCACGTCAAGGGCCACCGGTCTTTGCCACCAGGCCAGCCCAGCCCCCAGGGTGGCGGCTGCAGCGGCGGTTCCGCCATAAAGCATGGTTCTGCGGTTCAAAGCTCAATCTCCCGATTCATTCAAGACAAGTTGGCGCACGGCCGCCAGGTCGCCACGCGGTTTGCGGCCCCTGGCATCGGGCCGCAAGGCACCGCGCAGGTCGTTGTGGTCATACACCATGTAGTGCACACCCACGGTTTCATTCAGCTCCTGGCACAGGCTGCTCAGACTCAGGGCTTCGACCGGGGTTCCTGTGAAGCCGGTCACGGTGCGGGGTTCGTAGTCCACGTTGTGCTCAATCAGCATGATTTCCGCTGATTTGGGGTCATCACAAAACAGCTGGATGTGAATATCCGACAGCCGCGTGGCAGTGCCGTGCCACACCGCCCCCGCCAGGTAGGGGCGGAAATCGGCCATGCGCTCCATCCAGACCAGCGCCAGCGCACGCAGGGCAGCCAGCTCGGCGGGCTGGGTGTCGCCACAAAAAATGGCGATGTACTCCCGCACCGCGTCTTCGATCTGGTCGTTGTCGGGCAGTTCAGCGCGGCCGCTGAGGGCCAGCTGCTTCACGGCGCGGCGTTTGGCCGGGCCGTACTCCAGCCCTTCTTCCACGATCAGGGCGGCTGCCGTGGCGGCAATTTCAGCTTGCAAGGTGGTCACGGTGGGCCTGGAGAAAACAACAAACCACGAGTTTAGGCCAACCCGGCAAACCCCATGCGGCTTCTAGAATGCCCGCCATGCACATACATATTTTGGGAATTTGCGGCACCTTCATGGGTGGCCTGGCGGCATTGGCTCGGGAAGCTGGCCACACGGTGACGGGTTGTGACACCGGCGTGTACCCGCCAATGAGCGACCAGCTGCGGGCGCTGGGCATTGAACTGATCGAAGGTTATGCGGCGGACCAGCTGGCGCAGCTGCCCGGCACGCCTGACATGTTTGTGGTGGGCAATGTGGTGTCCCGTGCGCATCTGGCTGACGGCACCCCGAAGTTCCCCCTGATGGAAGCCATCCTCAACAGCGGCGCACCGTACATGAGCGGGCCGCAGTGGCTGGCCGAAAACGTGTTGCAGGGCCGCCATGTGCTGGCAGTGGCTGGCACCCACGGCAAAACCACCACCACCGCCATGCTGACGTGGATGTTGGAACACGCGGGCTTGCAGCCTGGTTTTTTGATTGGCGGCGTGCCGCTGAACTTCGGCGTGTCGGCCCGCCTCGGGGCGTCCAGCTACTTCGTCATTGAAGCGGACGAGTACGACACCGCTTTTTTCGACAAACGCAGCAAGTTTGTGCATTACCGCCCCCGCACGGCGGTGCTGAACAACCTGGAGTTTGACCACGCCGATATTTTTGACGATCTGGCGGCCATCGAGCGGCAGTTTCACCACTTGGTGCGCACCGTGCCGTCACAGGGGCGCGTGGTGGTCAACGCCGAGGCCCCGGCCCTGCAGCGCGTGCTGGCGCAGGGCTGCTGGAGCGAACGCACACTGTTCGGCGGCGGCCACACCAACACGGCGGGCTTCACCGCCGTCGGGGAGCCGCATGACTTTGCCGTGCTGCGCGCCGGGCAGGCCGTGGGGCACGTGCGTTGGTCGGTCAGCGGTGTACACAACCAGCTCAATGCGCTGGCGGCCATCGCCGCAGCCGAACACGTGGGCGTGCCACCCGCCCAGGCGGCGCAGGCGCTGGCTGATTTCCAGAACGTCAAGCGGCGCATGGAAGTGCGCGGGGTGGTGCCACGCGCAGGCGGGGCCATCACGGTGTATGACGACTTTGCCCACCACCCCACGGCGCTGGCCACCACGATTGACGGCTTGCGCCGCCAGCTGAACGCAGCGGGCCAGACGCAAGACCGCATCCTGGCGATTTTTGAGCCGCGCAGCAACACCATGAAGCTGGGCGTGATGACGGCGCAGCTGCCCGAGGCCCTGCGCCAGGCAGATTGGTCCTTCTGCCACAGCGGCGGGCTGGACTGGGACGCCGCCGCCGCGCTGGCCCCGCTGGGCGCACGCGCGCAAGTCGCGGGGAACATCGACACGCTGGTCGCCCAGGTGCTGGCAGTGGCCCAGCCCGGCGACCACCTGCTGTGCATGAGCAATGGCGGCTTTGGTGGTGTGCATGCCAAGCTGCTGCAGGAACTATCAAATCAATAGCAGACCAGGCATTATTCACCTAGGCCGACGCATGATTGAACCCTTCAAAGATCTGAAAACAGCGTCAATCAACCCGCTGACAGGCTTTTTGAGCACTTTACAAGGCCAAATCACCTCATAGCCTAGGTCTTCATTGCCTGTCGTGCTATCAATTTAGATAGCGGCCAGGCCCACCCGTCAAGCCGCCTGCGACGCGAACCCGTCGTGCCAGCGCTGCAGCTGCGCCGCCGTCACCCCCACGCCGCCGCACACCACGACCGCTACACGCTGCGCCTGCGCGATCCGTGCAGACACACCGTGCAACGCCGCCAGCGACGCGCCACAGGCCGGCTCCACCAGCAACCGGTGGTCGTCCAGCAGCGCCAGGCAGCCGTCCACCGCTGCCGCGTCAGACACCACCACCGACTCGACCGGGTGCGCCTGCGCCAGCCGCAGGGCCTGCGCGCACACCGCCCGCGCGCCCAAGGACGTGGCGATGCTGGTGATGGCGGGCAAGGTCACCGCGTGCCCAGCCTGTAGTGATTGGGCCAGCGAGTCGGCACCCGCAGTTTCAACAGCCACCACCGGCACGTCGCCCCAGCCATTGCGGCGCAACCCCTCGACCACGCCGCAAAACAGCCCGCCACCGCCCACCGACAGCACCACCACGTCGGGCTTGGGGCCCTGGCGCACCATCTCGTCGACCAGCGTGGCGTGGCCGTGCCACAGCAGCGGGTCGTCAAACGGGTGGATGTAGGCGTCGGTCGGCCCGACCAGGGCCAACGCAAACGCGTTGGCTTCTGAAAAGGAAGCGCCGTGAACCATGACCTCGGCGTTCTCCAGGCGGATCAGCGCCTTGGCCCGCTCCGTGGTGGTCACAGGCACCACCACCAGCACCGGCACCCCCAGCTGGCGGCCCGCGTAGGCCACCGCCAAGCCAGCGTTGCCGCCCGAGCACGCCACAAAACGTGCAGCGCCTTGCCGCTGGTAGGTTTCACAGGCGTGGCCGATGCCGCGCGCCTTGAAGGACCCGCTGGGCTGCAGCGCGTCCATCTTGAGCCAGACGTCTTTGGCCAGCCGCACCGACAGCGGGCGGGACTCGATCAGCGGGGTTTCAATGTGCAGCGTCATGGAAAAAGGGCGTGGCGCCGGGGCTTATTTCAGCGCCCGGCGCGCCTGCACGGCGGCGGCCAGTTCGTCCAGCACGGTCAGGGAGTCGCCCCAGGACAGGCAGGCGTCGGTGATGCTTTTGCCGTATTCCAGCGCGCTGGTGTCGTCCTTGCCGGGCGTGAATTTTTGCGCGCCGGGGTTCAGGTGGCTTTCAACCATCAGGCCGAACACCTGGCGGGAACCGCTGGCGACCTGCCCAGCAATGTCACGCGCCACTTCAACCTGCTTTTCATGCTGCTTGGAGCTGTTGGCGTGGCTGCAGTCCACCATCAGTGTGGCGGGCAGCTTGGCGGCCGTCAGGTCCGCGCAGGCGGCGGCCACGCTGGCCGCGTCGTAGTTGGGCGCTTTGCCGCCGCGCAGAATCACGTGGCAGTCCGGGTTGCCGTTGGTCTGCACGATGGCGACCTGGCCGTTTTTGTGCACCGACAAAAAGTGGTGGCCCCGTGCCGCCGCCTGGATAGCGTCGGTGGCGATGCGGATGTTGCCGTCGGTGCCGTTTTTAAAGCCAATCGGCGCCGAAATGCCCGAGGCCAGCTCGCGGTGGACTTGGCTCTCGGTGGTGCGCGCGCCAATCGCGCCCCAGGAAATCAGGTCTGCGATGTACTGCGGCGAGATCACATCCAGGAACTCGCTGCCCGCGGGCAGACCCATGCGGTTGATCTCGATCAGCAGCTGGCGCGCCATGCGCAGGCCTTCGTCGATGCGAAAGGACTCGTCGAGGTAGGGGTCGTTGATCAGCCCTTTCCAGCCCACGGTGGTGCGTGGCTTTTCGAAGTACACCCGCATCACGATTTCCAGCGTGCCTTCGTGCTTTTTGCGTTGCTCAATCAGACGGCGGGCGTAGTCCAGCGCAGCGGCCGGGTCGTGGATGGAGCAGGGGCCAATGACCACCAGCAGGCGGTCGTCGCTGCCCTGAATGATGTTGTGGATGTTCTGGCGCGTGCGCGTGATCAGCGACTCGACGGCGGTGCCGCGGATCGGGAAAAAGCGGATGAGGTGCTCGGGAGGGGGTAACACGGTGATGTCCTTGATGCGTTCGTCGTCGGTCTGGCTGGTTTTTTCGACGTGCGCATACCAGCTGTCGCTGGCGGAAATGGCGGCGCGGGGCGCTTGGGCTCCGTTATCAGGCATTGAGGTCATCACGGGTTTCCTTGTGGGGGTGTTTGAAAACGGTCGGGGCAAAAGTGAAACGGGCAAAAAAAAACCGCCGGGGCCCGGCGGTTTGCTGAAAGATTTGTTGCGTTTCTTAGGGTTACGCGAAAGTCTCTCTACCGCCGGAGGCGCTTGAGATCCAAAAATAACCAAAGTGAAACGATATCGTCTTCATGTTTTGGAATGTAGCACAGCAGACGCTGAACCGGCTTACGCCGTGCCGCCGACCGTCAGGCCGTCGATGCGCAGCGTGGGCTGACCCACACCCACGGGCACGCTCTGACCTTCTTTGCCGCAGGTGCCCACGCCGCTGTCCAGCCGCATGTCGTTGCCCATCATGGAGATACGGGTCAGGCAGTCCGGACCGTTGCCAACGATGGTGGCGCCCTTGACGGGGTACAGGATCTTGCCGTTTTCGACCCAGAAGGCTTCGCTCGCCGAGAACACGAACTTGCCGGACGTGATGTCCACCTGCCCGCCGCCGAAGTTGGTGGCGTACAGGCCTTTTTTGATGCTGGCGACGATTTCCTCCGGCGCCTTGTCACCGGCCAGCATGTAGGTGTTGGTCATGCGCGGCATGGGCGTGTGGGCGTAGCTTTCGCGTCGGCCGTTGCCGGTGGACTTGACGCCCGACAGCCGGGCGTTGAGAGAGTCCTGGATGTAGCCCTTCAAGATGCCATCTTCAATCAGCACATTGCGCTGGCTGGCGTTGCCTTCGTCGTCGACATTGAGCGAGCCGCGGCGGTCGGCAATGGTGCCGTCGTCCAGCACCGTCACGCCCTTGGCGGCCACACGTTCACCGATGCGGCCTGAAAACGCGCTGGACCCCTTGCGGTTGAAGTCGCCCTCAAGCCCGTGGCCAATCGCTTCGTGCAGCAAGATGCCGGGCCAGCCGGAGCCCAGCACCACGGTCATTTCACCGGCCGGCGCAGGGCGGGCGTCCAGGTTGGTCAGCGCGGCGTTCACCGCGTCGTCCACGTACTGGCCGATCTGGGCGTCGTCGAAGTAATTGAAGCCAAAGCGCCCGCCGCCGCCGCTGGAGCCGACTTCACGGCGGCCTTTTTGCTCGGCAATCACCGTCACGCTCAGCCGCACCATGGGGCGCACGTCGGCGGCCAGCGTGCCGTCGGCCCGCGCCACCATCACCACGTCGTATTCACTGGCCAGCCCGGCCATGACCTGCACGATGCGCGGGTCCTTGGCCTTGGCGAGTTTTTCCACCTTTTCGAGCAATTTGACCTTGGCCGTGCTGCCCAGCGAGGCGATCGGGTCCAGGTCGGCATAGAGCGAGCGGCTGCTGGCGATCTTGCGGCTGGGGGTCTTCACGCGGCCAGCCCTGCCAGCGCCTGAAATGCTGCGCACGGTGCGGGCCGCGTCGAGCAAGGAGGCTTCGGAGATGTCGTCGGAGTAGGCAAACGCAGTTTTTTCACCGCTGACGGCGCGCACGCCCACACCCTGGTCGATGCTGAAGGAGCCGGTCTTGACGATGCCTTCTTCGAGGCTCCAGCCTTCGCTGCGGGTGTACTGGAAGTACAGGTCGGCGTCATCCACGCCGTAGGAGGTGATTTCGCCCAGCGCGCGGTTCAGTGCCGCGTCACTCAGACCGAAGGGCGCAAGCAGCAGCTTTTGCGCGATCTCCAGCCGGTCGGTGGTGGACGCGGTGGTCGGGCGCACTTTGGAAGAGACGAGGGAGGTGTTGAGGCCGGTGGCGGCAGCAGACGAGCGCAATGAGTTCATTGGGCCATTGTAGGGAGCTTGGCGCCTTGCGGTGGTGGGCAGGGACTAAGGCCGCCATAGGCAAACGGTCTGGCCAGCGCATGGCTGCCATTTCGGGCTCACCTGGTTAACCATTATCAATTTCATAGCACACCATGATTTAAAACCGTAGGCCGGTTGCACTTCCAGCCTCAAAAGCAACCCTACAGGGCTGCAAGGGGCTGGTTCAGCTCTGCACCAGCCGCTTGGCCTTGGCAATCGACATCAAAATGCCGACCGCAAGCCCCAGCGTGACCATGGCGGTGCCTCCGTAGCTGATGAAGGGCAGCGGCACGCCCACCACCGGCAAGATGCCGCTGACCATGCCCATGTTGACAAAGGCGTAGGTGAAAAAGATCATGGTCACCGCCCCGGCCAGCAGGCGTGAGAACAGCGTCGGCGCTTCCATGGCAATGGCCAGCCCGCGCAGGATCAGGAAGATGAAACCGGCGATCAGCAGCAGGTTGCCGGCCAGCCCGAACTCCTCAGAAAACGCGGCAAAGATGAAGTCGGTGGTGCGCTCGGGGATGAACTCCAGGTGCGTTTGCGTGCCCGCCATGAAGCCTTTGCCGAACAAGCCGCCGGAGCCGATGGCGATCATGCCCTGGATGATGTGAAAGCCCTTGCCCAGCGGGTCACGGCTGGGGTCCAGCAGAGTACAGATGCGCTGCTGCTGGTAGTCATGCAGCACCGGCCAGCGCACGCCGTCGGCGCACAGCTGCGGCTCGAACCACACCACCAAAAAGACGCCGACCAGGCCCAGAAACACCGGCGGCACGATGAGCTTCCAGCTCAGCCCGGCAAAAAAGATCACCGCCAAGCCCGCCGCCAGCACCAGCAGCGACGTGCCCAGGTCGGGTTGCTTCATGATCAACCCCACCGGCACCGCCAGCAACAGCCCGGCGGCCAGAAAGTCCAGTGGTCGCAGCTGGCCTTCGCGCTTTTGAAACCACCACGCCAGCATCAGCGGCATGGCGATCTTCAAGATCTCACTGGGCTGGATGACCACGCCCACGTTCAACCAGCGTCGCGCGCCTTTTTTCGTGATGCCAAACACCGCCACCGCCACCAGCAGCCCCACCCCCATCACATACAGAGGCACGGCAAACACCATCAGCCGCTGCGGCGGGATCTGCGCCACCACAAACATGATGGCCCCTGCAATCAGCATGTTGCGGCCATGGTCGGCAAACCGGCTGCCGTGGTCGTAGCCGGACGAGTACATGATCAGCAAGCCCGCACTGGCCAGCAAGAACACGGCAAACGCCAGCAGGCCGTCAAAACCCTGCAGCAGCGGCAGGGTGCGTTGAAAAATAGAAGGTTTGTCGAATACGGCGGCCATGGCTTAATTATCAGTGAGCATCCTGCGCAAAACTGCCTGCACCCGACAGACCCCTTCACCGCCCATGCCCACCACCCACCTGCTGTCGACCAAGGCGAAAAAAATGGCGGCTGTGGTGCGCACCTTGCACCCGGCGGTGCACTGGTGGTGCCCGCAGCTGCCGCCCGCCGTGCTTGAATTTCTGGACCTGGCCTGAGGCACCTGCGGCCAGGTCGGGGGCGTGATTACACTTGGCGTCTGCTGTCCGCAGCGATCTAAAGGAACCCAGTTTTGTTCGTATTGTTTGAAGAAGCCGGCAAGTTTTTGGCCGGGCGCATCCTGCTTGAATCCGACAGCTCCGTGCAGGTCGAGCTGGACTCGGGCAAGCGCGTCAAGGTCAAAGGCGTCAACGCGCTGATGCGGTTTGAAAAACCGACCCCGGCCGAGTTGGTGGCCGCCGCCGCCGCCCTGAGCCACACCATTGAGCTGGACCTGGCCTGGGAATTTGCCAGCGACGAGGAATTCGGTTTTGCCGACCTGGCCCGTGACTACTTCAGCTCGGACGCGTCCAAACCCGCGTCCACCCTGGAGCAGGCCGCCGCGCTGTTCCGGTTGTTCGAGTCACCGCACTACTTTCGCCGCGCGGGCAAAGGCCGCTTCAAAAAGGCCCCGGCCGATATTCTTCAGCTGGCGCTGAACGCCATCGAGAAGAAAAAAGCCGTGGCACTGCAAATCACCGCCTGGGCCGAAGAACTGGCCAGCGGCCAGTGCCCAGAGCCGGTGCGTGAGCAGCTGTACAAAATTCTGTTCAAACCGGACAAAAACACGTCCGAGTACAAAGCCGTGGTCGAGGCCGCCCGCAGCACCCAAACCGCACCGCTGGACCTGCTGCAGCGCGCCGGGGCCATCGATTCGGCCTACCAGTTTCACTACAAACGGTTTTTGTTCGAGAACTTCCCCAAGGGCACGGGCTTCCCGGCGCTGCAGGCCCCGGTGGCTACCAACGACCTGCCGCTGGCGGCGGTGCAGGCGTTTTCCATCGACGACTCGGCCACCACCGAGATCGACGACGCACTGTCGGTGCAGGGCCTGGGCACGGGCAACATCACGCTAGGGATCCACATTGCCGCGCCCGGCCTGGCGGTGCAGCCCGGCAGCCCGATTGACGCGGTGGGCCGCGCCCGCCTGTCCACCGTCTACATGCCCGGCTACAAACTCACCATGCTGCCCGACGCGCTGGTGCAGCACTACACGCTGCAAGAAGGCCGCAACTGCCCGGCGCTGTCGTTGTACGTGACGATGGACGAGGCCACGCTGGCGATCACCGCCACCGCGACCCGCCTGGAGCAGGTGCCCATTGCCGCCAACCTGCGCCACGACGTGCTGGACAGCACCTTCACCGAGGCGTTTTTTGGAGCTGCCCACGCCGGCACACCACCCGCAGACGTGGCCTGGGCAGCAGAGCTGACGTTTTTGCACCGCCTGGCACGGCACCTGAAGGCCGGGCGCGAAGTGGTGCGCGGCAAACCCGAGAACTTCAACCGCCCGGACTACAACTTCCGGCTGGACAACCCATCCGGCACCGAGCCGCAAGGCCACGAGCGCGTCAGCATCACCACCCGCCAGCGCGGTGCGCCGCTGGATCTGATCGTGGCAGAAGCCATGATTTTGGCCAACAGCACCTGGGGCCTGTGGCTGGCCGAGCACGGCGTGCCCGGCATTTACCGCAGCCAGGCCAGCATGGCCCCGGGCGTGAAGGTGCGCATGGGCACCAAGGCCCTGCCCCACGCCGGCCTGGGGGTGCCCGCCTACGCCTGGAGCACCTCGCCGCTGCGCCGTTACACCGACCTGGTCAACCAATGGCAAATCATCGCCGTGGTGCAAAACGGCAAAACCGCCCCGCTGGTGGCGCCCTTCAAACCCAAGGACGCCGAGCTGTTTTCGATCATCTCCAGCTTTGACGCGGCCTACAGCGCCTACAACGGCTTCCAGTCCGGCATTGAACGCTACTGGACGCTGAAATACCTGCAGCAAAACGAGGTGAGCGAGCTGACCGCCAGCTTCATGAAAGACAACCTGGTGCGCGCCGACGAGCTGCCGCTGGTGCTGCCCGCCATGGGCGCGCAGGGCCTGCCGCGCAACGCCCGGGTGCGCGTCAAGCTCGGCGCGATCGACGAGATGACGCTGGACATCGGCGGCACCGTGGTCGAGCGCCTGGACGAGCCCGACAGTGCCGCCGCGCAAGCCGACCCATCAGACGAAGCCGATGCGGATGACGGCGACATGGCGGCCGGGCCGATCTCGATTGCCGTGGACATGAACGAGCCCACCGCCGACACAACGCCAGTGACCTTGCCCGCCTGACCCGCACGCCCGACCATGCTCGCCTTCCGTCCCCTGCACGCCCTTCAGTCCATGAGCACCCTGCAGTGGGCGTTTGTGGTGTCGGTGGGCGTGCATGCGGTGCTGCTGACGGTGCGGTTTGTGGACCCGGAACAATTTGACCGCGTGTTTCAGGACAAGCCGCTGGAAGTCATCCTGGTCAATGCCAAGTCCAACGAGAAGCCGGACCTCGCCAAGGCCATCGCACAGGCCTCGCTGGCCGGTGGTGGTGACGTGGACAAGGGCCGCGCCACCTCGCCGTTGCCGCCGTCAGCGCTGACCTCCCTGGGCGACGCCGCCGAGGACGCGCAGCGCCAGGTCGAGTCCCTGCAAGCCGAACAAACCCTGCTGCTGGCGCAGATTAGAAAAGAACTGGCCACCCTGCCTGCCCCCGACCCGCTGCAGTCGTCCAACACCCCGGCCGAGGCCCAGCGCGAGGAAAAACGCAAGCAGTTGCTGAAGATCCTGGCCGAGATCGAGCGGCGGGTGAACGAAGAAAACGCCCGCCCCAAAAAGCGCTACATCAGCCCCGCCACGCAAGCCGGTGTGCACGCGATTTACTACGCGGCGGTGAAAGAAAAAATCGAGGATTTAGGCACCCGCAACTTCCCCGCCGCCGCCGGCAAAAAGCTCT
>JBJXEI010000027.1:0-3864 GCA_046154065.1 Polaromonas sp. | reverse complement strand
CAATGGGCGCGCCGCCTTCCAGCTGCGCGATCTTGCCGGCGATCTGGCCGATGCTTTCGTCCCGCAGCGTGCGCGCCGAGGTGTGCGGGGTCAGCGTGATCTTCGGGTGCCGCCAGAAGCGGTCGGTCGGAGGCAAAGGCTCTTCGCGGAACACGTCCAGCGTGGCCCCGGCCAAGTGGCCGCTGTCCATCAGCGCGATCAGGTCGTCGTCCACCAGATGCCCACCGCGCGCCACGTTGATGAGGTAGCCGCCCGGCATCAAGCGGCCCAGCGTGTCCTTGTTCAGGATGTTTTCTGTCTCGGGCGTCAGCGGCAGCAGGCACACCAAGATACGCGAGGCGGCCAGGAACTCGGTCAAACCGGCCTGGCCTGAAAAGCACTGCACGCCCGGCACCGTTTTGGCCGACCGGCTCCAGCCCCGAACCGGAAAATCAAACTGCGCCAACGCCGCGCACACCCGCTGGCCCAGCACGCCCAGGCCCAGCACGCCGATGGGAAAGTCCTCGCGCGCGTTCGGCTTGCGGTAAGACCACTTGCCCGTGGCCACATCGGCCGCGTAGCCGTCAAATTCCCGGAAGTGGCGGATCACCGCGTGGCACACGTACTCGGCCATTTGCACCGACATGCCCGCGTCGTCCAGCCGCACCACCGGCACCTGGGGCGGCAGCTGCAGTTTCATCAGGGCGTCCACGCCCGCGCCAATGTTGAACAGCGCCTTCAAACCGGTTTGTTCGTCCAGGAACTGCTGGGGCGGGGCCCAGACCACGGCGTAGTCCGCAGAATCCGCACCGGGTTGCCACTCGCTCACGTCAGCGCCGGGCAGCGAGGCCCGCAGGCCGTCCAGCCAGGGTTGGGCCTTGGTGCCGGTGCAACAAAACACCACTCGCATTGCATTCATCACGGCATCGGTCATTGGTTCAAGGTCTTTCAGGTGCGGAGGGAATCAAGCTGCAACCAGGACATCTTCCTGGCCAATTTTGAGCAGTTCTTCCCCCTCGGCCACCTGGTCCCCCGGGGCGAACAACAGCGCCAGCACCACCCCGTCGGACGGCGCGGCAATCGTGTGCTCCATTTTCATCGCGTCCATCACCGCCAGCGGCTGGCCCTTGGTGATGCGGTCGCCCGCCTGCACGGCAAACGACACCACCTTGCCCGGCATGGGCGCGGCCAAGCGGCCAGCAGCGGCCTCATGGCCTGCACTCGCCGCTGCGGCCAAGCGGTCAATCACTATGATTTTAGTAGCACCACAGGCAAGGAAAACGTAGGCATCCCCGTGATTTGATTCAATTTTGGCGGTAAAACGCTCCCCAGCGAAGCCCACAGCCACCCCAGCGGCCGTGGCGGCAAATTCCAGCAGGCCTTCTTGCCCGCCCACCGTCAGCCGCAGCGCGCCGGTGTGCCCGTAGACCAGCTCGGCCATCACCGCTTCCCCGTGAAACTCCAGGGCAAAGCGCCGCAACTGCTCGCCGTGCGCCTGCCAGCCGTCACGGCGGCTGAACGGGTCGTTGCCCGCCAGCGCTTGTTCGGCCAGCAGTGTGTGGGCAATCACCGCCGCCGCCGCACGGACCACGCCCACAGGTTCCTGGTTGAACAACGCCGCGCGCTCACGCTCGATCAGCGCGGTGTCCAGGTTGGCATTGGCAAACGACTCGCTGCGCACCACGTGGCGCAGGAACTGCACATTCGTCGTCAGTCCGACGATGCGCGTTTGCGCCAGCGCATCGTCCAGCCGGGCCAGTGCTTCTTCGCGGGTGCGACCATGCACGATAAGTTTGGCCACCATGGAGTCGTAGAACGGCGAGATCGTGTCGCCCTCACGCACACCGTCGTCAAAGCGAACCACGCCCCGGTCAAACGCGGTGTGCAGCGGTTTTTGGTAGACATTGAGCGTACCGGTGGCCGGTAAAAACTGGTTGTCCGGGTTCTCGGCGCAAATGCGCGCTTCAATCGCGTGGCCGTGCATCTGCAGCTGGTCCTGCGCCAGCGGCAGGCGCTCACCGGCCGCCACACGCAGCTGCCACTCGACCAGGTCCAGCCCGGTGATGGCCTCCGTGACGGGATGCTCCACCTGCAGCCGGGTATTCATCTCCATGAAGAAAAAGTTCATCGTGCCGTCTGGCCGCTGCTCCACGATGAACTCCACCGTGCCCGCACCCACGTAGTTCACCGCCCGCGCCGCCGCCACCGCCGCTTCACCCATCTGCTGGCGCATGGCATGGGTCATGCCTGGGGCGGGCGCTTCTTCCAGCACCTTCTGGTGGCGGCGCTGCACCGAGCAGTCACGCTCGAACAAATACACGCAGTTGCCGTGGTTGTCGCCAAACACCTGGATCTCGATGTGGCGCGGGCGCTGCGCGTACTTCTCGACCAGCACCGCGTCATCGCCAAAGCTGTTGATCGCCTCGCGTTGGCACGACGCCAGCGCCGCAGCAAAGTCTTCTGATTTGTCCACCGCCCGCATGCCCTTGCCGCCACCGCCCGCGCTGGCCTTGATCAGCACCGGGTACCCGATGCGGTCTGCCTCGCGCTGCAGCAGCTCGGGCGACTGGTCCGCACCGTGGTAACCGGGCACCAGCGGCACTCCGGCTTTTTCCATCAGCTGTTTGGACGCCGCCTTCAGCCCCATCGCCTCGATGGCCGAGGCCGGCGGGCCAATGAACACCAGCCCCGCCGCCGCGCAGGCGGTGGCAAAGTCCGCGTTCTCACTCAAAAACCCATACCCAGGGTGCACCGCCTCGGCCCCCGTGGCCAGCGCCACCTCAATGATTTTTTCCCAGCGCAGGTAGCTGTCTTTCGGCGCACTGCCGCCAATGTGTACCGCCTCGTCACACGCCGCCACGTGCTTGGCATTGGCGTCCGCGTCAGAGTAAACCGCCACGGTTTTGATGGCCATCCGGCGGGCGGTGGCGGCGACTCGGCACGCGATTTCACCCCGGTTGGCGATGAGGATTTTTTTAAACATGATTGACCTTTGTACTTAATATCCCGCGCACACGCTGCAATACCGCCTGCAAAAATTTGAACAGCACGATCGTCACCACCACGGACAACACCAGCACCACGAACAGGGCCGCGCCAAACGCCAGCGGGTGCGCCACCGCCAGCCACAGCCCGGCGGGCACCAGCGTGTCTTCAACCAGTGACGCGCCGATGTTGCTGAAGGGCTCCGGGGAGGTGTTGATGGCGGCGCGGGTGGTGGCTTTGGTGGTGAAGCTGGTGGCGGCCAGCGTGCCGCCCAGCAGCGCGGCGACCAGGCCCATCGCGCCGCTGTCGGCCCCAAACACCCCGGCCGCCAGTGCCGCCCCGGCGGGGATGCGGATGACGCTGTGCACCACGTCCCAGAGCGAGTCCAGGCCGGGGATCTTGTCGGCAAAAAACTCGATGAACACCATGAACCCGCTGGCCGCCAGCACGATGGGGTTGGCCAACAAATGCAGGCCCGGCGGCAACGGCATCCACCCCAGGTAACCGGCCAGGCCGGTCAGCAACACCACCAGGTACAACCGGATGCCGCTGGCCCAGCCAAGCACGCCCGCCAGGGCGATGAGCTGGGCGGTGTCCAGCGTGGGCATCACAGGGCCCAGCTGGGTTTGCGTTTTTGCAGAAAGGACTGCACACCCTCACGCCCATGGGCGCTGGTGCGGCTGTCGGCAATGGCGCCCACCGTCATCGCCACCAGCTCCAACGAGATCTCTTGCCCCGCCACATCGCGCACCAGGCGTTTGCAGGTGGTCACGGCGTCCGGGCTGGCAACCAGCAGGGCGCTGGTGATCTGTGCCACCGTGGCGTCCAGTGCCTCAGCGCTGACCACCTCGTGCACAAAGCCGATGCGCAACGCCTCGGCGGCATTGAAACGCTCGGCCG
>JBJXEI010000026.1:0-10711 GCA_046154065.1 Polaromonas sp. | reverse complement strand
GGTCCGGGCTGCAAAATTTCAGCGGATTTGATCTCAAACAGCTGGTCGTTTTGCACGGCGTTGACGCTTGCCCAGCCGGGCCGCGCCCGCACATGCGCAGGCCGAAAGCGCCGCCCGCACCATGAGCCCAGAATGATGTCCGGGTTGCGCGCCACGATGGTGCTGCCGTCGGCAATGATGCGGCCCTTGCCCATGGGTTCCTTGGCCAGCTCGGGAAAGCAGTCGTCACCGCCGGCAATGCCGATGAGTTCGGACACCCAGGCAATCGCCGAGATGTGCGGGTCGTACCACTCTTCAAAAAAGACGCGCGGGCGGCGTGGCAGCGCGGCCGCAGCCGCTTCAATGGCCAGCAAGCGCTGCTGCATGGTGGCGATCAGCGCCAGGCCCTTGTCGGCCTGCCCGACCATGGCTGCGACCTGGAACATCATCGAAAAAATCTCGGCCACGCTGCGCTGGTTGAAGATGGTCACGGCAATGCCGCAGCGAATCAGCTGCGCGGCAATGTCGGCCTGCAGGTCTGAAAAGCCGATCACGCAGTCGGGCTGCAGGGCCGTGATCTTGTCGATCTTGGCGCTCAGAAAGGCGCTGACCTTGGGCTTTTCGTCCCGCGCACGGGGTGGGCGCACCGTGTAGCCCGAAATGCCGACGATGCGACGCTCTTCCCCCAGCAAGTACAGCCACTCGGTGGTTTCCTCCGTCAGGCAGACGATGCGCTGCGGGCCGTAAAGCCCCGCAGTGGGGGCGGCGCGGAAGTCAGTCATGCACAGCTTTCAAAAACAGCCGGGCTGCGGCAGCGGGGTTGGACGCAAACCAGGCGTGAAAGTAGCTGGCCTGCACCGCTCCATGCCGGTACAGCGCTTCACCCTCCCCGCGCAGGGTGCGGCCGGGGGCGGCTTCGGTATAGGCCTGCGCGGGCAAGTCAGTGGTGCAGGTTGAGTAATGAAACGCGTGGCCGCGCAGCACACCACCAGCGGTGGCCAGCTGCTGCGGCCCCAGCGCAGCCAGCCGCTTTTGCAGCGTGGTGCTGCCGGGCAACAGACCCCACATGGGGTAGGTCACGCCGTCGCGGGTCACCAGCGCGTCGAACAAGGCCATCATGCCGCCGCACTCGGCCCACACGGGGTGGCAGGCCTGCACATGCGCCGTGATGCTGGCACGCATCGCGGTGTTGGCAACCAGCGCAGGGCCGTGCAATTCGGGGTAACCGCCGGGCAGCCACAGCGCGTCGCAGCGCGGCAGCGCGGCATCAAGCAGCGGTGAAAAGAACACCACCTGCGCGCCCAGGGCCTGCAGGCAGTCAATGTTGGCGGCGTAGATAAAACAGAAGGCGGCGTCACGGGCGACTGCAATCGTCACGCCCTGCAGTGCCTGGTTGGGACCGGGCGTGATGTCTGCAGGCTCAAAGTCCACAGACCAGCGCTGCAAGTCGGCAGGCGTCATCTGGCCCAGCGGCGTCTGCTGCAACGCGTCGGCCGCGGCGTCCAGCCGGGCCATGGCGTCCGGCAACTCCCCGGCCATGACCAGGCCCAGGTGCCGCTCGGGCAGGGTGAAGGCGTCGCTGCGCATCAAGCCGCCCAACCATTGGTCGGGGTCACGCAGCCCACCCTCCAGCATGGCGGCGTGGCCGGATGAGGCGACCCGGTTGGCCAGCACCCCGCCAAACCGCAGGCCTTGCCGGTAGGTTTGCAGGCCCCAGGCCAGCGCCCCAAAGGTGCCGGCCATGGCGCTGGCGTCAATCACCGCCACCACATGCAGCCCGAAGCGCTGCGCCAGGTCGGCCGCGCTGGGTTCACCGTCAAACAAGCCCATCACGCCTTCGACAATGACCAGGTCGGCTTCCAGCGCGGCGTCATGCAAGCGCTGGGCGCAGTCGGCCTGGCCGGTCATCCACAAGTCCAGCTGATGCACCGGCCCGCCACTGGCCAGCGTGAGCCAGTGCGGGTCCAGAAAATCAGGCCCGCACTTGAACACCCGCACCCGCCGCCCCTGCCGGGTGTGCAACCGCGCCAGCGCCGAGGCGACCGTGGTTTTCCCCTGCCCGGAAGCGGGCGCGGCGATCAGGATGGCGGGGCAGTGGGTGGTCATGCGATGAGGCTCGCTTACAGCTTGGGGCGGTAGCTCAGCGTGACATACACGGCACGGCCTGGCTGGTTGTAGCCGTAGATCGTCTCGTATTGTTTGTTCGTCACATTGTTGAGTTTGGTCTGCAGCTTCCACTCGGTGTTGACGGCGTAGTCCACATACAGGTCAGCCGTGGTGCGGCCAGCCACTTCGCGCACATTCGCGGCATCGTCAAAGCTGTTGCCAGCGCGCATCACGTTGCCACCCAACGCCCACTCGCCCACCGCGTAGTCCGCGCCCAGGCGGGCCAAGTTGGAACTGCGGCGCGCCAGGCGCTTGCCGGTCAGCTCGTTGCGCGGGTCCATCGCGTCAAGTGACGCGTTGAGCGACAGCGCCCCGAAGCTGCCGTTGTAGGCCAGGGTGTAGCCGTCAATGCGGGCGCGCGGGATGCTGGACGCAATCGTGGTGTTGCTAATGAAGCCGCGGATCTTGTTGTCGAAGTGCGTCAGCTTCACGGTGTGCCCAGCGTCGCTCCAGGTCACGCCCAGGTCGGTGTTGCGGCCACGCTCAGGCTGCAGCAGCGCGTTGCCAAAATTGGGAAAGTACAGCTGGTTGAACGACGGGGCCACAAAGCTCGTGCCGTACGACGCGTTGACGCGCCATTGCGGTGTGATGGCAAAGCCGTAGCCGCCAAAACCAGTGCTGCTGCCGCCAAATTGCGAGTTTTTGTCGCGGCGTGCGTTGACTTGCCAGCTGTGGGAGCCCGCACTGCCGTTCAAACCAACAAATGCCGACGACACCGTGCGCTCGGTCACGGTGTAGGCGGTGGTGCTGTCGATTTTTTGCTCAAGGCGCTCCACGCCCGCCAGGACCACACCGATCGGGGTGTCCACGTCGTTTTGCCAGGTCAGCTGGTTCTGGGTGGTCTTGAACAAGCTGGGGAACACACTGGGTGCCGCCACGAGCGCGCGGCTGCTGTCGGAGCCCTGGCTGTAGCGCAGCTGGGTTTTCCAGCTGGGCAATACACGCCCTTCCACCCCGGTGCGGACCACACGCGTCTTGCCCTTGTACTGCGTGTCGCGGTTGAGGCCGTCATCGCTGTGATTGGTGCTGTCGGCTGCCAGCAGGCCCGCGTCAATTTTCCAGTCCGGGCTCAATTGGTAGGCCACCGAGGTGTTGAGCGAGTCCTGGTCAAAGCCGTCGGTGTCCGGGTTGTAGTTGCCGAACTGGACTTTAGGGTTGGTGGTTGAAAACCCTTTGTCACGCGTGTGTTGCACCCCCAGCGAGTAGGTCAAGGGGCCGCTGCCGCCACCAACACCCGCCGTGACCTGGCGGTGCCCGTAGCTGCCCAGCGTCACTGAGGCGTAGGGTGCCAAACCCTCGACACCCTTGCGCATGAAAATCTGCACCACGCCGCCCACGGCTTCGCTGCCGTACAGGGCCGAGGCCGGGCCTTTGAGGATTTCAATGCGCTCGATCATGTCCACAGGGATGGTGTCCCAGTTGGGGCTGCCCGACGTGGCAGAGCCAAACCGCACGCCGTCAATCAGCAGCACGGTGTGGCGGGCCTCGGCACCGCGGATGCTGACGCTGCTGTTTTTGCCCAACCCGCCGTTGGCGCTGAACTGAACGCCTGGGGCGCGGGCCAGAATTTCAGGCAGCGTGCGGCCAGTGGATTTTTCAATGTCAGCGCGGCGGATGACCACGACGTCGCTGACCAGTTCATCTGCCCGTTGAGCGGTGCGCGACGCGGTGACGACGGTGCTTGCCAGTTGCGCTGGAGCTTGCGCCCAGGCGGGCAGACTCGTCAAAACAAGGGAAACAGGGGAAAGCAGCACGGCAAGACGCGCGCAGCCGCTGAAAGTAGCGTGGGTTTTCATGGGGTCGACAATCAACAATGCAGCCCTTCACCGGCCTCCCCGCCAGTGCATGAGCGTTACGGACAAGCGTTTGAAAACGCCTGTCCACCTTGTTGGCCGGTATCCGGGCTCGCGGCGCTGTCCTCATCGCCTTCCCAAGCGCTTGTTCAAGGCGCTCAGTGGCATGTAGATGAGAAGTGAAGCCTGTGGGGGCTTCGTCCGTTGACCGTTGCGGGGGCAGCGCAGGTTAAAAGCGTGCAGCGCCTACCGCGGCGGTGTGACCCGTTTCGGCTTGGCTTTGGCTTTCTCCTGCTTCCCGTTGAACTGCAGCGTGCGAACCACACTGCGAGCACCAACAGCTAACATTCTATGCTGGGCCGATTTCAGCAACCCTACAATCCCGACTGTCATGACGAACCCAGCTCCGACCGACTCCACACTGCCCACCCCGAATCTTTCGTCGGAGGGGCCAGGCATGGAGCAAGCGATCAGGATCGAAATAGGCGAAGTCGCCGAGCGTGTCGAGCGTTTGCTGCTGCGCCATGACGAACTGCAGCGCACCAACCAATTGCTCACCGAACAAGTGCGCGTGCTGACGCAGGACCGCGACTCCCTGCGCTCCCGGTTGAGCGCCGCCCGCGCCCGCGTCGAGGCCCTGATTGAACGCCTGCCCGACAACGCCCCCCACCTTTCTCACCCCGCCAACACGCAGCCCGGAGCCCTCGGATGAAACAGCTCGAAGTACAGATCATGGGCCAGAGCTACCTGCTGGGCTGCCCCGAAAATGGCGATGCGCGCATGCTGGACGCGGTCAACAGGGTCGACATTGCCATGTGCAAGATACGCGACGCCGGCAAGATCAAAGCCCGCGACCGCATCGCGGTGCTGGCCGCGCTGAACCTGGCCTTCGAGCTGACAGAGCGCCCCGTGGCAGTGGCAGCCCCACAACTCGCCACCGACGGCTTACCAGCCACCAGTGCCTCTCTTTTCAGTGACACCCTGACCCCCCAACTCACCGCATTGGTGCACCGCATGGACGCCGCACTCGGCGTTGATGGCCACTTGCTTTAGAACCTGGTGGGCCAGCTGAAACGGCCCAGTCCGCCTACAATTGAGCTGTCTGCGGTGCGCACCGGGCTTTATATTTCCTTGAACCAATGCTCCACGAGCACGGGCTTGGTAAATTGTCCGGCTGGCGTGATCGTCTCGCGTTAGACGAACCCGAAGCCTGACTGCCCTCGCCCACCTGAACCCCGGTTCAGGATGACGGTCCGGTGGCATTCGCAGACACCTTTGGCCCCCACTGGCCTTCCCGCGTGCTTCTCGCCGCACCACCCCAGATTGAACACCCATGCTTGACCCCTTGCTGATCGTCGAACTCGCCCTGCTGGGCCTGGGAACCGGTTTTTTGGCGGGGCTGCTAGGTATCGGCGGCGGCATGGTGATGGTGCCCTTCCTGACCTTCATCATGTCGCACCGGGGTGCGTCCAGCGATCTGGCCGTCAAGATGGCGATTGCCACCTCCATGGCCACCATCATCTTCACGTCGATCTCCAGCGTGCGGGCGCACCACCGGCATGGCGCGGTGCGCTGGGACATCGCCAAACGTTTTGCGCCTGGCATCGTCATCGGCAGCATCATCGGCAGCCTGGGCGTTTTTGCCTTGCTCAAAGGCGCCTACCTGGCGATCTTTTTTGCACTCTTCGTGGGCTTTTCAGCCACGCAGATGATCCGCGGCAAGAAGCCAGCGCCCAGCCGCCAATTGCCAGGAACCGCTGGTTTGCTGGGGTTTGGCGCCCTGATTGGTTTTCTGTCCGGCTTGGTCGGCGCGGGCGGTGCCTTCATCAGCGTGCCCTTCATGACCTGGTGCAACGTGGCCATGCGCAACGCCGTGGCCACCTCGGCCGCGCTGGGTTTTCCCATTGCGGTGGCCAACGTGGTCGGCTATGTCATCAGCGGGCGCAATGTGGAGGGCTTGCCCGCTGGCTCGTTTGGCTACATCTGGCTGCCGGCGCTGGCGGTGATTGCCATTTGCAGCGTACTGACGGCCCCGCTGGGTGCCAAAGCTGCGCACACTCTGCCAGTGGCCACGCTGAAAAAGGTGTTTGCCAGCGTCTTGTACGTGCTGGCGGCTTACATGCTGTACCGCGGCCTGAGCAGCTGAGCCGCAACAGACGGCCCGGTTTCAGGGTTCAGGCTTCAGGTCTGCACAGGCGCAGACATGACCACCATGCCGTCTTCGTCGGCATACAGCCAATCCCCCGGCCGCACCCACATCCCCTGGATCTGAACCGGCACGCCCTGCTGGCCCTCCTGCCGTTTTTCGGTAGGCAGCGGCATGGCGGCCAGCGCCCGGATGCCCACCTGACACTGCGCCAGCTCAGCCACGTCGCGCGCGCACCCGTCAATCACCACACCGGCCCAGCCGTTACGGGCCGCTGCAGCGCCCAGATTGCCGCCCAGCAGGGCCCGGCGCAGTGACCCGCCGCCGTCCACCACCAGCACCCGGCCTTCGCCCGGCGAGTCCACCGCCGCCTTGACCAGCGAGTTGTCTTCAAAACATTTGACCGTGACCACTGAGCCGCAAAACTTCAGCACACCTCCGAAGTCTTTGAACACCGGCGGCAGCACCCGGAAGGTGCCCGAGCTGTCGTTTTTGAAGGCATCGCAGAGATCACAAGTGGCGAACGACAGAGAGGAAACGGCGGATGGAGCAGTCATGGCGGGCTGATGGGAGGAAGTCAAAGGAAACCGCATTTTGCGGGGTGCGGGCGTGGAAATCCGCAGGACGTGCGCAATCGACGCCTTTTTTTGACACTCTTGGGTCAATATGGGCGTCCTGTCACTCAAAAAAGCCTTTTTCCCCTATGAAACCGTGTTTTTCTCCAGTAGCATTCCGCAAGCCGCAGAGGTGACATATCTCCGCTGGTCACTCATCAACTCCTAGAAAGACAACCAACCATGGCAACTGCGAAATCAGCACCGGCAAAAAAAGCGCCTGCAACCAAAGCCGCCCCCGCTAAAAAAGTCGCTGCAGCCCCTGCAGCACCGGCTAAAAAAGTCGCTGCCCCTGCCGTCAAGGCCGCTGCCAAAGTAGCCAAGCCAGCCGCTGCACCCGCCGCCAAGCGCACACCGAACCCAGCGTTCATGAAAGCCCTGACGCTGAGCCCTGAACTCGCTGCTGTGCTTGGCAACAAGCCCCTGCCACGCACCGAGATCGTCAAACAGTTGTGGGTCTACATCAAGGCGCACGGTCTGCAGGACGCCACCAACAAGCGCAACATCAACGCTGACGCCAAGCTCAAGGCCGTGTTCGGCAAGCCGCAAGTCACGATGTTCGAGATGGCCGGCCTGATCGGCAAGCACGTCAAATAAGTCACTGGCCCCTTTGCGGGCTGGCACACTTCAAAAAAGCTGGTAGAACTTCGGTTCTGCCAGCTTTTTTTTGGGCTCGATGGTCGGCCCATGCATGAATTCGTGCGTCGCGCCGGTGACAGTTCTGCAGGCTTGCCGCAGGCAAAACAAGGGAAAACCAAGGCCAACGTTTGGCACGGTTCGTGCAAACATGGGTTGATGCACCTGAATTTTTCCTGCGTTTGATCGGCCCATGCTTCGTTTTATCTTCACCCGGCTCAGCCTTGTCATTCCCACCTTTTTAGGCATGACCTTGCTGGCGTTTGTCCTGATCCGCATGGTTCCGGGCGACCCGATCGAGACCATGGCCGGTGAACGCGGCATTGACCCGGCCCGCCATGCGCAGTTGCTCAAGGAGTTCGGCCTGGACAGGCCGGTGATGGTGCAGTACGGCATCTACATCGGCCGTGTGCTCAAGGGTGACCTGGGCAAGTCACTCATCACCCAGGAGCCGGTGCTGCGCGAATTTTTGACGCTGTTCCCCGCCACCATCGAGCTGGCGGTGTGCGCCATTATTTTTGCGCTGCTGCTGGGCATTCCGGCGGGTATTCTGGCGGCGGTCAAACGCAATTCGATCCTTGACCACGGGGTGATGGGCGTGTCGCTCACCGGCTACTCGATGCCGATTTTCTGGTGGGGCTTGCTGCTGATCCTGCTGTTTTCCGTGCAACTGGGCTGGACCCCCGTGTCCGGTCGCCTGTCGGTGCAGTATTTCATCGAACCCACGACCGGTTTTTTGCTGATCGACTCGCTGCTGTCGGACGAAAAAGGGGCCTTCTGGTCGGCCGCTTCGCACCTGATTTTGCCGACCATCGTGTTGGGCACCAACCCGCTGGCCGTGATTGCGCGCATGACCCGCTCGGCCATGCTGGAGGTGCTGGGCGAGGACTACATCCGCACGGCGCGGGCCAAGGGCTTGTCCAACCTGCGGGTGGTGGCGGTGCACGCGCTGCGCAACGCCATGATTCCGGTGATCACCGTGATTGGCCTGCAGGTGGGCGTGCTGTTCACTGGGGCCATCCTGACCGAGACGATTTTTTCATGGCCAGGCGTGGGCAAGTGGCTGATTGAAGCCATCAGCCGACGCGACTACCCGGTGCTGCAGGGCGGCATTTTGCTGCTGGGCACCATCGTCATGGCGGTCAACCTGCTGGTGGACATCACCTACGGCATCATCAACCCCCGCATCCGGCACTAGGCCCTTATTGTGATGAACACTGCCGCCCTGCCCGCGCAATCTGCGCCCACGCCGCCGCATCCGCTGCGTGAATTCTGGACCTACTTCAGCGCCAACAAAGGCGCTGTGATGGGGCTGGCCATCGTACTGCTGGTGCTGCTGGTGGCGCTGCTGGCCCCCTGGCTGGCCCCTCACCCGCCCAACATCACCAACAACGTGGTGTTCCTCAAGCCGCCCGCCTGGCAACAAGGTGGGCTGTGGGCCTACCCGCTGGGCACCGACGCGATTGGCCGGGACATCCTGTCGCGCCTGATGCACGGGGCGCGCCTGTCGCTGGTCATTGGCCTGGCCGTGGTGGCGCTGTCGGTGGTGATTGGCACGGTGCTGGGCCTGCTGGCGGGCTTTTTCCGGGGCATTTTTGAGATCGCCATCATGCGGCTGATGGACATCATCCTGACGCTGCCCAGCCTGCTGCTGGCCATTGTGATTGTGGCCATCCTGGGCCCCGGGCTGATGAACGCCATGCTGGCCGTGGCCATCGTGGTGCTGCCGCACTATGTGCGCATCACCCGCGCCGCCGTGATCTCAGAAACCAACCGCGACTACGTGACCGCCGCCCGCATGAGCGGGGCCAGCCGCATTCGCCTGATGTTCAGCGAGATCTTGCCCAACTGCACCGCACCGCTGATCGTGCAGGCCTCACTGGGTGTGTCGACTGCCATCCTGGACGCCGCCGCGCTGGGGTTTCTGGGCCTGGGCGCCCAGCCGCCCTCACCCGAGTGGGGCACCATGCTGGCCGATGCGCGAGAGTTTGTGCTGCGCGCCTGGTGGGTCGTGACCTTCCCGGGCCTGGCCATTCTGATCACCGTGCTGGCGTTCAACCTCCTGGGGGATGGACTGCGCGACGCGTTCGATCCCAAATTGAAACGCTGAAAGCGACTCCATGGCCTTGCTTGAAATTGAAAATTTATCGGTGGAGTTTCCGTCGCAGAACGGCGTGATGCACGCGGTCGATGGCATCAGCCTGAGTGTGGACGACGGCGAGGTGCTGGGTATTGTGGGCGAGTCGGGCTCCGGCAAAAGCGTGACGATGATGGCGCTGATGGGCCTGGTGGCTTTTCCGGGCCGGGTGCGCGCGGACAAGTTGAACTTTGCCGGGCACGACCTGCTCAAGCTGTCGGCGCGGGAGCGCAGCCGCCTGACGGGCAAGGACGTGGCGATGATTTTCCAGGAGCCCACAACCAGCCTGAACCCCTGCTTCACGGTCGGCTTTCAGATCACGGAAACGCTGCGCCTGCACCTGGGCATGGACGGCAAGGCCGCCAGAACCCGGGCCATTGAGCTGCTGGAGCAGGTCGGCATCAACTCGCCGGAAAGTCGCCTCAAGGCCTACCCGCACCAGTTGTCGGGCGGCATGAACCAGCGCGTGATGATTGCCATGGCGATTGCCTGCAACCCACGCCTGCTGATTGCCGATGAACCCACCACCGCGCTGGACGTGACGATCCAGGCGCAAATCCTGGACCTGCTGCGCAGCCTGCAAAAAGAGCGCGGCATGGCGCTGGTGCTCATCACCCACAACATGGGTGTGGTGTCTGAAATGGCGCAGCGCATCGCCGTGATGTACGCCGGCCAGATGATGGAAGTGCAACCTGCCCACGCCTTGTTCAACACGCCGCATCACCCCTACACCGAAGCCCTGCTGGCGGCCCTGCCCGAGCGTAGCGACGGCGCCACCCGCCTGGCCACCATTCCCGGCATGGTGCCCGGCCTGCATGACCGGCCCGGTGGCTGCCTGTTTGGCCCGCGCTGCAGCCACGCCACCGACCACTGCGCCAACCAGCGCCCTGCCCTGCGGCCCTACGGCGCGGCTGGCGACAGCAGCGTGCGCTGCCACTACCCGATCGGCGCGCCGCTGGGCCTGCACAGCCACCTGGCGCAGGACATCCCGGCATGAGCGCCCTGCCCACTTCTTCTGGCCAGCCTGTGGTCGAGGCCAAGGACCTGCAACGGGTGTATGAAATCCGCCGTGGCTTTCTGCGTGCGCCCGACCACCTGCAGGCCGTGGGCGGTGTGTCGTTTTCGATCCAGCCCGGCAAAACACTGGCCGTCGTGGGCGAATCCGGCTGCGGCAAGTCCACGCTGGCACGCATGGTCTCGCTGATTGAAACGCCTACCGCAGGCCAGCTGCGCATCACCG
>JBJXEI010000025.1:0-3056 GCA_046154065.1 Polaromonas sp. | reverse complement strand
CCCGCCTGCGCGCCAGCATCCGCACCGACCGGCAACTGACAGTCTCCGGCGACATCCAGGCCCGGCTGCAAGGCAACGCCGCCGACGTGACCGGCGCGCTGGTGGTGGACCAGGCCCGCATCGCCCTGCCCGACGAAGGCACGCCACAACTCGGCAGCGACGTGGTGGTGCGCCGTGCCAGCGGCCCCGCCCGCGTGCGCGCCACCCCCGACGCCACGCCCAAAGCACCGGAAACCCCCAGCAACGCCACCGCCACCCGCGCCGTCAAGCTGGCCGTCAAACTCGACCTTGGCCCCGACTTCCGGGTGCAGGGCAAGGGCATCGACACCCGCGTGGCTGGCGTGCTGACCGTGTCTGGCGACGCGGCCAACGGCCCCCGGCTGGTCGGCGCGGTCAACACCGTGGGTGGCCAGTACCGCGCCTACGGCCAGCGGCTGGACGTGGAGCAAGGTGTGCTGCGTTTCACCGGCGCACTCGACAACCCGTCCCTCGACATCCTGGCGATCCGCTCCGACGCCTTCCAGACCAACCAGCGCGTCGGCGTACAGATCACCGGCACCGCGCTGATTCCGCGTATCCGCCTGTACGCCCAGCCCGAGCTGCCCGACGCGGAAAAACTGGCATGGCTCATCACCGGCAAAGCCACGGCCAGCGGCGGCGCTGAAGCGGCCCTGCTCCAGCAGGCCGCGCTGGCGCTGATCGGCAGCAAAACCGGGGGCTCGTCCGGCGGCCTGGTGTCCTCGCTCGGGCTGGACGAGCTGTCGTTCAAGAGCGGCTCCAGCAACGCCGACGGCACCACGTCCCAGGCAGCCGTTACCCTGGGCAAGCGCTTTTCGCGCAACTTTTATGCCGCCTACGAACGCAGCGTGTCCGGCGCCCTGGGCACCCTGTACATTTTTTACGACCTGTCCCAGCGCTTCACCGTGCGCGCCCAGGCCGGCCAGCAAAGCGCCGTGGACCTGATCTACACCGTGCCCTACGACTGAAACCACCCAGCCAGCGCCCACGCACCGCATACAATTCTCCTCTTCCAGCTGGTCACTGCCCCCGCAGCCGCACCACCCAAGCCGCCATAGTTCAATGGATAGAACGAGTGCCTCCTAAGCGCTAGATACAGGTTCGATTCCTGTTGGTGGTACCAAAGCCCTCGCGGCTGCCCGGCGACAAAGATACTTGCAAGACTCAAATTCGCTATCAATTAAATAGCAATACAGGCAATAAAGACCTTGGCAGCGGCTGGATTTAGTCCTAAAACCGATCTTTTTGAGGCCGTATGAGGCCGCCATTGCCCACTTGGCCGGGTTTGAGAGGCCCTGTCAGTCCATCACCAGCACCCCACGTTGATGACGATGACCATTTTTAAGACCTGGCCGCCCCAAAACCCAGCCGTGTTTGAAGGAGCGTGAATGTATTCCCAGTTTGATCTTGGCTACGAACCGGACGACCTGATGGTCAAGGTGTCGGAGCTGATGGTGGCGACGGCCGATGGGGCGGATGCTGAAATCGACGGGTCGGTGCTGGAGGTGCTGCGCCTGCTGCGGGAAAAGATGCACATGGACGTGGTGTTTGTCAGTGAGTTCGTGGACGGCCAACGGGTGTTCAGGGGGGTGGACAGCGCCCCCGGACAACCCGCCGTGATCGCCACGGGCGACAGCAACCCGGTGGAAGAGTCCTGGTGCCAGCAGGTGCTGGACGGCCGGATGCCGCCCTTTATTGCCGACGCGTCCCAGGACCCCGCCACCGCCGCGCTGGAAAAGGCGCTGCCGTTTCGCATCGGCACCCACATCAGCACGCCGATTGTGCTCAAAGGCGGTGAGGTCTACGGCACACTGTGCTGCTTCAGCCACAGCCCGGTGAAAGCCTCCAGTCTCAACGACCTCAAGCGCCTGCAATTCACCGCCCAACTGGCCGCTGGCAAGATCGACGGGCACCGGGCCGCCAGCTGAACGCATGGGCGGTGTGCTGGGCAACAGCGGTGCAGTGCGTGCGTGACCTGTCCCCAAAACGCCTTTTCCTGGCCGCACCGTCACTGCGGAAGGCGTGCGATTTGCTATTTATTCAATAGCACACCAGGCAATCAAAACGCAGGCTGGCGGCAGATTCGATGCTTAAACTGACTTTTCAGGACGGTTTGGGGGCTTTTTTGAGCATCTGGGGTGCCGCAGAGCCGTTTTGACGGCCACTGACCACCCCGCTTCACCGATTCACACGCAACGTGCTGAACACCCCCGCCACGCCAGCAAACCCTGCTGCCAGCCAGAGGGCGATGGTGGGGCCTTGGCTGGCGTGGGCACTGGCGCTGGTGGTGCTGAAGATGATGGCGAGCAGCACGGCCCCCAGGGTTTGGCCGGTCAGGCGGGCGGTGCCCAGCATGCCGCTGGCCCCGCCGCTGCGGTGGGCCGGGGCGGACGTGAGGATGGTGTGGTTGTTGGGGGACTGGAACAGCCCAAAGCCCATGCCGCACAGGGCCAGGGGCCAGACGATGTGAAGGTTGCCGGGGTGGTCGGGCAGCAGCGCCAGCATCACCAGGCCGAAGGACAGCAGCCCCATGCCCGCACCGCCCAACGCGCCGCCAGAGAAGCGGCCAATCAGCCGCCCGGCCAGCGGGGCCATGACCACAATGCCCAGCGGCCAGGCGGTCAGCAGCAAGCCGGCTTCCAGGTGGCTGCGGCCAAAGCCTTCCAGCAGCAAAAACGGCAGGCCGATGTAGGCCAGCATTTGTGCACAGAAAGCGCCAATCGACGTGCCCATGGACAGCGCAAACACGGGGATGCGCAGCAAATCGAGCGGGAACAGCGGCAGGCGCTCCTTGAGCTGGCGGCGCACGTACACCACGCCCACCACCACCCCGGCAGCCAGCAGGGCCAGCGGCCAGGCCATCGACGTGGGCGGCGGTGCGCCGGGCACGGCCTCGGGGCGCACGCCCAAACCGTCCACACCCATGAAAATCAGGCCGAACATGAGGCCGTTGAGCACCACATCCACCGGGGAAAAGTGCGGCACATCCTCCCCCGGGGCGCGGGCCGGGTTGTTGGGCAGGGCGCGGCGGCCCATGG
>JBJXEI010000024.1:0-3535 GCA_046154065.1 Polaromonas sp. | reverse complement strand
CCACCATGTCTGTTATTGATATCAAGGTTCCCGACATCGGCGACTTCGACGAAGTCACCGTCATCGAGCTGCTCGTCAAACCCGGCGACACCATCGCCGTCGACCAAAGCCTGCTGACCGTGGAGTCTGACAAGGCCTCCATGGAAATCCCGTCCTCGCATGCCGGTGTGGTGCAAGCCGTCACCGTCAAGCTGGGCGACAAGGTTAAGCAAGGCTCGGTGGTGATCAGTTTGAGCGCTGCAGATGCTGCAGATGCTGCGGGGGCCCCTGCGGCAGCGCCAGCGCCTGTTTCAGTGCCAAATGACGCGCTAGCCAAGGCAAATCAATCCCCCAGTGCTCCTGAAAAAGTAGCAGCTGCCACGCCAGCGGGCAGCGCCTTCACTGGCGCGGCCGATCTGGACTGCGACCTCGTCGTGCTGGGCGCAGGCCCCGGCGGCTACTCAGCGGCCTTCCGCGCGGCTGATCTGGGCCTGAAAGTGGTGCTCGTCGAGCGCTACGCCAGCCTGGGCGGTGTGTGCCTGAACGTCGGCTGCATCCCGTCCAAAGCCCTGCTGCATGTCGCCGCCGTGATGGACGAGGTCAAACACTTCGAGTCGCTGGGTGTCACCTTTGCCGCCCCTGAGGTGGACATCAACAAGCTGCGCACCCACAAGGAAAAAGTCGTCGGCAAGCTCACCGGCGGGCTGGCGGCCATGGCCAAGATGCGCAAGGTCACCGTGGTGCGCGGGCTGGGGAGTTTTGTCGGCACCCACCACCTGCAGGTCGAAGAAACCGAAGGCACGTCGCAGGCTAAATCCGGCAAAAAGCAAACGATCCAGTTCAAAAACTGCATCATCGCCGCTGGCTCGCAAGCCGTGCATCTGCCCTTCATGCCCAAAGACCCCCGCGTGGTTGACTCCACCGGCGCGCTGGCTTTGAAAGAAGTGCCCAAACGCATGCTGATCCTGGGCGGCGGCATCATCGGCCTGGAAATGGGCACGGTGTATTCCACCCTGGGCGCCCGCCTGGACGTGGTGGAAATGATGGACGGGCTGATGCAAGGCGCGGACCGCGACCTGGTGAAAATCTGGCAAAAGATGAACGCCCCACGGTTTGACAACATCATGCTCAAGACCAAAACGGTGGGCGCACGCGCCTTGCCCGAAGGCATTGAAGTGACATTTGAAGCGGCCGAGGCCGGTGGTACAGCCCCAGCTCCCCAGGTGTATGACTTGGTGCTGCAAGCCGTTGGCCGCACGCCCAACGGCAAAAAGCTCGGCGCTGAAGCTGCTGGCGTCACCGTCACCGACCGCGGTTTTGTGCCGGTGGACATCCAGATGCGCACCAACGTGCCGCACATCTTCGCCATTGGCGACATCGTGGGCCAGCCCATGCTGGCGCACAAGGCGGTGCATGAAGCGCATGTGGCGGCTGAAGTGATTGCCGGTGAACTGCAAGGCAACAAGGACCTGGCCAGCGCCGCCTTCAACGCCCGCGTGATCCCATCTGTCGCTTACACCGACCCCGAAGTGGCATGGGTCGGCCTGACCGAAGACCAGGCCAAGGCCCAAGGCATCAAGGTCAAAAAAGGCCTGTTCCCCTGGACGGCTTCCGGCCGCGCGATTGCCAACGGCCGCGACGAAGGCGTGACCAAGCTGCTGTTTGATGATTCACCCGAGGCCCATGGCCACGGCAAGATCCTCGGCGGCGGCATGGTCGGCACCCACGCCGGCGACATGATTGGCGAGATCGCGCTGGCTATCGAAATGGGTGCCGACGCAGTCGACATCGGCAAAACCATCCACCCCCACCCCACGCTGGGCGAAAGCATTGGCATGGCGGCGGAAGTGGCGCATGGCAGCTGCACGGACTTGCCGCCTGCGCGGAAGTAAGACTGCACTCAAGGCCCTCTAAAAAGCCCGAACTGGCAACGGTTCGGGCTTTTTTCTGTGTGGGCTAAGGGTGTACGCAGACGCCGCCCGGGTATCAAAGTCCAAGTGGTCACAATCGCAGGCATTGCCTACAGAAAACCGTCCCGAATCATTCGCGAATGCAACACGCACAGCCATGCCATCCTCCAAATTCACCTATGACCAGCCATCTGGCTCCCCAAGCCCTGTTGTCAAAGAAGAGCAGATCGAATACGGCTTCATCGGCAAGCTTCAAGGCCTCAAATACGAATATCGGGCTGACATTCGGGACCGTGCCGCGCTGGAGCGCAACTTTCGTGAAAAGTTTGAAGCACTGAACCGCGTCAAGCTGTCCGATGGCGAATTCGCCCGCCTGCTGGACGAAATCGTCACCCCCGACGTATTCACCGCCGCCAAGACCCTGCGCAGCATCAATGCCTTCACCCGCGAAGACGGCACGCCGCTGAACTACACCCTGGTCAACATCAAAGACTGGTGCAAAAACACCTTTGAGGTGGTCAACCAGCTGCGCATCAATACCGACAACAGCCACCACCGTTACGACGTGCTCATCCTCATCAACGGTGTGCCGTGTGTGCAGATTGAGCTGAAAACGCTGGGCATCAACCCGCGCCGTGCCATGGAGCAGATCGTTGATTACAAAAACGACCCCGGCAACGGCTACACCAAGACGCTGCTGAGCTTTTTGCAGCTCTTCATCGTCAGCAACCGCACCAACACCTACTACTTCGCCAACAACAACGCGCGCCATTTTTCCTTCAACCAAGACGAGCGGTTTTTGCCCATCTATCAGTTTGCCGATGAGGCGAACGAACCAATTGCCAACCTCGAAAAGTTTGCTGAAACTTTCCTACCCAAATGCACGCTGGGCCAAACCATCAGCCGCTACATGGTGCTGGTGGCCAGCGAGCAAAAGCTGTTGATGATGCGGCCGTATCAGGTGTACGCGGTCAAGGCCATCGTGGACTGCATTACCCAGAACTGCGGCAACGGCTACATCTGGCACACCACCGGCAGTGGCAAAACGCTCACGTCCTTCAAAGCATCCACGCTACTCAAAGACAACCCCGACATTGAGAAGTGCCTCTTCGTGGTGGACCGCAAAGACCTGGACCGCCAGACCCGCGAAGAGTTCAACCGCTTTCAAGAAGGCTGCGTGGAGGAAAACACCAACACCGCCACCCTGGTGCGTCGCCTGCTGTCTGATGACTACGCCGACAAGGTCATCGTCACCACCATCCAAAAACTCGGTTTGGCGCTGGACGAAACCAGCCGCCGCAACCAGCAGCAAAAGAAGGACGGCAAGGCCACCTACAAAGAGCAGCTTGGCACCCTGAGCGACAAACGCATCGTTTTCATCTTTGACGAATGCCACCGCTCCCAATTTGGCGCCAACCACGACGCCATCAAAGCCTTCTTCCCCAAGGCCCAGCTCTTTGGCTTTACTGGCACGCCCATCTTTGAGAAGAACGCAACCGCCAAACAGTTTGAGGGCGAAGAGGGGCAGTTCCGCACCACCGAAGACCTCTTCCAAAAGCAGCTCCACGCCTACACCATCACCCACGCCATTGAAGACGCCAACGTACTGCGCTTTCATGTGGACTACTTCAAACCCGAGGGGAAGA
>JBJXEI010000023.1:0-8295 GCA_046154065.1 Polaromonas sp. | reverse complement strand
CGCATCATCATCTGCGTGCCCTGCGGCTCGACCCAGGTGGAGCGCCGCGCGATCCGTGAAAGCGCTTTGGGCGCTGGCGCACGCGATGTGTTTTTGATCGAAGAGCCCATGGCGGCGGCCATCGGTGCGGGTTTGCCTGTGTCGGAAGCCAGTGGCTCCATGGTGGTGGACATCGGCGGTGGCACGACCGAAGTTGGCGTGATCTCGCTGGGCGGCATGGTCTACAAGGGCAGTGTGCGCGTCGGTGGTGACCGTTTTGACGAAGCCATCATCAACTACATCCGCCGCAACTACGGCATGTTGATCGGTGAGCCAACGGCCGAAGCGATCAAAAAGAACATCGGTTCCGCCTTCCCGGGCTCTGAAGTCAAGGAAATGGAAGTCAAGGGCCGGAACCTGTCTGAAGGTGTGCCGCGCAGCTTCACCATCTCCAGCAACGAAATTCTGGAAGCCCTGACCGACCCGCTGAACAACATTGTCAGCGCCGTGAAAAATGCGCTGGAACAAACCCCGCCCGAGTTGGGCGCGGACATCGCTGACCGCGGCATGATGCTGACCGGTGGCGGCGCCCTGCTGCGTGATCTGGACCGCCTGCTGGCCGAAGAAACCGGCCTGCCAGTGCTGGTGGCCGAAGAGCCGCTGACCTGTGTGGTGCGCGGCTGTGGCATGGCGCTGGAGCGCATGGACCGCCTGGGTTCCATCTTCACATCGGAATAAGCGCAACCCAGCGTCAGGACCCCATCGACTGCCCCGGCGGTGATGTGGCACTCAAGCTGAATTTCCTCTTCGCTGGCGACGCATCATGCCTTTAGGAACCCTGGACCGGACCCCGCCGCCCTTCTTCAAACAAGGGCCGTCGGCGTTGTCCAAGCTGGTGTTTTTCAGCGCCCTGGCGCTGTTCCTCATGGTGGCTGACGCCCGCTTTCGCATCACCCAGCCGGTGCGGGCCACACTGGCCACGGCGCTGTACCCCGTCCAGTGGCTGGCGATGCAGCCGGTGCGACTGGTCACCTACAGCAGCGACTACTTCACCAGCCTCAACCAGGCGCAGACCAACAGCGAGGAAGCCAGCAAAAAGCTGGCCCTGCAATCGTTGCGGGCCAGCCAGGTGGAGCAGCTCAGCCAGGAAAACGACCGCTTGCGCCAGTTGATGGGCCTGCGCGCCCAGCTGGCCACGTCGGTGGTGGCCGCTGAAGTGCTGTACGACGCGGCCGACCCCTACACCCGCAAAGTCATCATCGACAAAGGCCTGCTCGAAGGCGTTGATGTGGGCTCGCCTGTGGTGGATGAGCTGGGCGTGTTGGGCCAGGTCACCCGGGTGCACCCGCTGGTCAGTGAAGTCACGCTGATCGTGGACCGCGAGCTGGCCATTCCGGTGCTCAATGTGCGTACCGGTGCGCGCAGCGTGGCCTATGGGGACCCGGTGGTGTCCACCTCGGCCTCGGGCACAGGGCTGGAGCTGCGCTTCATGGGCAGCAACGCCGACGTACAGCAGGGCGACCTGCTCACCACCAGCGGCGTGGACGGGGTCTACCCACCGGGCCTGCCGGTGGCACGGGTCAGCCGCATCGAGCGGCGCGCCGAGTCGGCCTTCGCCAAAATCTACTGCACGCCGCAGGCCCAGGTCACGGGCGCGCGCCATGTGCTGGTGGTCAAGCCGGTGTCCGGGCAAATCCCGGCCCGCCCCCCGGCCGAGCCTGAAGTGGCGGGAAAAAAAGGACGTTTGAAATGATCATGCGCTCGGGCCAACAACTGCTGTTGCCGGCCAACCCGCTGTTCATCTGGATCAGCCTGCTGGTGGCGCTGCTGCTGGACATGCTGCCGCTGGGTCGCGTGCCCTGGATGCCGGATTTCCTGGCGCTGGTGCTGGTGTTCTGGAATGTGCACCAGCCACTGCGTGTGGGCATCGGCGTGGCGTTTGTATTTGGCCTGGGCATGGACGTGCACCAGTCGGCCCTGTTGGGTCAGCATGCGCTGTCCTACACCACGCTGAGTTTTTTCGCCGCCATGATCCACCGCCGCCTGCTCTTTTTCACGGTGCCGTCACAGGCGCTGCAGGTGCTGCCGCTGTTTGCGCTGGCGCACGGTGTGGAGCTGGTCATCCGGCTGCTGGCCGGCGGCACGTTCCCGGGCTGGCTGATGTTGCTGGCCCCGGTGGTGGAAAGCCTGCTCTGGCCGGTGGTCAGCATTTTGCTGCTGGTGCCGCAGCGGCGCGCGCCTGACAGGGATCAAAACCGCCCCCTCTGATTGGCCGCTGCGCCAACGGTCGGCACTTTTTCAGCCTTTGCCACTCACACCGCCATGACCGAACTCCGAAACGTAGAAGCCGACCTGTCGCGGTTTCGCTCGCGTGTGCTGGTGGCCAGCCTGGCCGTGTTGTGCGCGTTCGCCTTGCTGGCGTCGCGGCTGGTTTACCTGCAGATCTACCGCCATGCGGACCTGGACGAGCAGGCCGAAAGCAACCGCACGGCCGTGGTGCCCATCGTGCCCAACCGCGGCTTGATCCTGGACCGCAACGGCATTGTGCTGGCCACCAATTATTCGGCCTACACGCTGGAGATCACCCCGTCCAAAATTGCCAATTTGGACGAAACCATTGCTGCGCTGGAAAAGGTCGTGGACATCCAGCTGCGCGACAAGCGCCGGTTCAAGCGCCTGCGCGAAGAGTCCAAAAACTTCGAGTCGCTGCCGATCCGCACACGGCTGACGGACGAGGAAGTGGCGCGTTTTGCCGCCCAGCGCTTCCGGTTTCCGGGCGTGGACATCAAGGCGCGGCTGTTTCGCAGCTACCCGCACGGCGAGCTGGGCAGTCATGTGGTGGGCTACATCGGCCGCATCAACCAGGCCGAGAAAGAAGACATCGAAGGCAGCGACAACGAAGGCAACTACCGCGGCACCGACTACATCGGCAAGCTGGGCGTCGAGCAAAGCTTCGAGCAGCAACTGCATGGCACCACCGGGGTTGAGCAGGTCGAAACGTCCGCCGGCGGGCGTGCCGTGCGCAAGCTGGCGACCAACGCTGCCACCCCGGGCAACACTGTCATGCTGTCGCTGGACATCAAGCTGCAAAAGCTAGTCGAGGACATGTTTGGCGACCGCCGGGGCGCGCTGGTGGCGCTGGACCCTCGCACCGGCGACGTGCTGGCCTTTGTCAGCAAACCCACGTTTGACCCCAACCTGTTTGTCGACGGCATCGACACCGAGAGCTGGAAGGCGCTCAACGAGTCCATCGACAAACCGCTGCTGAACCGGGCCCTGCGCGGCACCTACCCACCCGGCTCGACCTACAAACCCTTCATGGCCATGGCGGCGCTGCAGTCTGGCAAACGCGCGGCCGGCACGGTCATCAGCGACAACGCGTCCTACACCTTCGGCGGCCACACCTTCCGCAGCCACGGCGACATCGCCCTGGGCTCGGTCGACATGTACAAATCCATCGTCAAGTCCAGCAATGTGTACTACTACTCGCTGGCCAATGAGTTGGGCGTGGACGCCATGCACGACTTCATGAAACCGCTGGGCTTTGGGCAGATCACCGGCATCGACATCAATGGTGAAGTGCGCGGGGTGCTGCCCAGCCAGGACTGGAAACGCCGCACCTACAAACGCCCCGAGCAGAAAAAATGGTACCCCGGCGAGACGATTTCACTGGGCATTGGCCAGGGCTACAACACCTTCACCATGCTGCAGCTGGCGCAAGCCACGGCGGTGCTGGCCAACAACGGCATCAAGCACAAACCCCGGCTGGTCATTGGCACGCAGGACACCGTCACGCGGGTGCTGCACCCGCTGCAGCCGCAGCCCGCCGAGAACCTGGGCTACAAGCCTGAAAACGTGGCGGTGGTGCGCAGAGCGCTGGTGGGCGTCACGCTGGAGGGCACATCGGCCAAGGTGTTTTCGGGTGCGGGGTACCTGTCAGGTGGCAAAACCGGCACCGCCCAGGCCGTGACGATTGGCCAGAAGGACAAATACAACGGCGCCAAGCTGGAAGAACACCAGCGTGATCACGCCGTGTACATGGCGTTTGCCCCGGCGGACAACCCACAAATCGCCCTGGCCGTGATTGTGGAAAACGCTGGCTGGGGTGCCGGTGTCGCCGCCCCGATTGCCCGCCGCGTGTTTGACTACACCCTGCTGGGCCAGTACCCGAGCGAGGAAGACATGGCCGCTGTGCAAAAAGGCCTGGCTGCAGCCCCCATCGGCAAACCGCGCCAGGCCAACGACGTGGCCGAGTTGCTGGCCCTGGCCACGAACGGCGTGGCTCCCGCACCCGCCCACCCGGTCAAGCCTGTCACGCCGCAGGACGCCCTCAAACAGGCCGAGGCGGACAAGGCCGCCAAAGCCAAAAAAGCCGCAGAGCTGGCGGCCAAGCAAGCCCGCATTGCGCTGGCCTTGAGCAAGTTGACGCCGCCCGTGACCAGCGCGGACGCCAACCCGGACTAAGCGGTCAACGCTGCAGTCATCGGCTGGCCAACGCGCTCAACTCGCGTTTGGCAAATTCGTATTCCAGAAACTCGGTGACGCCGGTGTCCACGGCTTTCTGGAAGGACGCCCGCGCTGCCTGGGTCTGGCCTTGCGCCAGCTGCTGCTGTCCCAGAAAAAAGTAGGCCTCGCACAATCGACCGGGTGCGGCGTTTTTGTTCTCTTTGGCGGCCGACACGACCTGTTCCATCGTCAACTTGCCCTGCACCATTTGCACGAGGGGATAGGGCCACGCGGGTTTGCTGCTGCTGGAGGTGTAGTCCGCCACGGACTGCGCGGCATTGCCGCCCAGCCGGTGGTTGGCCACAAACAGCCACAGCGTGGCAAAACTGCGAAGCTCATCACCGCCATTTTTCTGAATGTGCAACAGCGTGTCCCGGGCCTCTGAGGTCTTGCCAGCGTACAGCTGCGAATACCCCAGAATCGCGCGAGCGCTGTCTTGCTGAGGGTCCAGGGCCAATGCTTTTTGCGCTGATGCGGAGGCGGCTGCGTCTTGCTGGCGCAGTAAAAAGTTGGTGGCTCTGGCGCCATGAACACTGGCGTCGTTCGGTGCCAGCGTCAAGGCTTCTTCCAGCAACCAGGCGGACTCAGTGGGGCGGCCGAGGTGATCCAGGTCAGCAGCCCTGTCAACCAGGACTTTGACCCGGTGCCGGGGCGCCAGCCGACCCGAGTCAAGAAGGGCTTGACTGAGTGCCAGCTGGTAGTGCGTCTCGGTTTGAATACTGGTTTTTGAGATCAATCGCCCTGACTTCAGCTTTTCTTCTGTGGCGGTCAACGCGGCCCTGAGCCCCTCCACCTGGTCTAGCCGCAGCACGGCGAACCCGCCGCTTCCCATGGTGCGAGGCCAGATTTTGACCAGGGTTTCGCGGTAGGCCGCCCATTCTGCGGGCGTGACCGTGTCGGTCAAGACCTGCAGTTCGCTGCTCATCTTGTTGCTGCGCTTGCCGTACTCGTACTGAACGTGGAACTCAAACCGCGGATTTGCTTCGTCAAACCGTTGGCTGGCAACGTTGGCGCTGACCTCTTCGGGCACCGTCATTTCAATGGTTTGACGGTAAATACCAGGGCTGGACAAACGCAGCGCGGTGGTTCGCGGTGATTGATCCGGCAGTCGCAGCACCGACTGAAGATGCAGGTGCGCGAACTCGCCGTACAAGCGATTTTTGTCGCTCAGCTTCAGGTAGTCGGGCAACGCAAACCTCATTTGAAGCCGCACGGCGTTGCGGTCCTTCAGCTCATGGATGGTCATTTTGTCCATCAGCGTGGCGTTGCCGTAGGCCCGCACGTAGTCGCTGACAAAGCTGCGCTCCAGCTCTTCAGCCGTGCGGCCGGTCAAGTAGGCGCGAATGCCTTCTGCAGAGGCGCCGTAGTAGGTCACGGACGCGTCAAGGGTGGGGTCTTGGGCAATTTTGGCAAACGAAATGGTGTCGGTGGCATCGGCCAGGAGTGCCAGGCTGCCGTTTTTCAAGACCAGCAAATCACGCGCATCGGTCTGTGCCAGCAGTCCCTTGCCCAGGTTGAAGGACTCACGCTCGCTCAGCGGGCCGGTCTGGTTGCCGCGGGTGCCGTCCAGCACCCAGCTCTGGTTGCCCACCTGGACCCGCGCGACGGCGTGGTTGAAAGCCAGCGGGCTGGGCAGCAGTTTTTGGGTGTCGTCGCGAAGCGACGTGGACACCAGCAGCGGCGCGGCCTCAATGCCCTGAAGTTTGAGCAGTGACAGCAGCAGGCTGACCTTGTCCTTGCAATCCCCGAAGCGCTGCTTCAGCACCAGGTCGGGAACGGCAGGGCGGTGCGAGTTGACCCCGTTTTCAGTGCCGAAGTAGCGCACTTCGGTTTGCACAAAGTCCAGTGTGCGGCGAACCTGTTCCACCGGGTCGCCGCCAGCGGCCGCTTTCAGCGCGTCTGCCTGACTCCGCAGCGCGGGGGTGACGGCGTCGAACGCGGGTGCAAACACGCGGCTGGCCCAGCTGGCCACGTCGTTCCAGTTGGCAAATTCGCTGAGTTGGACCTGATCGGTCAAATACGTGCCTTCCGGGGTGTTGGGGTCAAACTGAAACTGGGGCACATGGGTGCGCCGCAGACGTGTTTCCCGAACGCCTGCCTTGACGTCGACACTGGTTTGAACCCCATCGGGGAAGGTGCGAAGCTGGATGTTGCGGGACTCTGGCGCCAGCAACCGGTAGTGAACCAAGGCGGCGGGCCCGCGAGACGACTTCATGAAAACGAAGTCAACAAACTTGTTTTCAAACACCGGGTTGGCACCCTTGATGGTGTACGAATACTCCACCCGGTCACCCACCCGCACATCGGCCAGCAGCGCTGATGCGGTGAGCCGGCCGTCCAGAATCTGGCGCTCCAGCTGCGGCTCGCGCTGCAGCAGTTTGATGGCGTTGCGGCTCAGTTTGTCGATGCGCTGCTTGTTGCGCCAAACCTCCAGCTTGTGAAGCACCAGGGACTGGTAGCTGGGATCGAACTGGACCTGAAATTCAGCCGTGGATTCCAGGCCGCTGCTGTCATTGGCTTGCTTGACCACGTGGTGAAAGCTGCTTTGCCCGTCGCGACCCAACTGCGTTTGCTCGTCAATCAGCCACACGTGAACCGGCGCTTTGGGCAGCGCAGCAATGGCGCTGCTGTCCACGTCCACCGCTTGCACCCATGCCGGGACGGGTTCGATTGAAAAAGAAGCAGAAGGGGACGCTGACCGGTTGGGTGCGGCCTTGAGGGTTGACGACGTGCCCGGTTTGGACGGTGCCCCGCCAGCGCCCGGCGTTTGCGCCCAGGAGACGCCCGAAAGACCGATGGCGAGCGCCAACCCCAGGCTGCTCAAAAAACGTTTGCCCATGAATGCTTCCTTGTGAAAACTATGCCGAATTGTTTGGAGTCGAGTGTTGAGGGGGAGGGCTGCAAACCACCCAGGCCGAGCGTTCATTCGGGGGTGGATCAATGCACAAACGCGTCAAAACCGGTTTTCAGAATCAGCGCGCTGACCACGCCGATGAACACCAGCCGCACAAACCCCGCTCCGTGCTTGAGCGCCATCCGCGTGCCCAGCACACTGCCCAGCACGTTGGCCACGGCCATCGTCAGGGCGATGTGCCACCACACATGGCCTTTCCAGGCAAACAAGCCCAGGGCCGCCAGGTTGGTGGCGGTGTTCAGCAGCTTGGCCGATGCCGATGCGTTCAGGAAGTCGTAACCCAGCCAGCGGACAAACAGAAACACCAGAAAACTGCCGGTGCCGGGGCCGAAGAAACCGTCATAAAACCCGATGACGCCGCCGATGCAGCAGGCGGCCAGCACCTCGGCGCGGCCGCTCAGGCGCGGCGCGTGGTGGCGCCCCAGGTCTTTTTTCACCAGTGTGTAGGCCAGCACGGCCAGCAGCACAAAGGGCAGGGCCTTGCGCAGAAAACCAGCCGACACGATGGTCACCAGCCAGGCCCCGCCCAATGAGCCGACAAACCCCAGCGCCGCCGCAGGCAGCAACACCGGCCAGCGCAGATCGACCCGGCGGGCGTATTGCGCGGTGGCCACCGCTGTGCCCCAGATCGACGCGCCCTTGTTCACGCCGAACAAGGTGGCCGGGGCAGTGGAGGGGAACACCGCAAACAGCGCGGGCACCAGAATCAGGCCGCCGCCACCGACGATGGCATCTACAAAACCCGCAAACAGCGACGCGCCAGACAAGATCAGCAATTCCATGCCGCAGATTGTCTTGCATGGGCAGGAGGCCGTTGCGGCCAGAGAGCGATTGCCCATGAAAAAAGCGCTGGGGTTGCCAGCGCTTTGTCGAAAAAACATCTCGTGAAGTGTTTT
>JBJXEI010000022.1:0-2725 GCA_046154065.1 Polaromonas sp. | reverse complement strand
ACATGACCCTGGCCCGCTTCGAAGGCTACAAAGAAGCTGCCGTCAGCGGCTTTCGCTCAGACAGCGGCGAAGTGCGCACCAGCACCAACCAGTACGACGCCAACGGCCACCTGGTCGGCATCACAGACGACACCGGCGTAGACACCGCCCACCGCCAATTCATCAACGACGCCAATGGCATCGTGCTGCAAAAGACCCAGCAAGCCAACGTCTTCAAACAGCTCGTGGTGATGGGTCAGGTTTTCGCATTTTTCTGATGCCTTGTGTCGCCCAGGCCCTGCAGCTTACTTTTCAGGGATTTTTATCGCCTTTTAGCCGCCAAACCTCCCGCCGGCCAACGCAATCATTGCCCAGGCAGCTCCTGAATGAATAGCGGTTAACTCGCCCTCACAACCCCACCGGGTACCCATCCTTGCGGTGGTCTGACGCGGCGATGTAGCCGCCTTTGGTTTTCAGGGCCAGCTGAGCGCAGCCGAATTCGGTGTCGAAGCGCTGGGCCACTTTCACGCTGTGGCCCCGGGCGATCAGGCCGTTCACTGCGTCCTGGGGGAAGTTCCATTCCACGGCCACGGTGACGTTGTCGTCCATCACGCGCCAGCGGGGGGCGTCGCTGGCGGCTTGTGGGTTTTGGCCGAAGTCGGCGATGCGGCTGGTGACCTGCACGTGGCCCTGCGCCTGCATGGAGCCGCCCATCACGCCAAAACTCATCAGCGGTGCGCCGTCACGGGTCAAAAAGCCGGGGATGATGGTGTGAAACGGGCGTTTTCCGGGGGCGACCTGGTTCGGGTGGCCGGGGGTCAGGCTGAAGCCCCAGCCCCGGTTTTGCAGGGCGATGCCGGTGTTGGGCACCACCACGCCGGAGCCAAAGCCTTTGAAGTTGGACTGGATGAAGGACACCATCATGCCGTTCTGGTCGGCGGCCGTCAGGTACACGGTGCCGCCGTTGTGGGGCGAGCCTGCTCTGGCCGGGGCGGCGCGGTAGGGGTCAATCAGCTTGGCGCGCTGCGCCAGGTAGGCCGGGCTGATCAGGTCGTCGCCGGTGACGGGGTGCATGGCCGCCGGGTCGGCCACAAAAGCCTGCATGTCGGCAAACGCCAGCTTCATGGCCTCGATCTGCAGGTGGGTGGTCAGCGCGGTGTCCAGGCCGGTGGCGGCCAGGTCAAAGTGCTGCAGCATGCCCAGGGCCATCAGCGCGCCAATGCCCTGGCCGCTGGGGCCGATTTCATGCAGCTGCACACCGCGGTAGCGCATGGAAATCGGCTGCACCCAGTCGCACTGGTGGGCGGCCAGGTCGGCTTCGCGCAGCGCGCCGCCGGTGGCTCTAGCGTGGTCGGCCATGGCTTTGGCCAAGTCGCCGGTGTAGAAGGCGTCGCCTTTGGTGGCGGCGATCCGCTCCAGCGTGTGGGCCTGGCCGGGGCAGATGAAATTCTCACCTGGCAGCGGGGCGCGGCCGTGCGGGGCAAAGGCTTCGCGGTAGCCGGGGTGGGGCAGCATGTCGGCCACCTGGGCCTGCCACTGGCGGTGCACGGTGGGCGACACCAGATAGCCGTGGCGTGCGTAACGCAGCGCGGGCTCGAACAGCTCGGCAAACGGCACGGTGCCAAACCGGTCTGACAGGGCGCGCCAGGCGGACACCGCCCCCGGCACAGTGACCGAGTCCCAGCCGCGCGGCGGCATGGCGCTGTACTTGGCGAAGTATTCGGGCGTCCAGGCGGAGGGGGCGCGGCCCGAGGCATTCAACCCGTGCAGCTGCTGGCCGTCCCAGATGATGGCAAAGGCGTCGCCGCCAATGCCGTTCATGCAGGGCTCCACCACGGTCAGCGTGATGGCGGTGGCCAGCGCGGCGTCTACCGCGTTGCCGCCGCGTGCCAGCATCAACAAACCGGCGCTGGCGGCCAGCGGCTGGGAGGTGCTGACCACGTTGCGGGCCAGCAGCGGCATGCGCTGGGAGGGGTAGGGGTAACTGAGCAGATCGGGCAGGGCGGATGGGTCAGCGGACATGGGTGGGCTTTCTGGGCGAAAAATCTAGTCTAGCTTGACCTTGGCCATCTCGACGGCTTTGCCCCAGGTGCGAAATTCCTGCTCGATGACCTGGCCGAACTCGGCGGCCGGGGTGAACCTCAGCTCCACGCCCTGGTCTTGCAGGCGCTGCTTCAGCTCGGGTGAATCTACAGCGGCCCGAATGGCTTTGGCCAGTGTGGCGATCACGGCGGGCGGTGTGCCCTTGGGCGCCGCGATGCCGAACACGTTGTTGGCTTCAAAACCCTTGACACCGGCTTCGGCCACGGTGGGCACGTCAGGCAGCAGGCCCACGCGCTTGCTGGAGGCCACGGCCAGCACCCGCAGCTTGCCTGATTTGACGTGCGGCATGGACGCCGGAATGCTGTCAAACATCATGCTGGCCGTGCCGGCCATCAAGTCGGGCAGGGCCTGGGAGCTGCCTTTGTAGGGCACATGCACCAGGTCCACGCCCACGGCGGACTTGAAGACTTCTGACTCCAGGTGCGACAGCGTACCGGCCCCCTGGGATGCAAAGTTGTACTTGCCGGGTGACGCCTTGAACAGGCTGATCAGCTGGCTGACGTTTTGCACCGGCAGTGACGCGGGCACCACCAGCATGTGCGGCACCGTGGCCACACCGGCCACGGGCACGAAGTCGCGCATCAGGTTGACGGGCTGGGCCGAGTACGCGGCGGCGGCAATCGCCACGTTGGTCACGGCGGCC
>JBJXEI010000021.1:0-34691 GCA_046154065.1 Polaromonas sp. | reverse complement strand
GACAACCGCCTTTTCGTCGGGACCGGCGTCGGTGGCATCGGCTTCGCGCAGCAGCCGCAGGTCGTACCCGTAGGCCGGGAACGACGGGCTGCCGAACTTGATCGGGGTCTGCTCGACGCCGGGCGCGGCAGTGAGCATCGGCCAGCCGGTCTCGGTCTGCCAGTAGTGGTCGATCACCGGCTTGCCCAGCACCTCGGCGATCCAGCGGTGCGTGGGCTGGTCGAGCGGCTCGCCGGCCAGGAAGAGGTGCCGCAGCGACGACAGGTCGTGGCTGGTGATGTACGACTCGTCGCTCTTGCGCAGCACCCGGATCGCGGTCGGCGCGGAGAACATCACGGTGACCCGATGCCGCTCGACGATGTCCCACCAGATGCCCGGATCGGGCCGGATCGGCGTGCCCTCGTACAGCACGGTGGTCATGCCCGCGATGAGCGGTGCGTAGACGATATAGGAGTGACCCACCACCCAGCCGATGTCCGAGGTCGTGAACATGGTCTCGCCGGCGTGGCCGCAGAAGATGTGCTTCATCGAGGCCGCGAGCGCCACGGCATAGCCCCCGACATCGCGTTGCACGCCCTTCGGCTTGCCGGTCGTGCCCGACGTGTACAGGATGTACGACGGCGTGTTCGACTCCAGCCAGGTCACTGGCACCGTCGCATCAAGGTGCTGCTGTCGCAGGGTCTGCCAGTCGACGTCGCGGCCCGCGACATGGTTGAACTCGGGATCGAGCCCGCGGTTCACGAGCAGCACGTGTGCCGGCTGCACGTCGGCGAGCGAGATCGCCTCGTCGAGCAGCGGCTTGTAGCGCACGACCTTGCCGGCGCGCATGCCGGCATCGGCGCTCACGATCAGCTTGGGCGCGGCGTCGTCGATGCGGGTGGCGAGGCTGTGCGACGCGAAGCCGCCGAACACCACCGAATGGATGGCGCCGATGCGCGCGCACGCGAGCATCGCCACCACCGCCTCCGGGATCATCGGCATGTAGAGCAGCACGCGGTCGCCGCGCGCCACGCCGAGCGCAAGCATCATCGCGGCGCACCGGTTCACCTCGGCATGCAGTTCGCGATAGGTGAGCGTGGACTCGATGCCGGTCTCGGTGGAGATGTAGACGAGCGCCGCCTGGTCGCCACGCGTGCCCAGGTGCCGATCGACCGCGTTGTGGCACAGGTTGGTCTCGCCACCCACGAACCAGCGCGCGAACGGCGGGCGCGAGTAGTCGAGCACCTGCTGCCACGGCTTGTGCCAGTCGATCAGCTGCGCCTGATCGCCCCAGAAACCGTCGCGGTCATCGATCGACCGGCGGTGGAAGGCGTCGTAGATCTGTCCCATGATCGGTCCGGTCCTAGCCGATCCTGACCGCCGTCCGGCCGCGGACCTGCCCCTTGACGAACGCATCGAAGGCACCGGGCAGGTCGTCGAACGCGATGGTCCGGGTGATGGTGCCGAGATGCGCCGGCTTCATGTCGCCGCCCAGGCGCTCCCACACCCGGCGCCGCAGCGGCATCGGGCAGTTGACGGAGTCGATGCCGCACAGCGTGACGCCGCGCAGGATGAACGGCATGACCGTGGTGTTGAACGTGTGGGTCGCGGCCAGGCCGATCGAGGCAATCGTGCCGCCGACCTTTACCGTGCTCGCCATCCACGACAGGACATCGCCGCCAAGATTGTCCACGGCGCCGGCCCAGGTCTCGGAGCCCAGCGGCCGGATCTTGGCGAGGTCCAGGCTCGAGCGCAGCATGACTTCGGCCGCGCCGATGCCCTTGAGGTAGTCGGTCTCGGCTTCCTTGCCGGTGAGCGCGACCACGCGGTAGCCCAGCCGGGCGAGGATGTCGATGGCAACCGAGCCGACGCCGCCAGTGGCGCCGTTGACGATGACGGGCCCGTTGGCGGGCTTCAGGCCATTGGCTTCCATGCGCTCGACCGCGAGGCCGGCGGTGAAACCCGCCGTGCCCAGGGCCATCGCCTCGAACGGCGTCATGCCCTTTGGCATCGGCACCACCCAGGCTGCCGGCACGCGCATGCGCCCGGCGTATCCGCCGTCGTGCGCAACGCCGACGTCATAGCTGGTGCAGATCACCTCGTCGCCGGGCTTGAACGCGGGATCGGTGGATGATTCGACGACGCCAGCGCCGTCGATGCCGCCGACGCACGGAAAGCGCCGGATGATCTTGCCGGTGCCGGTGGCCGCCAGCGCATCCTTGAAGTTGATGCTGGAGTAGGCAGTTCGGATCACCACGTCGCCCGGATCGAGCTCGTCGAGCGCCAGGTCGACCATGCGGCTCGCGACCTTGCCGTCCTCGTTGAAGATGCGAAATGCCTTGAAGCGCTCTGCCATGGTGCTGCCTCCGTTGACGATGGTTTTGGCGTGATTCTAAGGCGTCGGGCGCATCGCGCACATGGAATTGTCCGGCGTGCGGATACTGCAGACCTCAGCTTTGGTGCTCGGCGCCCAGGTAGCTGACGGTCTGCATCTCGACCAGTCGGCTTGCCGTGCGCTCCTGCTCGCTGGTGACTGTGACCGCGGCAAACAGGTCGAGGGCCGGCCCCGCGGCGGCAACGATCAGCTTCACCCGCCGGTCGTAGAACTCGTCGACCAGCCACGTGAAACGGCGCATCACGTCGGCCTGGCCAGCGGCGAAGCGCGGCACCCCGGACAGGAGCACGGTGTGGAAGCGCCGCGAGAGTTCGATGTAGTCGGCCTGGCCGCGCGGACCATCGCACAGCGCCGCGAAGTCGAACCAGGCGGCGCCGCCGTCGATCCGGCGAGCGACGATCTCGCGGCCTTCGATTTCGAGCGCACCGGCAACACCTTCGGCGCCTGCGACCTGGCGAAAAGCCTGCGCCATCGCGGCTTCCGCGGTGGCATCGTCCGGCTGGTGCCAGGTGCCGGCCTTTTCGAGGGCACGCAGGCGATAGTCGACGCCGGCGTCCAGATGCACGATGTCGAGTTCGCGCTCGATGAGCTCGATGGCCGGCACGAACTGGCTGCGCTGCAAGCCGTGCAGGTAGAGCGACGCCGGTGCCGTATTGGAGGTGGTGATGATCGTGACGCCCCGGGCCAGCAGGCCTTCGAGCAGGCGGCGCATGAGCATCGCATCACCGATGTCGGTGACCTGGAACTCGTCCAGGCACAGCAGGGTCGCCTCGGCCGCGATGCGAGCGGCCACCTGATCGAGCGGTTCGGCCTGCCCCTGCAGGCGCTGCAGATCGCGATGGACCTCCTGCATGAAGCGATGAAAATGCGCGCGCCGCTTGCGCTCGACCGGCATGAGGTTGAACGCGCTGTCCATCAGGAAGCTCTTGCCGCGTCCGACGCCGCCCCAGAGGTACAAGCCGCGAACCGCACCGGTCGGGCGCAGGAAGCCGAGCCAGCCGCGACTGGCGGTGGCCACGGCAAACGCGTCGGCGATGCGCTGGAAATGGCGCAGGGCATCCTGCTGGGCGGCATCGAGATCGAAGCCGTGCTGCCCCGCGAGCGCTGCGATGTGACGCGCGACCGCCCCCTCCAACCGGGCGGACGGCGTCACCGGTACCGATGCGGAACGCGCCACCGCGCGGCTGCCGCCAGGGTCAGATGTTGAGGGCGCGCTTGTCCACGCCGAGCGCGGCTTCGTGCATGGCCTCGGAAAGCGACGGATGCGCGTGCACGATGCGGGCGATGTCTTCGCTGGTAGCGCCGAATTCGAGCGCCACCACGGCCTCGGAGATGAGCTCGGATGCAAACGGGCCGATGATGTGCACGCCGAGGATACGATCGGTCCTGGTGTCGGCGAGCATCTTCACGAAACCGCCCGACTCGCCCAGCGCCCGCGCGCGCCCGGAGGCCACGAACGGAAACTGCCCGGCACGGTACTCGACACCAGCGGCCTTGAGTTCCTGCTCGGTCTTGCCGACCCAGGCGATCTCGGGGGAGGTGTAGATCACCCACGGCACGGTATCGAGGTTGACGTGCGGGGACTGCCCCGCGATGGTCTCGGCCACCGCCACGCCTTCCTCGGATGACTTGTGCGCCAGCATCGGGCCACGCACCGCATCGCCGATGGCGAACACATTGGGCAGGTTGGTGCGGCACCCGCCATCGACGTCGACATAGCCGCGCGCGTCGAGCTTCAGGCCCACGACATCCGCGCCCAGGCTGGCGGTGTTGGGGATGCGGCCGATGGCAACCACCAGGCGATCGAAATCGGCGCGATGCTTGGTGCCGTTGCGATCCTCGTACTCGACCTTGACCGTGGCCTTGGCCGGCGTGATGGACGCCACCTTGGCCCCGGTGTAGATCTTGAGCCCGAGCTGGCCGGTGAACGCACGAAAGGCCTCCTTGGCGACATGCTCGTCTGCCGCCGCCAGGAAGCCCGGCAGCGCCTCGAGGATGGTGACCTCGGATCCGAGCCGGCGCCAAACGCTGCCCATCTCCAGGCCGATGACGCCCGCGCCGATGATGCCCAGGTGCTTGGGCACCGACTCGAAAGCGAGCGCGCCGATGTTGTCGCAGACCAGCTTGTTGTCGGTCTCGACGCCCGGAAACTGGCGCGCGACCGACCCGGTCGCGATGACGACGTACTTCGCCTCGACCGACTCGCTGCCGGCGTCGCCGGTCACCTCGATGGTGTAGCCGCCAGGACCGGAACCCGTGAAGCGCCCGTGCCCGTGGATCGACGTGACCTTGTTCTTCTTGAACAGGTAACCGATGCCATTGGTGAAATCACCGACGATCTTGTCCTTGCGCGCCTGCATCACGCCAATGTCCAGCGTCACGCCCTTGATGCCGATGCCGTGGTCGCCGAACTTGTGCAGCGCGCGCTCGTAGTTCTCGGACGACTCGAGCAGCGCCTTGGACGGGATGCAGCCCACGTTGAGGCAAGTGCCGCCGAGGCTGGGCTTGCCCGTCACCGGGTTCTTCCAGGCGTCGATGCACACCGTGTTCAGACCGAGCTGGGAAGCGCGGATGGCGGCGATGTAGCCGCCGGGGCCGGCGCCGATGACAGCAACGTCGAATTGTCTGGCCATGGCTGTGTGCACGCTGTCAGATGTCGAGAAGCAGTCGCGCCGGATCTTCCAGCGCTTCCTTGATCGCGACCAGGCCCAGCACAGCCTCGCGGCCGTCGATGATGCGGTGGTCGTACGAGAGCGCGAGGTAGTTCATCGGCCGGATCACGATCTGGCCGTCCTCCACCACCGGGCGGTCCTTGGTGGCATGGATGCCGAGGATCGCGCTCTGCGGCGGATTGATGATCGGCGTCGACAGCATCGAGCCGAACACCCCGCCGTTCGAGATCGAGAACGTCCCGCCGGTGAGTTCCTCGATGGTGAGCTTGCCGTCCTGGGCGCGCTTGCCGAAGTCGGCGATCAGCTTCTCGATCTCGGCGAGCGACATCGAATCGGCGTTGCGGATGATCGGCACCACCAGGCCGCGCGGGCTGCCCACGGCGACGCCGATGTCGAAGTAGCCATGGTAGACGACGTCGTTGCCGTCGATCGAGGCATTGAGCACCGGGTACTTCTTGAGCGCCGCCATCGCCGCCTTCACGAAGAACGACGTGAAGCCGAGCTTGACGCCATGCTCCTTCTCGAAGCGGTCCTTGAACTTGTTGCGCAGGTCCATCACGCCCTGCATGTTCACCTCGTTGAAGGTGGTGAGGATCGCCGCCGTCGACTGCGACTGGACCAGGCGCTCGGCCACCCGCTGGCGCAGCCGGGACATCGCCACGCGCTTCTCCGGCCGGTCGGCCAGCAGCCTGTCGATGTCCACCGGCGAGGGCAGCACCACCGCCGGGCGGCCCGGGGCTCGCGCGCCGCTCTGGGCGAACGTGTTGACGTCTTCCTTGGTGACGCGACCGCCACGGCCGGTCCCGGCCACCTGCGCCAGGTCGATCTGCCGGTCGGCAGCGGCCTTGCGCGCGGCCGGCATCGACAGTACATCTGCCGTCGGGGTCGCGACGGCAGCGACGGCAGGCAACGGCGCGACCGCTGGCTTGGCTTCAGCCTTGGGCGGCGCAGCGTCGGCGGGCGGCGCGGCGGCCACCGCGGTCGCCTTGGCCTCGGTGTCGATCGTGGCGATGATCTCGTTGGCGACGACCAGGCTGCCATCGCCCTTGACGATGCTCACCAGCACGCCGGCATTGGGCGCAGGCAGCTCGAGGACGACCTTGTCGGTCTCGATGTCGATCAGGTTCTCGTCTCGCTGCACCATCTCGCCCTGCTTCTTGTGCCAGGTGAGAAGCGTCGCTTCGGCGACGGATTCGGACAGCGTCGGTACTTTGACTTCGATCAGCATGGATGCTCCGTGGTCCGGGGTTCCGGTTTCGGGAATGCAGGCCGGACAGCCGCGCCATCGCGCCCTGTTCCGCCCGTCGCCCGCACGCTATCCACCCGGTATACGCGTGCAGTACGACAAGATTGTGTGACGGTGATCATGTGGCGCGACAGCGAGCGCCGGGCCGCTCCCAAGCAAGCTGGCCCCCCATTGGGGGGTGGCGACCGCAGGAAGCCTGGGGGGGTTGTCATCTAGACGCCCACCGTGAGTGCGGCATCGACGACGGTCTTCTGCCGCTGGTTGTGCAGGGCGAGATAGCCGCCGGCCGGCGACGCGCTCGACGGCCGCAGCGCGTAGCGCAGCTTCTGGTCTTCGCGCATGTGACGCAGCAGGTAATGCTGGATGCGGTGCCACGCGCCCTGGTTGCCGGGTTCTTCCTGGCACCAGACGATCTCGGACGCGTTCGGATAACGCGCGATCTCGGCCGCGAAATCCTCATGCGGGAACGGGTAGAGCTGCTCGATCCGCACCACGGCGACATCCTTGATCTTGCGTTCGCGCCGCGAGGCGATCAGGTCGTAGAAGATCTTGCCGCTGCAGAACACCACGCGCTTCACGTCCTTGGGCTTGATGGCCTCGACCTCGGGGATCACCGGCATGAACCGGCCCTTCGCGAGATCGTCGAGCGACGACACCGACTCCTTGTGGCGCAGCATGCTCTTCGGACTCATGATCACGAGCGGCTTGCGGAAGTTGCGCAGCATCTGCCGGCGCAGCAGGTGGAACATCTGCGACGGATTGGACGGCACCACCACCTGCATGTTGTAGTCGGCGCACAGTTGCAGGAAGCGCTCGGGACGGGCCGAGGAATGCTCCGGGCCCTGCCCTTCGTAGCCGTGCGGCAGCATCAGCACCAGGCCGCACAGGCGGCCCCACTTCACTTCGCCCGACGCGATGAACTGGTCGATCACGACCTGCGCACCGTTGACGAAGTCGCCGAACTGCGCCTCCCACACCACCAGTTCACTCGGCTCCGCCGTGGCGTAGCCGTACTCGAACCCGAGCACCGCTTCCTCGGACAGGGTGGAATCGATGACGACGAAATCGGGCTGGTTCTCGGCGATCTTCTGCAGCGGCACGTAGGTGCCGGAATCCCAGCGCTCGCGGCTCTGGTCGTGGAGCACCGCATGGCGATGGAAGAACGTACCGCGGCCGGTGTCCTGGCCGGACAGACGCACGCCGTGGCCTTCCTTGAGCAGCGTGGCATAGGCCAGCGTCTCGGCCATGCCCCAGTCGAGCGGCTGCTTGCCCAGGCCCATCTGGCGGCGGTCGGCGATGACCTTCTCGACCCGCGGATGCAGCTTGAAATCGGGCGGTAGCGTGGTCAGGCGCTCGGCCAGCGACTGGAGCACTTCGACCGGCACGCCGGTCTGGACCGGCTGCGTCCAGGGCACACCGTGGAACGGCGCCCAGTCGACCTGGAACGGCGGCTTGAAGTTGTAGATGATGTTCTTGTTGGTGTTGTGCCCGCCGTCGAGTGCCGCCCGGTAGGTCTTCACCACCGCGTCCTCGTCGCCGGGGCGGATGATGGCTTCCTGCAGCAGCTTGTCGGCGTACAGCTTCCGGGTGCCCGGATGCTGGTTGATGATCTTGTACATCAGCGGCTGGGTGACCATCGGCTCGTCCTGCTCGTTGTGGCCGAGCTTGCGGAAGCACACCAGGTCGACCACGACGTCCTTGCCGAACTCGGTGCGGAAATCGAGCGCGATCTCGGTGGCGAACACGGCGGCCTCGGGATCGTCGCCATTCACGTGGATCACCGGCGCCTCGACCATCTTGGCCACGTCGGAGCAGTAGATCATCGAACGCGTGTCGCGCGGATCCGAGGTGGTGAACCCGATCTGGTTGTTGATGATCAGGTGCACCGTGCCGCCGGTGCCGTAGCCGCGCGTCTGCGAGAGATTCAGGGTCTCCATGATCACGCCCTGGCCGGCAAAGGCGGCGTCGCCATGGATCAGGACCGGCAGGACCTGCCGACCTTCCCGGTCGCGCCGGCGATGCTGTCGCGCGCGCACCGAGCCTTCGACCACCGGGTTGACGATCTCGAGGTGCGACGGGTTGAACGCCAGCGTGACGTGCATCGGTCCGCCCGGCGTCAGGACGTCGGACGAGAAGCCCTGGTGGTACTTGACGTCGCCCGCCGGCAGGTCGGCGTGCTTGCCCTCGAATTCGGAGAACAGGTCCTTGGGCAGCTTGCCGAGCGTATTCACGAGCACGTTGAGGCGGCCGCGATGCGCCATGCCGATGACCAGTTCCTGCACGCCGCTTTCGCCGGCGCGCTGCAGGAGGTTGTCGAGCATCGGTACCAGGCTGTCGCCGCCTTCGAGCGAAAACCGCTTCTGGCCGACGTAGCGGGTGTGCAGGTACCGTTCGAGCGTCTCGGCCGCCGTCAGGCGTTCGAGGATGTGGCGCTTCTCGTCCGGGGAATAGCTCGGGCGCGACCGCACGCCTTCGAACCGCTGCTGCAGCCAGCGCTTCTGGGCGGTGTCGGTGATGTACATGTACTCCAGGCCGATGCTGCCGCAGTAGGTTTCCTTGAGCGCCTGGAGGATGTCCTTGAGCGTCATCTGCTCCGGGCCGACCAGGGTGCCGGTGTTGAAGACGCGATCCATGTCTTCCGCGGTGAAGCCGTGGTAGGCGGGATCGAGTTCGGGAACGTTCGGCTTCTCGAGCCGCTTGAGCGGATCGAGCGCCGCATGCCGAGCACCGAGGAAACGGTAGGAACTGATGAGCTGGAACACGGCCGCCTGCTTGCGGCCCAATTCGGCCAGTTCGCCCGGGGCGACCTGCGCGCTGGTGCGGCTGCGGTCGCGCGCGATGCGGCCGATCAGTTCGCGCACCGGCTCGTGCGGCACGTCACGCGGGCCTGGCAACACCTGGATCTGATCGAAGTAGCGCTTCCACTCCGGCGCCACCGCATCCTGGTTCTCCAGGTAGCTTTCGTAGAGTTCGTCGATGTAGGGCGCGTTGCCGCCGAACAGATAGGAACCGGACAGCTGATCTTTCATCACAGGTTGGGTCCTCCCCGGGGATGTCTGGTTGGTCGCGCGTGCCGCCTGGATTCTGTTGTGCGGCGTGCCACGCGTTGCCTGCCGTTCAGTCGCGTTCCGCCAGCGGCTCGAGCGCCCGGGCCGTCGCGCCCTGATACAGCTGGCGCGGCCGGCCGATCTTGTATTCGGGATCGGCGATCATCTCGTTCAACTGCGCGATCCAGCCCACGGTGCGGGCGAGCGCGAAGATGGCCGTGAACAGCGGGATCGGGATGCCGATCGCCTTCTGCACGATGCCCGAGTAGAAGTCGACGTTCGGGTAGAGCTTGCGCGACACGAAGTAGTCATCCTCGAGCGCAATCTTCTCCAGCCCCATGGCGAGCTTGAACAGCGGGTCGTCGTGCAGGCCCAGTTCGTTGAGCACCTCGTGGCAGGTCTCGCGCATGAGCTTGGCGCGCGGGTCGTAGTTCTTGTAGACGCGATGCCCGAAACCCATGAGGCGAACGCTCGAATTCTTGTCCTTCACCTTGGCGATGAACTCGCCGATCTTGGCCATGCCGCCCATGGCCTGGATGTCGCCCAGCATGTGCAGCGAGGCTTCGTTGGCGCCGCCATGCGCCGGACCCCAGAGGCAGGCGACGCCGGCTGCGATCGCCGCGAACGGGTTGGTGCCCGACGAGGCGCACAGCCGCACTGTGGAGGTGGACGCGTTCTGCTCGTGGTCGGCGTGCAGGATGAAGATGCGGTCGAGCGCACGCACCAGCACGTCGTTGACCTTGTATTCCTCGCACGGGGTGGCGAACATCATGCGCATGAAGTTGGCCGTGTACGACAGATTGTTCTGCGGGTAGATGTACGGCTGGCCGGACGAATACTTGTACGCCATGGCCACCAGGGTCGGCATCTTGGCGATCAGCCGGATGGCCGAGATCTCGCGCTGTTCCTTGTCGTGCAGGTTGATGGAGTCGGGGTAGAAGGCGGACATCGCGCCCACCAGCCCGGTCATCACCGCCATCGGGTGCGCATCGCGCCGGAACCCGCGCAGGAAGAACTGCATCTGCTCGTTCACCATCGTGTGCTTGGTGACGAGGCTCACGAAATCCTGGTTCTCGGTGGCGTTGGGCAGTTCGCCCTTCAGGATCAGGTAACAGACCTCGAGGAAGTCGCAGTTGCCGGCCAGTTGCTCGATCGGATAGCCGCGGTAGAGCAGTTCGCCCTTGTCGCCATCGATGTAGGTGATGGTGGAATTGCAGGACGCCGTGGAGAGGAAGCCCGGGTCGTAGGTGAACTTGCCAGTGGCCGAATACAGCTTGCGGATGTCGATCACATCGGGGCCGACAGCGCCCTTGACGATGGGCAGTTCCACCGTCGGCGTGCCGTCGCTGAAGGTGACCGTGGCTTTCGGGGCGTCGCTCATTGACCTCTCCATGGTTCGCAGAGCCTGCATTCTAGGGACTTTCCCCACAGGATGCTGCTTTGCATCAAACACATCACATCACTTACGTCCCCTACGGGAAAACGGAACAGTCCGGCATCGGGGAACGAAGAGCCGGATTCAAGCGAAGCGACAGCGCCCGCCGGGCCGCCCCAAGGGCGCTGTGCCCCCTCGGGGGGAAGGCGCAGCGCCCCGCAGCCTGGGTGGGGCGTCATGCTGCGCGCAGGCGGTCGAGGACGGCCTCTTCCTCGACGTTATCGGCGTGCAAACGGCCGGACATGAGGTCCCACAGTTCGTTGTCGGCGTGCGACAGCAGGCCGACGAACACCTCGCGCTCCCGGGCATCGAGGTCCGCATACCCCCGCTCGAGGAAGCGCGTGAGGACGATGTCGAGCTCGAGCAGCCCGCGGCGGCAGCGCCAGCGCAGCCGGTCGAACTCGCTCACCGCACACGCGCCCGGGACGGCGGCATCAGACCATTCTCTTGATCATGATGTCCTTGATCCGGCCGATGGCGCGGGTCGGATTCAGTCCCTTGGGACAGACATCGACGCAGTTCATGATCGAGTGGCACCGGAGCAGCCGGTAAGGATCCTCGAGGTCGTCGAGGCGCTCGCTGGTGGCCTGGTCGCGGCTGTCGGCGATGAAACGGTAGGCTGCCAGCAGCCCGGCCGGACCGACGAACTTGTCCGGATTCCACCAGAACGATGGGCAGGAGGTGGAGCAGCAGGCGCACAGGATGCACTCGTACAGGCCGTCGAGTTCCTCGCGGTCTGCCGGGGCCTGGATGCGCTCCTTCTCCGGGGCGACTTCCTTGTTCTGCAAGTACGGCTTGATCGAGTGGTACTGCTTGAAGAACTGCGACATGTCGACCACGAGGTCGCGGATCACCGGCAGGCCCGGCAGCGGCCGCAGCTGCACCGGCTGCTTCAAGTCGGCCAGCCGGGTGATGCAGGCGAGGCCGTTCTTGCCGTTGATGTTCATCGCGTCGGAGCCGCAGACACCTTCGCGGCACGACCGGCGCAGCGACAGGCTGTCGTCGACCGCCTTGATGCGGATCAGGGCATCGAGGAGCATGCGGTCGGTCGGCTCGAGCTCGATGTCGTACGACTTCATGTACGGCTTGTCGTCCTTCTCGGGGTCGTAGCGGTAGATCTCGAATTTCATGGTCGTGTCGTGTCGCTCAGATGAGGATCAGAAGCGAAGGGCCGGCGCCCGCCCGGCCGCCCCGAAGGGCGCCGGGCCCCTTTGAGGGGGGAGTCGGAGCGCAGCGCAGGCTGGGGGTGGGCGTTCATTTCAGTAGCTGCGGACCTTGGGCTCGAATGACTCGGCCGTCATCGGCTGGAGGTTCACCGGCTTGTACTCGAGGCGGCTGCCCTCGGCGTACCACAAGCTGTGCTTGAGCCAGTTGACGTCGTCGCGCGCATGGAAATCCGCCCGGTCATGCGCGCCGCGGCTTTCCTTGCGGGCTTCGGCCGACACCAGCGTCGACACCGCCACCTCGATCAGGTTGTCCAGCTCCAGCGCCTCGATGCGCGCGGTGTTGAAGGTCTTGCTCTTGTCGGCGATGCCGGTGCGCCGCACGCGCTCGGCGGTGCGCTTGATCTTCTCGACCCCGGATTCGAGCATGTCCGGAAACCGGAACACGCCGCAGTGGCCCTGCATGGTGCGGCGCATCTCGGCGCCGACCTCGAACACACTCTCGCCGCCGGTCTGGCTGTCGAGCCGCGCCAGGCGTGCCAGCGAGACGTCGCCGGCGTCGGCCGGGAGCTCCTTGTGGCCCGGATTCTCGGCCAGGAAGCGGATCATGGTGTCGCCAGACTCCTTGCCGAACACCAGCAGGTCGGTGAGCGAGTTGGTGCCCAGGCGGTTGGCGCCATGCACCGAGGCGCAGCCGCATTCGCCCGCGGCATAGAAGCCCGGCACCGGCGTGTTGGCGTTGCCACCGATCGGCACCACCACCTCGCCATGGTAGTTGGTGGGGATGCCACCCATCTGGTAGTGACAGGTCGGCACCACCGGGATCGGCTCCTTGACCGGGTCCACGTTGGCGAACTTGCGGGCGATCTCGCGAATGCCGGGCAGGCGCTTCTCGATGACGTCCACGCCCAGATGGTCGAGCTTGAGCAGGATGTAATCGCCATCCTTGCCGGCGCCACGGCCTTCCTTGATTTCGGTCGCCATCGCGCGCGACACGACGTCGCGACTGGCCAGATCCTTCATGTTGGGCGCGTAGCGCTCCATGAACCGCTCGCCGTCCTTGTTGAGCAGGTAGCCGCCCTCGCCGCGCACACCCTCGGTGATGAGCACCCCGGCCCCGGCCACGCCGGTGGGATGGAACTGCCAGAACTCCATGTCCTCGAGCGGGATGCCGGCGCGCGCCGCCATGCCCAGGCCGTCGCCGGTGTTGATGAAGGCGTTGGTGGATGCCGCGAAGATTCGGCCTGCTCCGCCAGTGGCCAACAAGGTGGTTTTGGCTTCAAAAATATGAACGTCGCCTGTTTCCATCTCGATGGCGGTGACGCCCACCACATCGCCTGCTTCGTTGCGAATCAGGTCCATGGCCAGCCATTCGACGAAGAAGGCTGTTTTCTCCTTGACGTTTTGCTGGTACAGGGTGTGCAGCATCGCGTGACCGGTGCGGTCAGCGGCAGCGCAGGCACGCTGAACAGACTTTTCGCCGTAATTGGCGGTATGGCCGCCAAACGGACGCTGGTAGATCGTGCCGTCCGGGTTGCGGTCAAAGGGCATGCCCATGTGCTCGAGGTCATACACGACCTTTGGGGCCTCACGGCACATGAACTCAATGGCGTCCTGGTCACCCAGCCAATCAGAGCCTTTGACGGTGTCGTAGAAGTGATAGTGCCAGTTGTCTTCGGACATGTTGCCGAGTGACGCGCCAATGCCGCCCTGCGCTGCAACCGTGTGCGAACGGGTGGGAAACACTTTGGACAGGACGGCCACATTCAGGCCGGCGCGTGCCAGTTGCAGCGATGCGCGCATGCCGGAGCCACCGGCTCCAACGATAACGACGTCGAATTTACGCTTGGGGAGTTTGGAAGTTGCGGTCATGGGGCGGAATTTTTAGGGGTATCGGTCAAGGCGATATGGCCTGCGAACATGAATCGTGCGGCACGGCAAAGTGCCTTTCAGTCAGCAATCACGGGGGAAGGTCGGCAATCTCAAACGCGCCAGAGCACCTGAATGCTCCAGCCGGCGCAGGCAACCAGCCAGACCAGCGTGAAGACCTGCAGGCTCAAACGCAGGCCGACAGGTTTGATGTAGTCCATCCAGATGTCGCGCATGCCGACCCAGACGTGGTAGAGCATGGCGATGATGACGCTGAACGTCAAAACCTTCATCCATTGGGCCGAGAAAATACCTGACCACAGGTCGTAGCCCACGGGGCCTTTGCTGAAAATGACCTGGGCCAGAACCAGCAGGGTGAACAGGGCCATCAGGGCGGCTGTCACGCGTTGTGCCAGCCAGTCGCGCAAGCCGTAGTGGGCACCGACAACGATGCGTTTGGAGCCGTAATTTACTGCCATGGTGTTTCCTTGGTTTTTTTGTTGATGTCAGTACAGGCCGAACAGCTTTGCGCCCAGCACCACGGTCAGGCCGATGCTCAGAACCAAGGTCACCAGTGCGGAGGTTTTGCCAAATTGTTTAGTCACTGCCGAATGGTGCGTGTCGGACCACAAGTGGCGCAGACCAGCCAGTGAGTGGTGCAGGTAGGCCCAGATGAGCGCCAAAACAGCCAGTTTCCAGATGATGCCGGGCAGGCCGAGCATGCCGACGCTGAAGGCTGCTTTGAACTTGCCGAATGAAATCTCGGAGGAAATTGAGGTGTCAAACATCCAGATGATGAAGGGCATCAACACGAACATGATGGCGCCGCTCACGCGGTGCAGGATGGACACGATGCCTGCCAGTGGCAGTCGGTAGCCGGGCAGGTCGGTGAAGGCATTGATGTTGCGAAATTCAGGTCGCTTTTTGGCTACGGTTGTCGCTGATTCGGACATGCTTGGCTTTCTTTCGTTATGAGTCTTCGCTCTGTTCGTCGCGGGATGGCGGGGACGGGGTGAGTTGGTAACCGCTTGGTAACTTCAGCGGCTTGCCGCTCCAACGTGCCGCCAAATTCTATTGCAATGCAGCATAAATACATGCCGGGACGGGATTAAAACGGCTTTTTTTTTGGGATTTCAGGGTTTTACAGGGTGTTAATGGCTTGCAAATGTAGGTTGCATGGAACACCTCTGCCTCAGGCCACCGTCTGTTACATGTAACCGGGTGGGATAAATTCGATGTTGTATCAGCCATGGTGATGGGTCATAAGTCATTCAGTTTCTCCAACATGCGGCTGGCTGTGCTGCGAACGGCTTGGCGTTCGTCGGCGCTCATGCGTTGGAGGTTTTTGACCATCAGCGCAGTGCGTGGGTTGGCGCCAAAAGAGGCTTCATGGGTATCCAGAAAATTCCAGTACAGCACGGTCATCGGGCAGGCGTTCGGTCCGGTGCGCGTTTCGGGCTCGTAACGACATCCGCTGCAGTAGTTGCTCATTCTTTTGACGTAGGCACCGCTGGCGATGTAGGGTTTGGACGTGAAGCGGCCCCCATTGGCAAACAAGGCCATGCCAGCGGTGTTGGGCAGCTCCACCCATTCCACGGCGTCAACATACATGGCCAGATACCAGTCGCACAGTTGGCTGGGCTGGATATTTGCAGTAACGCCAAACATGCCGGTCACCATCAGCCGCTGGATGTGGTGGGAGTAGCCATTGGCCAACGTTTGGCTGATGGCGTGGTGCAGGCAGTTCATCCGGGTGTTGCCGGTCCAGTACCAGGCTGGCAGGCTGTTCTGGTGGTTGTAGTGGTTGGCAGTTTTCAGGCCTGGCATGTCCAGAAAATAAACCCCGCGGATGAACTCGCGCCAACCCAGGATCTGCCGAATGAAACCTTCGACGCTGGACAGGCTCAGGCCGCGTTCTTTCCAGGCGGCTTCAGCTGCCAGGATGACCTCCAGGGGGTGCAGCAGCTTGAGGTTCAGGGAGCTGGACAGCAGGGCATGCCAGCCCATGTCGAGGTGGGTCCACATGGCGTCCTGGTGGGCGCCAAAGTCGGGCAGCCGGTGGCTGATGAAGTCCTCCAGAGCCAACAGGGCCTGCGCCCGTGTGACGGGCCAGTTGAAGGTGTCCAGCGTGCCGGGATGATTGGCGAATTTTTGCCTGACCACCGCCATCACCGCGAGGGTGAGTTCATCGGGCGCGAAGGTGGGCGGCGTGGGCACGTTTTGGGGGCCAGCCTTGCCGAAGCCTTTGCGGTTGTCGGCGTCGTAATTCCACTGTCCGCCGACGGGCTCTCCGTTGTCGTCCAGCAGCACTTTGTACTGCTTGCGCATCTGACGGTAGAAAAACTCCATGCGCAGGCTGGTGGATGTGCCGGCCCAACGCCTGAATTGCGCCTGGCTGCACAGAAAATGCCGGTCTTCCCGCCATTCAATGTGGTTTTTAAGGCCTTTCATGCCGCTAGCCAAGGTGTTATTTGCCGGTAGTGCTATTGAAGGCATAGCATTGTCGAGCTGTGCCTGAACCCGCGCATCCCCGGGCTGCACCCCAATCACGGTGACTGGCCGGTGTTTGGCGATGGCCGCCCGCAGCCCGTCGGCCAGCGTCAGGTCGCCACGGGTTTCCAGGGCGCGGTAGTCGACCCGCCATCCGCGCTGGCGCAGGTGTTCGGCGAAGTGGCGCATGGCGGACAAAAACAAGGTGGTGCGCTGCTGATGTGACCACACGTGCGTTGACTCTTCAATCGCCTCCACCATGAGGATCACGTCCAGCTGGGGTTCCAGTCCTTCGAACAGCGAAGAGGCGTCATCGAGCTGGTCGCCCAGGATCAGCGCCAAATGGCGGCAAGGTGGCGGAGTCTGAGCATTCATGGGGTGGATTGTGGGCAGGTGCGGGGAAAACGTATTCCCCGTCAGCAAATACGGTTTTGGTGCAGTCGGCTACTGCGCCGAACCAGGCGCTTTGCCCCCGCCGGACGAGGACTTTTGCCGACGGCAAGCGTCAGAGCAGTATTTGACGTCAGCCCAGTTTTTGGCCCAGCTTTTACGCCAGGTCATTTCGCGCCCGCACGTCACACAGATCTTGTGAGGCAAGGCTGCCTTGTTGCCCTTGAATTCGGCCATGCCTGCGGTCAGCTCAAGGTGTTGTGGTAGTGGTGCGTGTCGGTGCGGTAGTAGCCTCGGCGCAGCTCCATGGGGGCGTCCTTGTACGTGTAGGCGATGCGCTCCACGCACAGCAGCGGGGTGCCTGGCGGGACCTGAAGCAACAGTTCCCGTCCTTCGGCAGCGGGCTCGGCACGAATTTTTTCTTCAGCGCGAACCATGCGCACATTGAATTCCGTCTCGAACAGGGCGTACATCGGGCCTTGATGATCGGCCAGCCGTTCGGCGGTCAGTCCCTTGAACGGGGCGGCGGGCAGCCAGATGTCTTCCATGATGGTGGGGGTGCCCGCAAAACTCAGCACCCGCCGCGCCTGCAGCACAGCGTCGCCGGTGCGCAAGCCGAGCGAGCGGGCCACCTCGGCGCTGGCACGCACGCGGCGGCAGTCGATGATGTCGCGGTGGGCGGGGCCTTCGCTGCCGGGCAATCCTGAATCGGGCACCAGCTTCAAAAACCTGAACTGCACGTGTTGCTCGGCATGCGTGGCCACAAACGTGCCTTTGCCTTGACGGCGTACCACCAGGTTGTCGGCGGCCAGCTCGTCAATCGCCTTGCGCACCGTGCCCTGACTCACGCGGTAGCGGGCGGCCAGCTCCATCTCCGAGGGGATGGATTCGCCCGGTTTCCACTCGCTGGACTGCAGGCTTTGCAGGATCAAGCCCTTGATTTGCCGGTACAGGGGGCTGAAGGCTGGCGTGCCCGTGGCGGCGCCAGCCGTTGGATCATCGGCGCCAGCAGCGGGCAGGGGTGCCCCGTTCAGGAGCAGGGAGGATTGGGGAAGGGCGGCCATCGCAGGTTTACAAAGTTAATGGATGATATCTTATATAAGACATAAGACAAGTTGACCTGGGTGCTGTTTCGCGGGTAAACTCCTACGCGTTCAGGGGCCACTTGCTTACAGCAAGGGTCACGCGATCATCGGCAGTCCGTCTGGGATTTTGCACGGACAGCCTTCCTCATTTCATTTCTAATTTTGGAGTTTTCCCATGAGCAAAGCACCCGTTCGCGTCGCCGTCACTGGCGCAGCTGGCCAAATTGGTTACGCATTGCTGTTCCGCATTGCCAGTGGTGAGATGCTGGGCAAAGACCAGCCCGTGATTTTGCAGTTGCTGGAAGTGCCGGTCGAAGGCCCTCAAAAAGCCCTGAAGGGCGTGATGATGGAACTGGACGACTGCGCTTTCCCACTGCTCGTCGGCATGGAAGCCCACAGCGACCCGATGACTGCCTTCAAAGACGCTGACTACGCGCTGTTGGTCGGTTCGCGTCCACGTGGCCCCGGCATGGAGCGCGCCGAGCTGCTCGCCGTCAATGGTGCGATCTTTATTGCACAGGGCAAGGCCCTCAACGCCGTGGCCAGCCGCAACGTCAAGGTGCTGGTGGTCGGCAACCCTGCCAACACCAATGCCTACATCGCCATGAAAAGCGCGCCGGACCTGCCACGCAAGAACTTCACCGCCATGCTGCGCCTGGACCACAACCGTGCGGCCAGCCAGATCGCTGCCAAGACCGGCAAGCCTGTCTCGAGCATCGAAAAGCTCGCCGTGTGGGGCAACCACTCGCCCACGATGTACGCGGACTACCGTTTCGCCACCATCAATGGTGAAAGTGTCGCTGCGATGATCAACGACCAAGAGTGGAACGCCAACACCTTCCTGCCGACGGTGGGCAAGCGCGGTGCAGCCATCATCGAAGCACGTGGTGTATCGTCAGCGGCTTCCGCTGCCAACGCCGCCATTGACCACATGCGCGACTGGGCCTTGGGCACCAACGGCAAGTGGGTCACGATGGGTATTCCATCGGACGGCCAGTACGGCATTCCCGCTGACACCATGTTTGGCTTCCCCGTGACCTGCGAAGGCGGCGAATACAAAGTCGTTGACGGCTTGGCGATTGACGCTTTCAGCCAGGAACGCATCAACAAAACCCTGGAAGAGTTGCAGGGTGAGCAGGCAGGCGTTGCCCATCTGCTCTAAATCGCCATGCTAGACGTGCGCCGCGCCGGGCAGCCCCAAGCAAGCACAGCCCCCTCGGGGGGCAGCGCAGTACGCGAAGCGACAAGCGTGGGGGCATCGTCTTTTCACCCACGCGACGTTCTTCTTGGCGCTCAGGCCGCGACAGGTTTTTTACCTGTGTGTGACCACTACAGCGGCGTGGAGGCGCGGATGCGCAAAAGCCTGCAGCTGCAGGCCGAGATGTTGGACGAGTTCGGGGCCTGCGTCTTTGACGTCACCCTGGACTGCGAAGACGGCGCGCCCTCCGGTGGTGAAGCCGACCATGCCGCCATGGTGGTGGAGCTGGCGGCTGAAGCCGGCCGCCGCTCTGGCGGTAAGGCCCGTGTGGCGGTGAGGGTTCATGCCGTGGACCACCCCTCATTCGAGGCCGATATGGCCACCATTGCAGGCCGTGTTGGCCACCAGTTGTGTCACATCATGGTGCCCAAGGTTGAGTCAGTGCGTGATGTGGAGCGCGCAGAGCAGGCCTTGGTGGCTGCGGCTACCACCCAATTGCCGCTGCATGTGCTGATCGAGTCGCCCGGTGCTGTACACCAGGCTTTTGACATCGCAGCACATCCCCGTGTTCAGTCGCTCAGCTTTGGTTTGATGGATTTTGTGTCCAGCCATGGCGGTGCCATTCCGGCCAGCGGCATGTCCAGCCAGGGGCAGTTCACGCACCCGTTGGTGGTGCGTGCCAAGCTGGAGATCGCGTCGGCCTGTCATGCGCATGGCAAGACCCCGTCACATGGCGTGGTCACCGAGTTCACGGATCTGGATGCGCTCGCGGCTGCGGCCCGTCAGGCCGCACAGCAACTGGGCTACACCCGCATGTGGAGTATTCACCCCAGTCAGATCAGACCCATTCTGGCGGCCTTTTCTCCAACAGAGGGTGAGATTGAGAATGCTACAAAAATAATAGCTGCTGCTGAAGCAGCGCAATGGGCGCCCATTGGTTTCGATGGGAAACTGCACGACCGCGCCAGTTACCGGTATTTTTGGCAGGTGCTTGTCAGGGCTCACCAGACTGGCTGTGCGCTGCCCGCCGAGTCGCAGCGGTATTTTTCTGCTGCGCCGCATTGACCCCCACCGTTTTGAAGGATTTCCATGAAGTTTGCTCTAACAGCTGCGGTTTTGTTGATGGCCCCTGCATTGGCTCTGGCCCAACCCAGCCCGACCGCCAAGGCGGCCCCCAAAGCCGTCGTGAAGCCAGCTCCGGCTGTGAAGGCCTCACCGGCCGCCGTTCGTCGCTCCGCGCTCAAGGCGGTGGAGGAAGTCACGCCGATTGATGATGATCTGAATGTCAAGCTCAGCGCCGACGACCTGGAGCTTGCCAAGCGGGTGTATGTCGGCAACATCCCTTGCGAGTTGGGCTCATCGGTCACGCTGACGGCGGACAGCAAGCGACCTGGATTTTTCATGGTGCAAACCAAGAACAACCGGTTTCGCATGCACCCCGTCGAAAGCCGCACCGGTGCCATTCGCCTCGAAGACCCCAAAGCCGGTGCCATGTGGCTGCAGCTTGGCAATAAATCCATGCTGATGAGCCAAAAGCTGGGACAGCGCTTGGCGGATGAGTGCATGAGCCCGGCGCAAGTTACCTTTGCAGACGCGTTGAAGACAAACCCTGCACCTGGCATCTTGGACGCAGCGCCTGCTGCACCTGTCGCCCGGATCGTACCGGCCAACACCCCTGACTTCATTCAGCCTGCGTCGCCTCAAGCGCCCGCCGCCAAATAAGCCACTTTTTGATTTGCCCCCGCCTTTGACTGCCATTTGAATAAAGGAAGAAACCCCATGTCTGATTTCCTGCAAACCTACCGCGCTCACATCGCTGACCGCGCAGCCGTCGGCATTCCGCCGCTGCCCCTGTCTGCCAAGCAGGCCGGCGAAGTGATCGAGCTGCTCAAAGCCCCCCCGGCCGGTGAAGAGGCTTTTCTGGTGGACCTCATCACGCACCGTGTGCCTGCTGGCGTGGACGATGCTGCCAAGGTCAAGGCCAGCTACCTGGCCGCCGTCGCCCACGGCACCGAGCAGTGCGCCCTGATTTCACGCAAGCACGCCGCGCAATTGCTGGGCACCATGCTGGGCGGCTACAACATCAGCCCGATGATCGAGCTGCTCGATGACGCCGATGCGCTGGTCGCTGAGCAGGCCGCCAACGGCCTGAAAAACACGCTGCTGATGTTTGACCAGTTCCATGACGTCAAGGACAAGGCCGACAAGGGCAATGCCCAGGCCAAAGCCGTGCTGCAAAGCTGGGCGGACGCTGAATGGTTCACCAGCCGCCCTGAAGTGCCTGAGTCCATCACGCTGACGATTTTCAAAGTCGCTGGCGAGATCAACACCGATGACCTGTCCCCCGCGCCTGACGCGTGGAGCCGCCCGGACATTCCGCTGCACGCGCTGGCGATGCACAAGAACGCCCGCCCTGGTGTCACACCAGAAGAAGACGGCAAACGCGGCCCCGTCAAGTTCATCGAAGAGCTCAAAGCCAAGGGCAACCTCGTGGCCTACGTGGGCGACGTGGTGGGGACCGGTTCTTCCCGCAAATCTGCCACCAACTCGGTGCTTTGGTTCACAGGCGAAGACATCCCGTTCGTGCCGAACAAACGTTTCGGTGGCGTCTGCCTGGGCTCCAAGATCGCTCCGATTTTCTACAACACCATGGAAGACTCCGGCGCGCTGCCGATCGAGCTCGACGTGAGCCAGATGGCCATGGGCGACGTGATCGAGCTGCGTCCGTACGACGGCAAGGCGCTCAAGGGCGGCCAGGTCATCGCCGAGTTCAAGCTCAAAAGCGATGTGCTGTTTGACGAAGTGCGTGCCGGCGGCCGTATTCCCCTGATCGTTGGCCGCGGCTTGACCGCCAAGGCTCGGGCCGCCCTGGGCCTGCCTGTGTCCACCCAGTTCCGTTTGCCGACCAGCCCGGTCAGCAGCGGCAAAGGCTTCACCCTGGCGCAAAAAATGGTCGGCCGCGCTGTTGGCCTGCCAGAAGGCCAGGGCGTTCGCCCCGGGACTTACTGCGAACCCAAGATGACCTCGGTCGGCTCGCAGGACACCACCGGCCCGATGACCCGTGACGAGCTGAAAGACCTGGCTTGCCTGGGTTTCAGCGCTGATCTGGTGATGCAGTCCTTCTGCCACACCGCCGCTTACCCCAAGCCGGTGGACGTGAAGATGCACCACGAACTGCCAGACTTCATGAGCACCCGTGGCGGCGTGCCCCTGCGTCCCGGTGACGGCATCATCCACAGCTGGCTCAACCGCATGCTGTTGCCTGATACCGTTGGCACCGGCGGCGACAGCCACACCCGTTTCCCGATTGGCATCAGCTTTCCGGCTGGCTCCGGCCTGGTGGCCTTCGGCGCTGCCACCGGCGTGATGCCGCTGGACATGCCCGAGTCCGTGCTGGTGCGCTTCAAAGGTGAAATGCAGCCTGGCATTACGCTGCGTGACCTGGTCAACGCGATTCCGCTGTACGCCATCAAGGCCGGTTTGCTGACGGTGGCCAAGCAGGGCAAGAAGAACATCTTCTCGGGCCGTATTCTGGAAATCGAAGGCTTGCCAGACCTGAAGGTCGAGCAGGCGTTTGAGCTGAGCGATGCTTCGGCTGAACGTTCTGCCGGTGGTTGCACGGTGCACCTGAACAAAGAGCCGATCATCGAGTACATCACCAGCAACATCACAATGTTGAAGTGGATGATTGCCACAGGGTACGAAGACGTGCGCACCATCAACCGCCGCATCAAGGCCATGGAAGCCTGGCTGGCTGACCCGCAATTGCTCAAGGGCGATGCGGACGCAGAATACGCAGCGGTCATCGAGATCGACTTGGCTGACATCCATGAGCCGATCGTGGCTTGCCCGAACGATCCGGACGACGTGAAAACGCTGGCTGACGTGGCGGGCAGCAAGATTGATGAAGTGTTCATCGGCAGTTGCATGACCAACATCGGCCATTTCCGCGCGGCGTCCAAGCTGCTCGAAAACAAGCGTGACATTCCCGTCAAGCTGTGGATGGCCCCACCGACCAAGATGGATGCCAAACAACTGAGCGAAGAAGGCCACTACGGTGTGCTGGGCTCGGCCGGTGCGCGCATGGAAATGCCCGGTTGCTCTTTGTGCATGGGCAACCAGGCGCAGGTCAAAGAAGGCGCTACCGTGTTTTCTACGTCAACGCGCAACTTCCCCAACCGCTTGGGCAAAAACTCCAACGTGTACCTTGGCTCGGCTGAACTGGCCGCGATCTGCTCCAAGTTGGGCCGTATCCCGACCAAGGCGGAGTACATGGCCGACATGGGTGTGCTGACTGCTGCCGCAGGAACGGTCTACCAATACCTGAACTTTGACAAAGTCAAGGATTACACCGACATGGCGGACACGGTGAAAGACGGCGTGGCTGCTTGAAGCTCCGTTTGAGATCACAAAAAAGCCGCGAAATTCGCGGCTTTTTTTATTCTCAGATGCAGTCTTTCGGTTGGATTGTTGGTGTTGCGGCACGTCGGGCATAAGGCTCCGTTGTCCGCAGCTCTGGCCAACGCCTCAATTCAGCGTGAGCTCTTTGTGTTCGCCCATGCCGCTCGGCGGCTTGCCTGTGATGGCGGCCTTGGCCATCTTGACCAATTGCAACATCTTGCTCTCCTTGACGTCCCAGTACTCGGCATGGCCGATTTTCACGGCCAGGAGTGCCAGCGCCGGGTCCGTCGGGCCACCGGGGAACCAAGCCTTGGCCATGCCCGAGAAAAGAGCCTCTTTTTTGGCAGCGTCTTCCACAATGGTGGCCTTGCCAGACACCGACACGTAGCTGTCGTCGCCCAGGTCGGCGTAAGACACATTCACATTCGGGTCTTGGACTACATGGGTGGCAATGTCGCTCTGGCGGGCGACAAAAAAGTACAGGGTGTCGGCTTGGTCGTCCTTGCCGTTCTGGGTGGTCAGCGGCACGCTGTGCAGCATGCCGTCGGCGTGGCGGTGGGTGAGCATGCCGAATCGGATGTCTTTGATCAAATCCCAGAGAACTTTCTGGTCGGTTGTATCGGTCATAGCGGGTTTCCTTCAGGGTCATTGGCGTTGTGAAGCATTCATCCTAGGAGCCTGAGATCAGGGGCTTCATCAGCGACTCGCTTGCATGCCTGTCAGTGCGTGCCGACACCCTGAAAAAATTGGCCAATCGGGTTAACATTGATAACGCAAGTAATTCTTATTTGCGTTATCTGGATGCGCCGCCATCCGCTTCCGTTTTCTGAAAAGGTGTTTGCATGAGATTGTTTTCCACGTCACTGTTCAGTGCCATTGCGTTGGGTATCACCATGGTGGCCGCGCCACTGACGGCTTCAGCGCAAGGGCGCGTGACACCTTCGGCAGATGGCATCGTGGTCTACAACGCCCAACATGTGAGTCTGACGAAGGAATGGGCGCAGGCCTTCACCAAGGAAACCGGCATCAAGGTCACCATGCGCAATGGCAGTGACACCGAACTGGGCAACCAGATCGTGCAGGAGGGCGCTGCCTCGCCAGCCGACGTGTTCCTGACCGAAAACTCGCCCGCGATGGCGCTGGTGGACGGCGCGGGACTGTTCGCACCCCTCGACCCCGCCACGCTGGCCGAAGTCACCGACAGCTTTCGCCCCGCCAATGGCCGCTGGATCGGCATCGCTGCCCGCACCACGGTGTTTGCCTACAACAAGGCCAAGCTGAGCAGCGCGCAGTTGCCCAAGTCCATGCTGGACCTGGCGGACCCGAACTGGAAAGGCCGCTGGGCCGCTTCGCCTTCGGGCGCTGACTTTCAGGCCATCGTCAGTGCACTGCTGGAGCTCAAGGGTGAGGCCGTCACCGCCGCTTGGCTCAAGTCCATGAAAGAAAACGCCGTTCCCTACAAAGGCAACAGCACTGTCATGAAAGCGGTCAACGCCGGCCAGATCGAGGGCGGGATCATCTACCACTATTACTTCTTCGGTGACCAGGCCAAGACGGGTGAGAACAGCAACAACGTGGCCCTGCATTACTTCCGCCGCCAGGACCCGGGTGCCTTTGTCAGTATCTCGGGTGGCGGCGTGCTGGCTTCCAGCAAACACATGGCCGAAGCACAGGCCTTTGTGCAGTGGGTGGCAGGCAAGGGCGGCCAAGCCATTTTGAAGAATGGCGACGCGTATGAGTACGTGGTGGGCAAGGGCGCGCAGTCGCATGCCAATCTGGTGCCCCTGGCCGATCTGCAAGCCCCCAAGGTGGAGCCGTCCAAACTCAACAGCAAGAAAGTCAGCGACCTGATGACGCAGGCCGGTCTGCTTTAAGCCGACGGGTCGTTCCCGCCACACAGCCTGCAGCGGCCCGGTTTTCCGGTGCCCTGCAGGTTTTTAGTTTTTCCAAACCTCCATGAGTTTGTTGATGGGTCTGTTGTTGCGATGAATGCTGTTCCTCTTTCCGCGCTGCCAGTCAGCAGCTTGCGGCAGGCTCCTGGCAAGCCCCTGCCGGGTCGGCGCTTGACTTGGGTGGGCGCGGCGGCACTGCTGGTGTCGCTGTTGGCGCTCATGCCGCTGGGCTTTGTGGTCTGGGTCGGTGTGCACACCGGATGGGATACCAGCCTGGCGCTGATTTTTCGGCCACGCGTGGGTGAGCTGCTGGTCAACACCGCGCTGCTGGTGGTGTTCACCGTGCCGATCTGCGTGGTTCTGGCCTTGGCGCTGGCTTGGCTGACCGAGCGCAGTGACCTGCCCGGCGCACGCACCTGGGCCTGGCTGGCGGTGGCACCGCTGGCTGTGCCGGCCTTTGTCCACAGCTATGCGTGGATGACGGTCGCGCCCGCGCTGCACGGCCTGGCGGGGGCAGTGCTGGTGTCTGTGGTGGCGTACTTTCCATTTTTGTACCTGCCCCTCTCGGCTGCCATGCGCCGGCTGGACCCGGGCATGGAAGACACCGCTGCTTCGCTGGGCTTGGCACCTGGGGCGGTGTTTTTCCGCGTGGTGCTGCCGCAGCTGCGCCTGGCCATTTGCGGCGGCTCGTTGCTGGTGGGGCTGCACCTGCTGGCTGAATATGGCCTGTACGTGATGATTCGCTACGACACCTTCACCACCGCCATCGTGGACCAGTTCCAGTCTACGTACAACGGGCCGGCCGCCAACATGCTGTCGGGCGTGCTGGTGGTGTGCTGCTTTGCGCTGCTGGCGTTCGAAAACCTTGCACGCGGCCGAGAGCGTTATGCCCGCGTGGGCACAGGCGCGGCGCGCATGCCCATCAGGCGCGCCTTGGGCCGCTGGCAGTGGCTGTGCCAGCTGCTGCCATTGGCCACCACCGTGCTGGCGCTGGGCGTGCCGCTGGTCACGCTGGCGCGCTGGCTGGTGTTTGGCGGCGCAGCGGTCTGGCAGCAGGGAGACATTGGCACGGCGCTGCTGCAAACGCTGGGCCTGGCGCTGGCGGGCGCGGTCATCACCACCATCGCAGCGGTGCCCATGGCCTGGCTGTCCATCCGCGCACCTGGCAAGTTCCAACGGGTGATGGAAGCGTGCAACTACATGGTGGGTTCCCTGCCAGGCGTGGTGATTGCGCTGGCGCTGGTGACGCTGACCGTGCGCCTGCCGATCTATCAGACGGTGGTGACGGTGCTGACCGCCTACCTGCTGATGTTTCTGCCCCGCGCGCTGATCAGCCTGCGCGCGGGCATTGCCCAGGCACCGGTCGAGCTGGAACGCGCCGCGCGCAGCCTGGGCCGTACCCCCGCGCAGGCGCTGTGGTCTGTCACGATGCGGCTGGCCGCACCGTCGGCGGCCGCCGGTGCAGCGCTGGTTGCCCTGGGCATCACCAATGAACTCACTGCCACCTTGATGCTGGCCCCCAACGGCACACGCACGCTGTCGACTTCTTTCTGGGCCTACAGCAGCGAGATCGACTACGCCGCTGCCGCCCCTTATGCCCTGATCATGGTGCTGCTGTCGCTGCCCATGACCTGGCTGCTCTACACCCAATCCAAACGAACGGCTGGCCGATGACCTCGCTTGAACTGCACGCAGTGCGCAAATACTACGGCCGGCTTGAAGTGCTGGCTGGCATTGACCTGCGCGTCGCAGCGGGCAGCCGCACCGCCATCGTCGGGCCGTCGGGTTCAGGCAAGACCACCTTGCTGCGCATCATCGCGGGCTTTGAGGCCCCCGATGTGGGCCGCGTCACGCTGGGCGGCCAGCCACTGGCCGACGGGCCCAACGCGGTGCCCGCCCATCTGCGCGGCATCGGCTTTGTGCCGCAGGACGGCGCGCTGTTCCCGCACCTGACGGTCGAGGGCAATGTCGGTTTTGGTCTGCCCAAAACCACCCCCCAACGGGCCCAGCGCATCGCCGAGCTGATGGACATGGTGGCGCTGGACACCGCCATGCTCAAGCGCCACCCGCATGAGATATCTGGCGGCCAGCAGCAGCGCGTGGCGCTGGCCCGTGCGTTGGCGCAAAGCCCGCGGTTGATGCTGCTGGACGAACCCTTCTCCGCGCTCGACACCGGGCTGCGTGCCAGCACCCGAAAAGCCGTTGCGCAACTGCTTGGCGCTGCGGGCATCACCACCATTTTGGTCACCCATGACCAGTCGGAGGCGCTGTCGTTTGCCGATCAGGTGGCGGTGATGCGCGCTGGCCGACTGGTGCAAGCGGGGCCCCCGGCCGAGGTCTATTTGCAGCCGCGCGACGCGGAGACCGCCAGTTTTCTGGGTGAGTCCATCGTGCTGCCCGCCCAGCTGGGCGGGGGCTGGGCCGACTGCGCACTGGGCCGCGTGGCCGTCAATGACGACCAGCGCAACGGCCCCGCGCAGATCATGCTGCGGCCCGAGCAATTGGGCGTCACGCCTGTACCCCTTGGGTCCGCGGCCCCCGCAGAGCCTGCGGTGTGCTATGGCACGGTCACCGACACCGATTTCGGCGGTTCGGTGTGTGTGCTGTCGGTACAACTGATGGGCAAGTCTTCAGCCCAGGCCGATGCTCCCCTGCTGGTGCGCAGCCCGGCGCAGCAGGTGCCGCCCATTGGGGCCACGGTGCGCATTCATGTGGTGGGCCGGGCCCACGTGTTTCCCGCGCCTGCCTGACGCAGCCCAAAGCGCACACAAGCCTGTAGGCCATCTGCGCAAAACCGCGCAGGGACCTCTGTCGCCTGCCAGAATGGGGTTTGCCGTTTGAATCAAAGGAGTCGCCATGGCCAAGTCGTCCACCCCTCCACGGGCCGCCAAGCAAACCCCCCACGCGTTTGCGTCCACCCGCAAAACCTTCAAAACCGCCTCGGGCAAGCAGGGGACTTTTTTCTCCTTGCCCGCCCTGGCCAAACAATTCCCCAACATCTCACGCCTGCCGGTGTCGCTGCGCATCGTGCTCGAATCCGTGCTGCGCAGCTGCGACGGCCAGCGTGTCACGCCCGAGCATGTGGCCGAGCTGGCCAACTGGCAGCCCAACGCCAAGCGCACGCAAGAAATCCCGTTTGTCGTCTCGCGTGTGGTGCTGCAAGACTTCACCGGCGTGCCGCTGCTGGCCGACCTGGCCGCCATGCGCAGCGTGGCCGCCCGCCTGGGCAAGGACCCCAAACGCATCGAGCCGCTGGTGCCAGTCGACCTGGTGGTTGACCACTCGATCATGGTCGACTACTACGGCACCAAAAAGGCGCTGGACCTGAACATGAAGCTGGAGTTTCAGCGCAACAACGAGCGCTACCAGTTCATGAAATGGGGCATGCAGGCGTTCGACACCTTCGGTGTGGTGCCGCCCGGCTTTGGCATCGTCCACCAGGTCAACCTCGAATATTTGGCGCGCGGCGTGCACAAAACCAAAGCGGATGTGTACTACCCCGACTCGCTGGTCGGCACCGACAGCCACACCACCATGATCAACGGCATCGGTGTGGTGGCTTGGGGCTGTGGCGGCATCGAGGCCGAAGCCGCGATGCTGGGCCAGCCGGTGTACTTTTTGACGCCTGACGTCGTCGGGTTCGAGTTGACCGGCACGCTGCGTGAAGGCGTGACCGCCACCGACCTGGTGTTGCGCGTGACCGAGCAGCTGCGCCGTGAAAAAGTCGTCGGCAAGTTTGTGGAGTTTTTCGGCGAAGGCACCCGCACCCTGAGCCTGCCTGACCGCGCCACCATTGGCAACATGGCCCCGGAGTACGGTGCCACCATGGGATTTTTCCCGGTTGATGAAAAAACGCTGGCCTACTTCAAGGGCACCGGCCGCACCAAGACCGAGATCGAAGCGTTCGAGGCCTACTTCAAGGCGCAGGGCCTGTTCGGTGTGGCCAAAAAAGGCGACATTGATTATTCGCAGGTCGTCACGCTGGACCTGGGCGACGTGACGCCCAGCCTGGCCGGCCCCAAACGTCCGCAAGACCGCATTGAGCTAGGTAACGTGGCGGCGCAGTTCACCAGCCTGTTCAGCCAGCCGATTGCCAGCAACGGCTTCAACCAGTCGGCTGATGTGCTGGCCACCCGCCACCTGCTACCGCACACCGGCAGTGACCAGCTGGACCATGCCCCTGGCGAGCGGCCCACGCCGCTGGGCGCGCCCCGCATGGTGGTCGAGATGGAAGGCAGCCGCCCCACGCGGGCGGCCTCGCGGTCGGACGCCGCATCCACGTCTTCGGCCCCCGCAGGCCTCAGCATCGGCCATGGCGACGTGCTGATCGCAGCGATTACCAGCTGCACCAACACCTCCAACCCCAGCGTGCTGCTGGCGGCCGGCCTGCTGGCCAAAAAGGCGGTGGAAGCGGGCCTGAAAGTGGCCCCGCACATCAAAACCTCGCTGGCCCCCGGCTCCCGCATCGTGACCGAGTACCTGACGGAGGCGGGTCTGTTGCCCTACCTCGAAAAACTCGGCTTTTCGCTGGCGGGCTACGGCTGCACCACCTGCATCGGCAACGCCGGGGATTTGACGCCTGAGATCAACGACACCATCACGCAGAACGACCTGGTCTGCGCGGCCGTGCTGTCGGGCAACCGCAATTTTGAAGCGCGTATTCACCCCAACCTGAAGGCCAACTTTCTGGCCAGCCCGCCACTGGTGGTGGCCTACGCGATTGCCGGCACGGTGCTGCGGGACCTGATGACCGAGCCCGTTGGTCAGGGTAAAAAAGGCAAAGACGTCTACCTGGGCGACATCTGGCCGACCACGGACGAGATCGAACAACTCATGAAGTACGCCATGAACGGCAAGGCTTTTCGCGCCAACTACGCCAAGGTCAAGACCGAGCCCGGCAAGCTGTGGGAAAAAATCAAGGGTGTGACCGGCACCCGCTACACCTGGCCGGCCAGCACCTACATCGCCGAGCCACCGTTTTTCAAGGATTTTGCTATGGAAAACATAGCTGATCCGGCAAGCAACACCAAGGCCGGTGGCACAAATGAGGCATATTCTGTCAAAAACGCCCGCATCATGGCCCTGTTTGGCGACTCCATCACCACCGACCACATTTCACCCGCCGGCTCCATCAAGGCCAGCTCCCCTGCCGGGCTGTGGCTGCAGGCGCACGGCGTGCAAAAGGCCGACTTCAACAGCTACGGCGCGCGGCGGGGCAACCACGACGTGATGATGCGCGGCACCTTTGCCAACGTGCGCATCAAAAATCTGATGATTCCCCCTGACAGCACCGGCTCGCGGGAAGAGGGCGGCGTGACGCTGTTCCAGCCGGGCCAGGACAAAATGCCTATTTATGACGCCGCCATGAAGTACATGGCCGAAGGCACGCCCACCGTGATTTTTGCGGGGGAAGAATACGGCACCGGCTCGTCCCGCGACTGGGCCGCCAAAGGCACGCAGCTGCTGGGCATCAAGGCCGTGGTGGCGCGCAGTTTTGAGCGCATCCACCGCAGCAACCTGGTTGGCATGGGCGTGCTGCCGCTGCAGTTCAAGGCCGGTGAGTCGTGGGAAACGTTGGGGCTTCAAGGCGACGAAGTCATCGACGTGCTGCCACACCCGCAACTCCAACCGCAAAGTGACGCCAAGCTGGTCATCACCCGCGCCGACGGCTCCAAAAAAGAGGTGACGGTCACGCTGCGCGTGGACACCCCGATCGAGGTGGACTACTACCAGAACGGCGGCATTCTGCCCTACGTGCTGCGCCAGTTGCTTGCTGCGTGAGCGGGCAGGTCATCGTCACCGGGGGGGGCATTGGCGGGCTGGCGGCTGCGTTGGCCCTGGGCCGGGCAGGGTGTGAAGTACGTCTGTTCGAGCAGGCCGATGCCTTCTCAAGCGAGGTCGGCGCAGGTATCCAGTTGGGGCCCAACGCCACCCGGCTGCTGCACCGCTGGGGCTTGGGCTCAGCGCTGGCCGACGTGGCTGCTTTCCCTGACAAGCTGCAGGTGCGCAGCGCCACCACCGGGCACACGCTGGGCGAGCTGCCGTTAGGCGCCGCCATGCAAAAGCGCTACGGAGCGCCCTACGCCACCGTGCATCGCGCCGACCTGCATGCCTTGCTGTTGCGGGCCGTGCAACAGCAGGGCAACACCCGCCTGCATGTGAGAAGGCCTCTGTTGGCTTTCAGCCAGACGCCAGACGCCGTTATCGTGCAGACGCCTGATTTCCCGGATATCGAGGCTGACGCCTTGATTGGCGCCGATGGTTTGTGGAGCGCCGTGCGCCAGCAACTGCTGCTGGATGCACCCCCGCTGGCCACCGGGCACCTGGCCTACCGGGCGCTGGTGCTGCAGTCAGACCTGCCCGAGGCCCTGCGCTCGCAGCACGTCACCGTGTGGCTGGGCCCGCGCCTGCACATCGTGCAATACCCCGTGCGGGGTGGTGAGCAGCTCAACCTGGTGGCCATCGTCCACGGCCAGCTGCCCGACGGGGCCGACCCGTGGGACAACAGCGTTCAGGCCGCGAACATGGCGGCCGACCTGGGCACCGCGCTGGCGGGCAGCTGCCCAGCGCTGATGGCACAAATGGCTGCGGTGCCCCGCTGGCGGCGCTGGGCGCTGTTCGAACGCCCACCCATGCTGGGCGCACACCAGCACGCTGTGGGCCGCGTTGCCTTGCTGGGTGACGCCGCGCACCCGATGCGGCCGTATCTGGCGCAAGGCGCGGGCATGGCGATTGAAGACGCCGCTGCGTTAGGCGACGCGTGGCGCGGCGTGACCCGTGTAGCTGACGTGCCGACAGCCCTGCAACAGTTTGCCCACGCCCGCTGGCAACGCAACGCCCGCGTGCAGGCCAAAGCCAAGCGCAACGGCGAGGTTTTTCACGCCACCGGCCCGCTGCGCTGGGGGCGCGACACCGCCATGAAGCTGCTGGGCCGCCGCCTGCTGGACATGCCGTGGTTGTATGGGGCGCGCTGATTGGCGGTGATTTACTATCAAATCAGTAGCGCGCCAGGCAATAAAAACAATGGCTAGCGGCTGATTTGATCCCGAAAATGGTGTTTGAAGGTTGAAATTTAACTCTGAAGTTCAATTTCAACCCTTTGTAAGCCCTGCAAACCTTCTTAGCCCCTCACAACGCCGTGCGCAGCGTCCAGATCTCGGGGAACAGCACCACGTCCAGCATCTTGCGCAGGTAGCTGACGCCGCCGGTGCCGCCGGTGCCGCGTTTGAAGCCGATGACGCGCTCCACCGTGGTGACGTGGCGAAAGCGCCAGAGGCGGAAGGCGTCTTCCAGGTCGGTAAGTTCTTCGCCCAGCTGGTACAGGTCCCAGTGCTGTTGGGGGTTGCGGTAGGCGGCCAGCCAGGCTTGCTCCACGCCGTCATTGGCGGTGTAGGGCTGGGTCCAGTCGCGTTGGGTGTGGCTGGCGGGCACGGGCAGGCCGCGCCGGGCCAGCAGGCGCAGGGCTTCGTCGTACAGCGACGGGGCGACAAACGCGGCCTGCACGGTGGTCAGCAGGTCGGGTCGGTGGGCGTGGGGTTTGAGCATGGCGGCGTTTTTGTTGCCCAGCGCAAACTCGATACAGCGGTACTGCGCGCTTTGAAACCCGCTGGACTGCGCGAGGTAAGGGCGCAGGGCGCTGTACTCGGGCGGGGTCATGGTGGCCAGCACGTCCCAGGCGCTGGTGAGCTGCTCCATGATGCGGCTGACGCGGGCCAGCTGTTTGAAGGCGCTGCCCAGCTCGTCGGCGGCCACGTTGCCAATGGCGGCGTGCAGCTCGTGCAGCAGCAGTTTCATCCACAGCTCGCTGGTCTGGTGCTGGATGATGAAAAGCAGCTCGTTGTGCTCGGGCGACAGGGGTTTTTGGGCCCCCAGCAGCGCGTCGAGCTGCAGGTAGTCGCCGTAGCTCATGGACTGGCTGAAGTCGAGCTGGGCTTTTTCGTCGCGCACTATGTCTTCGGGTTGTTGTGTGTTCATGGATGCTCTCCAATCGGAAAGAGAAGGTTGTGGTATTGAGATGGGCAGGGGCCGCGGAACCGGCTTTGCCGGGCCGCAGGCGCAGCGGCCCCCTCGGGGGGCAGGGAGCACACGCAGTGGACGACCGTGGGGGCCTTTTTGTCAGGTCACCGCGTTCTTTTGGTTGAACTGGGCTTGCTGCCACTCCGCCTTTTCCAGCACCTGGCGCAGGTGTTCCACGGCGTGCCAAACGTCTTCAAACCCGATGTACAGCGGTGTGAAGCCGAAGCGCAGGATGTCGAGGTGTTGGCCTTCGTCACCGTCCCCGGCGCGGAAGTCCCCAATCACGCCACGGGCAATCAGCGCCTGCACGATGGCGTACGCCCCGGTGGCGCGGGTCAGGCAGACTTGTGAGCCGCGTTGCGAATGGGCGCGGGGCGTGGCCAGGCCCAGGCCGTGGCCGGCGCAGCGTTCTTCGACCAGGGTGATGAACAGGTCGGTCAGTGCCAGTGATTTGGCGCGCAGTGCGACCATGCCACCCAGGGGCTGTGCGGCCAGCAGGGTGTCCAGCCCGCAGTCCAGGGCTGTGAGGCTCAGGATGGGCTGGGTGCCGCACAGGTAGCGGGTGATGCCGGGGGCGGGTTGGTAGTCGGGCGTGAAGGCAAACGGGGCGGCGTGGCCCCACCAGCCTGACAAGGGTTGCCAGAAACGCTCGGCGTGCCGGGGGTGGACCCACACAAACGCGGGGGCACCGGGGCCGCCGTTGAAGTACTTGTAGCCGCAGCCGACGGCAAAGTCCGCCTGCGCGCCGGTCAGGTCCACCGGCACGGCGCCAGCGCTGTGGGCCAGGTCCCACACCGTGACCGCCCCGGCGGCGTGGGCGGCTGCGGTGACGGTGGGCATGTCGTGCATGGCCCCGGTGCGGTAGTTGACGTGGGTGAGCATCAGCACCGCCACGTCCGGGGTCAAGGCGGCGGCGATGTCCTCGGGTTCCACCAGCCGCAGCTGCAGGCCGCGTGCCTTGCACAGGCCTTCGGCGATGTAGAGGTCGGTCGGGAAGTTGCTGCGTTCGCTGACCAGCACCTTGCGGTCGGGCGCGTCTTCGGCGGCCATGTTCAGCGCGGCGCTGAGCACCTTGTACAGGTTGATGGAGGTGCTGTCGGTGGCCACCACCTCGCCCGGCCCGGCGCCGATCAGCGTGGCGATCTTGTTGCCCAGGCGCTGCGGCAGGTCAAACCAGCCGGCGCTGTTCCAGCTGCGGATCAGGCCCTGGCCCCATTCCTGGGTCACGGCCTGGGCCACGCGGTGGGCGGCGGTGCGGGGCAGCACGCCCAGGGAGTTGCCGTCAAGGTAGATCACGCCGTCAGGCAGGGTGAACTGGTGGCGCAAATCGCGCAGCGGGTCTTGTGCGTCCAGGGCGCGGCAGTGGTCAAGGGTGGTCATGGGGGGTCTCTTTCAGGGAAGTTCGCGCAGCAC
>JBJXEI010000020.1:0-5395 GCA_046154065.1 Polaromonas sp. | reverse complement strand
AAAGGCGTGGAGATGAGCGCCTGGTACGGCATTTACATGCCTGCCGCCACGCCCAAAGCGGTGCAGGACCGGGTCTACGCCGAGGTCACCAAGGTGCTGGCCGCGCCTGAAACCCAGACCCGGCTGGGCGCGATTGGCGCCGACCTGACGCCCATGACGCAGGCGCAGTTTGCCCAGTTCCACACTGACGAAAACAAGCGCTACGGCGACCTGATTGCCAAGAAAAACATCAAGCTGGAATAAAACGATGACATCAACGACACAAGCTCCCTTGCCCGTGGTGGCCCTGACCCTGGGTGACGCCGCAGGCATCGGCCCCGAGCTGATCGCCCGGCTGCTGAGCCAGCCTGGCATCACCGACGCGGCCAACATCGTGCTGGTGGGTGACCCGTGGCTGTGGCTGCAGGGCCAGGCCACGGCGGGCGTGGACGTGGCCACGCAGCCCACGCTCAGCCTGGCCGACGTGCGCAGCCGCCCCGACCAGCGCCTGCCGGCGTTTCTGGCGGTGGACACGCTCAATGCCACCCAGGTCCAGCTGGGTCTGGCGCAGGCGGCGTGCGGCACGGCCGTGCTCAAGGTGCTGGACCTGTGCATGGACGGGGCCAAACGCGGCGAGGTCGATGCCATCTGTTTTGCGCCGCTGAACAAGCAGGCCATGAAAAACGGCGGCATGCAGCACGAGGACGAGCTACACCACTTTGCCCAGTGCCTGGGGGTGACCGGCTACTTTTGCGAGTTCAACACCCTGGGTGATTTGTGGACGTCCCGGGTGTCGTCCCACATCCCGCTCAAGGACGCGGCCGCCATGCTGAGCACCGAACGCATCGTCAGTGCCGCGCGGCTGATTTACCAGTCCCTGCAGGCCAGCGGCACGGCCAGCCCCAAGGTCGCAATTGCCGCCTTCAACCCACACGGCGGTGACGGCGGTGTGTGCGGGCGCGAAGAAATCGACATCATCGCGCCCGCCGTGGAGCAGTTGCGCGCCAGCGGCTTCCCGGTCGATGGGCCCTTCCCCGCCGACACCATCTTTTTGAAGGCCCGTGACGGGCTCTACCAGGCCATCGTCACCATGTACCACGACCAGGGGCAGATCGCCATCAAGCTGATGGGCTTCAGCAAGGGGGTCACGGTGCAGGGCGGCCTGCCGATTCCTATCACCACGCCGGCCCACGGCACGGCCTACGACATCGTGGGCCAGGGGGTAGCCGACGTCAACGCCACGCTGAACGCTTTTCACATCGCCTGCCGCATGGGTGCGGCACGGCTTTCTTCCTGAAACAAACCAAACGCCATCATGAAAATCAAATCCGTTCGCGCCCGTGTCTTTGAGTGGAAAGGCAAAACCGTGCCGCCACAAGGCAACTTTTGCTCCAACGCCATGGACCTGGTGTATTCCAAAACCGAGTCGATGAGCACCTTCCGTTTCCACTCCTGGACGGTGGTGGAGATCGAAACCGACGACGGCATCATCGGCCTGGGCAACGTGGCCCTGGCCCCGGCCATTGCCAAAGCCATCATTGACCAGTACCTGACGCCGCTGGTGCTGGGCCAGGACCCCTGGGACTACGAATACCTGTGGCAGCGCATGTACCGCGCCACCCACGCCTGGGGCCGCAAGGGCGTGACCATGGCGGCCATCTCGGCCATCGACCTGGCCATCTGGGACATTCTGGGCAAGTCGGTGAACAAACCCGTCTTCAAGCTGCTGGGCGGTCGCACCAAGGAAAAAATCCCGGTGTATTACTCCAAGCTCTACCGCACCGACCTCAAGGCCATGCAGGACGAGGCGCAGAAGTACAAGGACGAAGGCTTCACCGCCTTCAAGATGCGTTTTGGCTACGGCCCGGCGCACCTGCAAAAAGGCGTGGCCGAAAACCTGAAGTCGGTCGAGGCGATTCGTGAGGTCATCGGCTACGACACCGACCTGATGCTGGAGTGCTACATGGGCTGGAACCTGGAGTACGCCAAACGCATGCTGCCCAAGCTCGAAAAGTTCGAGCCCCGCTGGCTGGAAGAGCCCGTGATTGCCGATGACATCGACGGTTATGCCGAGCTGAACCAGCTCACCAGCATCCCGATCTCGGGCGGTGAGCATGAGTTTTCGCTCTACGGCTTCAAGCAGCTGCTGGACAAAAAAGCCATCTCGGTGGTGCAGTACGACACCAACCGCGTCGGTGGCATCACGGCGGCGCACAAGATCAACGCGCTGTGTGAGGCCTACAGCGTGCCCGTCATCCCGCACGCCGGGCAGATGCACAACTACCACCTGACCATGAGCACGATTGCATCGCCCATGAGCGAGTACTTCCCGATGTTCGACGTGGAAGTCGGCAACGAGTTGTTCTACTACATCTTTGACGGCGAGCCGGTGGCGGACAACGGTTTTGTCCAGCTCGACGACCACACACCCGGCCTGGGCTTGACGATGAAAACCGAGTTTCTCGACCAGTTCAACATCACCGAATAAGCGCCATGCAAGCCAGATACCAGGGCGTATTTCCGGTGGTGCCCACCACCTTCAACGAGGCAGGCGCGCTCGATTTGCCCAGCCAGCTGCGCTGCGTGGACTTCATGATCGACGCCGGCTCGACCGGGCTGTGCATTCTGGCCAATTTTTCCGAGCAGTTTGTGCTGTCGGACGACGAGCGCGAGGTGCTCACCGCCGCCATCCTGAAACACGTGGCCGGCCGGGTGCCGGTCATCGTCACCACCACCCACTTCGGCACCAAGGTCTGTGCCGAGCGCAGCCGCCGCGCGCAGGATTTAGGTGCCGCCATGGTCATGGTGATGCCGCCCTACCACGGGGCCACCATCCGGGTGCCCGAGGAGCGGATTTACGAGTTCTACGCCGCCCTGGCTGATGCGATTGACATCCCCATCATGATTCAGGACGCCCCGGTCAGCGGCACCGTGCTGTCGGCCGCCTTCCTGGCGCGCATGGCCAAAGAGATCAAAAACGTCTGTTACTTCAAGATCGAAACGCCAGGCGCCGCCACCAAGCTGCGCGAACTGATCCGCCTGGGCGGCGACGCGATTGAAGGCCCGTGGGACGGCGAAGAAGCCATCACCCTGCTGCCCGACCTGGACGCCGGGGCAACAGGGGCCATGACCGGCGGGGCCTTCCCCGACGGCATCCGCAAGATCATGGACGCCTACACCGCCGGCCGCCGTGAAGAAGCCGTGGCCGAGTACACCCGCTGGCTGCCGCTGATCAACTATGAAAACCGCCAGGGCGGCATTTTGACGGCCAAGGCGCTGATGAAAGCCGGCGGCGTGATTGCCTGCGAAGCCCCGCGCCACCCCTTCCCCGCCATGCACCCCGATGTGCGCTGCGGCCTGATTGAAACCGCCCAGCGGCTGGACCCGCTGGTGCTGCGATGGAGCGCCTGACCACGATGACTGATATCAACGACATCCACGCCCCGCACCCCAACTTCATCAACGGCGAATGGGTCAGCGGCCACAGCGCCGGCACCGAGCACAGCGCCAACCTCAACCCGTCCAACCTGAGCGACGTGATTGGCCACTACGCCCAGGCCGACGCCACCGGGCTGGACGCCGCCGTCCACGCCGCGCAGGCCGCGTTCCCGGCCTGGTCGGTGTCCGGCATTCAGGCACGCTTCGATGCGCTGGACAAGATCGGCACTGAAATCCTGGCCCGGCGTGAAGAGCTGGGCACCCTGCTGTCGCGCGAGGAAGGCAAAACCCGGCCCGAAGGCATTGGTGAAGTCACACGTGCCGGGCAGATCTTCAAGTTTTTTGCCGGTGAATGCCTGCGGCTGTCCGGTGAAACCGTGCCGTCGGTGCGGCCGGGTGTGGGGGTTGAGATCACCCGCGAGCCGGTGGGTGTGGTGGGCTTGATCACCCCGTGGAACTTCCCGATCGCCATCCCGGCCTGGAAAATCGCGCCGGCCCTGGCGTTTGGCAACTGTGTGGTCTTCAAACCCGCCGACCTGGTGCCCGGCAGTGCCTGGGCGCTGGCCGAGATCATTGCCCGCGCCGGCCTTCCGGCGGGCGTGTTCAACCTGGTCATGGGCCCCGGCCGCGTGATCGGCGACGCGCTGGTCAACCACCCCGGCGTCAACGCCATCAGCTTCACGGGCTCGGTTGGTGTGGGCAGCCGCATTGCCCAGGCCTGTGCCCTGAGCCTGAAAAAAGTGCAGCTGGAAATGGGCGGCAAAAACCCGCAGATCATTCTGGACGACGCGGACCTGGCGCAGGCCGTGGAGCTCAGTGCCCAAAGCGCTTTTTACGCCACGGGCCAGCGCTGCACCGCGTCCAGCCGCCTGATCGTCACCGACAAAATCTACCCGGCCTTCATCGACGCGCTGACGGCCCGCATGGCCCGCATCAAGGTGGGTGACGCACTGACGGCTGGCACTGACATCGGCCCGGTGGCCTCACAGGCCCAGTTGGAGCAGGACCTGGGTTATGTCGCCATCGGTCTGGCCGAAGGCGCTACGCTGGCTGCCGGTGGCCAGCGCGTGGCCTGCCACACGGGCAGCGGGGCCGACGGGTTCTTCATGGCCCCCGCGCTGTTCAGCGAGAGCACGCCCGCCATGCGCATCAACCGCGACGAGGTGTTTGGCCCCGTGGCCAGTGTGATCCGCGTGAAAGACTACGAAGCGGCACTGTTCACCGCCAACGACACGCCGTTTGGCCTGTCCGCCGGCATCGCCACCACCAGCCTGAAACACGCCACCCACTTCAAACGCCACAGTCAGGCCGGCATGGTGATGGTGAACCTGCCCACCGCCGGGGTGGACTACCACGTGCCCTTTGGCGGGCGCAAGGGCTCCAGCTACGGCCCGCGTGAGCAGGGCAAGTACGCGCAGGAGTTTTTCACCACGGTGAAAACGGCCTACACGCTGGGCTGAGGCGCCAGCCCTGCTCAGCCCGGTGGCGGGGGCATTTGGGCAAACCGCAGCAGCCGGGTGGCCAGCACGGTCTCAAACAGAAAACACAGCAGCGCCGACAGAAAACACACCACCCCGGTCAGGAAGGACACGGTGGCCAGGCGCAGCGTGGGCACGTCGGCGGTTTCCCCCAGAAACAGCAAGATGATGGTGAAGCCGATCAGGATGGCGCAAAACGTCAGCAGCGCAATGCAGCTGTTGACCAGCCAGCCGCGTTTGCGCAGGCTTTGCAGCTCTTCGTACATCTTGTGGGCGCGGGTTTCTTCCACGGTGCCGGCTTCGAGCTTGTTTTCCAGAAAACGCGCACGGTCAATGATGCGGGCCAACCGACCGGCGGCGGCAGCGATCATGCCGGACACGGCAGTGAGCAAAAACACCGGGGCCACCGCCAGTTGGATACCGTGGGTGACCGTGGTCAGGTCGGGGGCAAAGATCATGGGGAAAGCTCCGGAAGATGCGGGTATTTTGGCACGGCGGCG
>JBJXEI010000019.1:0-15245 GCA_046154065.1 Polaromonas sp. | reverse complement strand
ATCACCGGGACCAACGGCAAAACAACGGTGACCTCCCTCACGGGCAAGCTGGTCGAGCGCGCCGGGAAAACCGTGGCGGTGGCCGGCAACATCGGCCCCACCTTGCTCGACACCTTGAGTGACAAGCTGGATGCCGCACGAGATGGACACCCCTTGCCTGACGTCTGGGTGCTGGAGCTGTCGAGTTTTCAGCTCGACGGTGTCAGCAACTTTGAGCCCACCGTGGCGACGGTGCTGAATGTGACGCAGGACCACCTGGACTGGCACGGCACGCTGGCGGCCTACAGCGCAGCCAAAGCCCGGGTTTATGGCGCCACCGGTGTCATGCTGCTCAACCGCGACGACCCGTTGGTGATGCAGGCGACCCCCCCGCTGGTCAAAGGCAAAACCGTTCGCACCTGCCTGACATTTGGCGGCGACGAGCCCAAACGCCCAGGCGATTACGGCATTGAAACCGTCAACGGCATGGCCTGGTTGGCCCGTGCGGCCGAGGCTGACGAGACCCTCAAGCGGCGCAAGGGCGCTGAAGAAGAGGTGGTGTACATCCAGCGGCTGATGCCCCTGGACGCGCTGCGCATTCGCGGCCGCCACAACGCCACGAATGCCCTGGCGGCGCTGGGCCTGGCGGTGGCGGCGGGTTGCAGCATGGGCCCGATGTTGCACGGCCTGCGCGACTACCGGGGTGAACCGCACCGCGTGGAGTCGGTGGCGGTGGTCCACGACGTGGAATACTTTGACGACAGCAAAGGCACCAACGTCGGGGCCACCGTGGCGGCACTGTCAGGGCTGGGTCCAGACCGCAAGCTGGTGGTCATTCTGGGGGGCGAGGGCAAGGGGCAGGACTTCTCACCGCTGGCAGACCCGGTCATGCGTTACGTGCGGGCGGTGGTGTTGATCGGGCGTGATGCGCCGCTGATTCGCGCCGCCCTGCAACGCTGCCAGTTGGAAGCGGGCGTGGTGCTGCTGGACGCGGACTCCATGGTGCACGCGGTGGCGCTGGCCGCGCGCCAGGCCCAGACCGGCGATGCGGTGCTGATGTCGCCCGCCTGTGCCAGTTTTGACATGTTTGACAACTACGAGCACCGCGCGCAGGTGTTTTGTGACGCGGTGCTGGCGCTGGCCGATCAGTGCAGTTCAGCGCCCGATGGAGCCGACATCACATGACCACGGGCACCCGTTTCCTGGGCTGGTTTTCCAACGTCGGCAAAGCGGCGTCTGAGGTGCTGCCGGTGCGCCTGGGGGGGCAGAGCCTCACGGGCAACCCGGCTGCGTCACCCCGGTTGGCTGGATTTGACCAAGCGCTGGTCTGGGTCACCGTGGCCCTGCTGATGTGGGGCCTGGTGATGGTGTACTCCGCTTCGGTCGCCATGCCGGACAACCCGCGGTTCGCGCGTTACGCCCACACGCACTTCCTGCTGCGCCATGTGTTGTCGCTGGTGGTGGCGGTGGTGGTGGCGGTGCTGGCGTTCCAGGTGCCGGTGGCGGTCTGGGAAAAACTGGCGCCGTGGCTGTTCATTGCCTCCCTGGTGCTGCTCATGATGGTGTTGGTGCCCTTCATCGGGAAAGGCGTCAACGGGGCGCGCCGATGGATCTCGCTGGGGTTCATGAACTTCCAGCCCTCGGAACTGGCCAAGTTCGCCACCGTGCTGTACGCCGCTGACTACATGGTGCGCAAGATGGACGTGAAGGAGCGCTTCTTTCGCGCCGTGATCCCCATGGCGATTGCGATTGGCATCATCGGCCTGCTGCTGCTGGCCGAACCGGACATGGGGGCCTTCATGGTGATCTCCGTGATCGCCATGGGCATCCTGTTTCTGGGCGGCGTCAACGCCCGCATGTTTTTTGTCATCTCGGCGGTGGTCATCGGCGCTTTCGCCGTGATGATCATGACCAGCGACTGGCGGCGTGAGCGGATTTTTGCCTACCTCGACCCCTGGAGCGACAAATACTCCATGGGCAAGGGCTACCAGCTGTCGCACTCGCTGATCGCCTTCGGGCGTGGCGAAGTGTTTGGTGTCGGCCTGGGCGGCAGCATTGAAAAACTGCACTGGCTGCCCGAGGCGCACACCGACTTCCTGATGGCCGTGATCGGCGAAGAGTTCGGGCTGGTCGGCGTGCTCACCGTCATTGCCCTGTTCATGTGGATGACCCGCCGCATCATGCACATCGGCCGCCAGTCCATCGCGCTGGACCGGTTGTTTGCCGGGCTGGTGGCGCAAGGCGTCGGCCTTTGGATGGGATTTCAGACCTTCATCAACATCGGCGTGAACCTGGGGGCCTTGCCCACCAAGGGCCTGACCCTGCCGCTGATGAGCTACGGCGGCTCGGCTATTTTGATGAATTTGGTGGCCCTGGCGGTGGTGTTGCGGATTGATTATGAAAACAGACTTTTGATGCGCGGAGGCCGTGCATGAAAAGTCTGTTTCGCCAAAACCAGCTTGGCGCGAAGCGCTGCAAACCGCTGAAGGCGGGTTGCTTGATGCGCGGAGGCCGTGCGTGAGCAAATGCGCCTTGATCATGGCCGGTGGTACCGGGGGTCACATCTTCCCGGGCTTGGCGGTGGCTGAAGCGTTGCGTGAGCGCGGCTGGCGCGTGCATTGGCTGGGCGGTCTGGGCTCGGCGGAGCACCCCAGCATGGAAAGCCTGCTCGTGCCGCCACGCGGTTTCCCGTTCGAGTCGATCGCCTTTTCGGGGGTGCGCGGCAAAGGGCCCGTCACCCTGGCTTTGCTGCCGATGCGCCTGCTGAAGGCTTTCTGGCAAAGCATCCAGGTGATTCGCCGGGTCAAACCCGACGTGGTGGTGGGTCTGGGTGGCTACATCAGTTTTCCGGCCGGCATGATGAGTGTGCTGCTGGGAAAACCTTTGGTGCTGCACGAACAAAACTCCGTGGCCGGGCTGGTCAACAAGGTGCTGGCCAGCGTGGCAGACCGGGTCTTCACCGCCTTCCCCGACGTGCTGAAAAACGCCGAATGGATCGGCAATCCGCTGCGCCCCGCGTTCACCCAGCAGGCCGGGCCCGCCGAGCGTTTTGCTGGCCGCACGGGTCCTTTGAAGTTGCTGGTGGTCGGTGGTAGCCTGGGTGCGAAGGCGCTCAACGACCTGGTGCCGCAAGCCCTGGCGCTGATGCCCGAGGCCACACGCCCCCAGGTCACCCACCAAAGTGGCGCACGCCAGCTCGACGCGCTCAACGCCAGCTACCGCACCGCAGGTGTGCAGGCCACGCTAACTCCCTTCATTGACGACACCGCGCGGGCTTTCGCCGACGCGGATCTGGTGATCTGCCGCGCCGGTGCCAGCACCGTGACCGAGCTGGCCGCCGTCGGCGCAGCGGCGCTGTTTGTGCCTTTCCCGTCGGCGGTGGACGATCACCAGACCCACAACGCCCAATTTTTGGTCCACAACGGTGCTGGCTGGCTGGTGGCACAGCGCGACCTCACGGCTGAAAAACTGGCTGACATGCTGCAAAAAACAGAGCGCGACACGCTTGTAATGCATGGGCTGCAAGCCAAAAAAATGCAAAAGACAGAAGCGACAACTCGCATGGTGGCCGCCTGCGAAGCTTTGGTGACCTGAGACAAAACCCATGAAACACGCGATCAAACACATTCACTTCATCGGCCTGGGTGGCGCCGGCATGTCCGGCATTGCCGAAGTGCTGCACAACCTGGGCTATGTGATTTCCGGCTCTGACTTGTCCGATAGCGCCACGCTGCGCCGCCTGGCCCAGCTCGGCATCACCACCTTTGTCGGCCACGCGGCCGAAAACCTGGCCACGGTGGATGCCGTGGTCACCTCCACAGCCGTGCAAGCCGACAACCCCGAGGTGTTGGCCGCCCGTGAAAAACACATCCCCGTGGTGCCGCGTGCCGTCATGCTGGCCGAGCTGATGCGCCTCAAACAAGGCATTGCGATCGCCGGCACCCATGGCAAAACCACTACCACCAGCCTGGTTGCCAGCGTGCTGTACGTGGGTGGGCTGGACCCGACCTTTGTCATCGGCGGGCGGCTGACGGCGGCCGGCGCGAACGCCAAGCTCGGCTCCGGCGACTACATCGTGGTGGAGGCCGACGAGTCCGATGCCTCGTTCCTGAACCTGCTGCCCGTGATGGCCGTGGTCACCAACATCGATGCCGACCACATGGAAACCTATGGGCATGACTTCGGCAACCTGAAAAAAGCCTTTGTCGACTTCCTGCACCGCATGCCTTTTTACGGCACGGCGGTACTGTGCACGGATGACGCCGCGGTGCGCGACATCCTCCCGCAAGTCACTTGCCCGGTCACCAGCTACGGTTTCAATGAAGACGCCCAGGTGCGTGCCGTCAATGTGCGGCCGGTGGGCGCACAGATGCACTTCACGGCGCAGCGCCGCAACGGCATCACGCTGCCTGACCTGGACGTGGTGCTGAACCTGGCGGGCAAGCACAACGTGCTCAATGCCTTGTCGGCCATTGCGATCGCGATAGAACTCAATGTGCCCGACGCCGCCGTGCAAAAAGCGCTGGCTGAATTCAAGGGCGTGGGCCGGCGTTTCCAGAGTTATGGCGAGTTGCCGGTGGCCCCCGTTGGCCCGGACGGCAGCAGTGGCACCTTCACCGTCATCGAAGACTACGGCCACCACCCGGTGGAAGTGGCTGCCACGTTGGCCGCAGCGCGTGGGGCCTTTCCCGGCCGTCGGCTGGTGCTGGCCTTCCAGCCGCACCGCTACAGCCGCACGCGCGATTGTTTTGAAGACTTCGTCAAGGTCATTGGCCAGGCCGATGTGGTGCTGCTGTCCGAGGTCTATGCCGCTGGCGAAGCACCGATCGCCATGGCGGACGGGCGCTCGCTGGCCCGCGCATTGCGTGTGGGTGGCAAGGTCGAGCCGCTCTTTGTTGACGCCATCGAAGCCATGCCCCAGGCCATTGTGGACAACGCCCAGCCCGGGGATGTGGTGCTGTGCATGGGCGCAGGCTCCATCGGGGCCGTGCCGCAAAAAGTCGTTGATATGCTACAAATTTCAGAGCGCAGCAGGCAAGAAAGGCTTGGGCTATGAGCGCAAATGACCTGAATTTCGGAAAAGTAGCCGTGCTGATGGGCGGCCAATCGGCAGAACGTGAGATTTCGCTGATGTCTGGTGCGGGCGTGCTGCAGGCGCTGCGAGCCAAGGGTGTGGACGCGCATCCGTTTGATCCGTCCGAGCGTGACCTGAGCGCGCTGAAAGCCGAGGGTTTTGCGCGCTGTTTCATCACCCTGCATGGCCGCTTTGGGGAAGACGGCACGGTGCAAGGCGCGCTGGAGCTGCTCGGCATTCCTTACACCGGCTCGGGCGTGATGGCCTCCAGCATGGCCATCGACAAGGTGATGACCAAACGCGTGCTGCTGGCTGAAAACCTGCCCACCCCCCGCTTTGTGCTGCTGCGGCGCGGGGCCTTCAGCGACGCGGACGTGCAGGCCGTGCCCGACACGCTGGGCCTGCCGCTGATCGTCAAGCCCGCCCGTGAAGGCTCGTCCATCGGCCTGACCAAAGTCACCGACCGTGCCGGCATGGCCGCCGCCGTGGCCCAGGCGGCCCAGCTCGACGCCGACATCCTGTGCGAGCAGTTCATCGCCGGGGATGAGGTGACCTGCCCGGTGCTGGGCAGCGGCCCCCAGGCGCAGGCGCTGCCGCTGATCCGCATCGTGGCGCCTGATGGCAACTACGACTACCAGAACAAATACTTCACCGACACCACCCAATACCTGGTGCCCTGCGGCCTGCCCGAAGGCGAAGAAGCCGCCATCGCCCAGCTGGTGCTGACGGCCTACCGCACGCTTAACTGCCGGGGCTGGGCGCGCGCGGACGTGATGATTGACCGCGTCACGCGCCAGCCCTATCTGCTGGAGATCAACACCTCGCCCGGCATGACCGGGCATTCGCTGGTGCCCATGTCGGCCCGCGCGGCCGGTATCTCGTACGAAGACCTGTGTGTTCAGGTGCTGCAGACGGCCGCGCTGGACCACCAGCGTCCGTCAGCCCCGGGCACAAAGGACGTGACGGCATGAGCCGTACACCGCGCTCACCCACACCTGTGCGGCCCGTGGTCCACATGCTGCCGCCTGACGTGCGCCGCATGAACACCGCGACCGGGGTGTTGCTGAGCGTGCTGGCGGTGCTGGTGCTGCTGCTGGCTGGCGCCTGGGCGGCGCGCCAACCCCTGTTCAACCTGAGCGCCGTGCGCATCGACGGCGACACCGCCCACAACAGCGCGGCCACCTTGCGTGCCAACGTGATGTCCAAGCTCAGTGGCAATTTTTTCACCGTGGACATGGCGCAAACCCGCGCCGCCTTTGAGGCGGTGCCCTGGGTGCGCAAGGCCGTGGTGCAGCGTGAATTCCCCAACCGCCTGCGGGTGGTGCTGCAGGAACACCAGCCGCTGGCGCGCTGGGGCGCCGACGGGGACCCGTACCTGGTCAACACGTTTGGCGAGGTGTTTGAAGTCAACCAGGGCGACGTGGACGCGCAGGACCTGCCGTTGCTCAGCGGACCAGCGGGCCAGGCCGCGCTGCTGCTGCAGGGCTACCAGCAGCTGTCGCCGGTGTTTGAAAAGCTCGACACCGTGCTGGAGGCGCTGGAGCTGACTGGGCAGGGCAGCTGGCGTGCAGAACTGGACAGCGGTGCGGTGGTGAATCTGGGACACGGCTCCGTCGATGAAATCCTGGTGCGCACGCGACGCTTCATCGACACGGTCACCCAGGTGTCGTCCCGCTATGGGCGTTCCCTTGAATCGGCTGATTTGCGCTACAACACCGGGTACGCCCTGAGGCTCCGGGGCATCACCACGGTGACTGCCAGCGACGTTAAAGACAACAAAGTGAAAAGGTAAGCCGATGGCCAAAGAATACAAAGACTTGGTAGTGGGGCTGGACATCGGCACGTCGAAGGTGATGGTCGTGGTGGCCGAGGTGCTGGGCGACGGCGAGCTCAAGCTGGCCGGGCTGGGCATTGCGGCCAGCAACGGGCTCAAGCGTGGTGTGGTGGTCAACATCGACGCCACTGTGCAAAGCATCCAGCAGGCGCTCAAAGAGGCCGAACTGATGGCCGACTGCAAGATTGCCCGGGTCTACACCGGCATCACCGGCAGCCACATCCGCGGCATCAACTCCAGCGGCATGGTGGCCGTGAAAGACAAGGAAGTCACCCAGGCCGACGTGGCACGGGTGATTGAAACCGCCAAAGCCATCAACATCTCCACCGACCAGCGGCTGCTGCTGGTCGAGGCGCAGGAGTTCGTCATTGATGGCCAGGATGTGCGTGAACCGATCGGCATGAGCGGCATCCGGCTGGAGGCCAAGGTCCACATCGTCACCGGCGCCCAAAGTGCGGCAGAAAACATTGTCAAATGTGTGCGCCGCTGCGGCCTGGAAGTTGATCAACTGATGCTCAACCCACTTGCGTCCAGCATGGCCGTGCTGACGCAGGACGAACGTGATCTGGGCGTGGCGCTGGTGGACATTGGCGCGGGCACCACCGACGTGGCGATTTTTGCAGGCGGCGCGATCCGCCACACTGCCGTGATTCCGATTGCTGGCGACCTGATTACCAGCGACATCGCCATGGCATTGCGCACGCCAACCAAAGACGCTGAAGAGATCAAGGTCATGAGCGGCTACGCCAAACAACTGCTGGCCGACCCGGACGCCCAGGTCGAGGTGCCGGGCCTGGGTGACCGCAGCCCACGCATGCTCAGCCAGCAAGCGCTGGCCGGGGTGATCGAGCCCCGCGTCGAAGAGATTTTTGTGCTGGTGCAGCAGGCCATCCGCGAGTCAGGCTATGAAGAGGTGCTGTCGTCCGGCATCGTCATCACCGGCGGCAGCGCGGTCATGCCGGGCATGGTCGAGCTGGGCGAGGACATCTTCCTCAAGCCCGTGCGCCGGGGCCTGCCGCGCTACAACAGCGCGCTGTCTGACATGGTGGCGCAAGCCAGGGCTGCTACCGTGATGGGTTTGCTTGAAGAAGCCCGCATGGCGCGCCTGCGCGGCTACAAGGTGTCGCAAAAAGCGGGCAGTGTGCACACCGCTTTCGGCCGCATCAAAGACTGGTTTGTCGGTAACTTTTAAGGGTGAGCAGATGAAACACACACAAGTCATCTGGGTGCGACCTGACCGCTGTAGCCATTCAGGGGGCGCAGACCCGCCTGCATGAGCGGGTGCCTGACCCTCAAGTTTTTCAGATTTTGGCCTTTACGATTTAACGAATGAACTAACAGGAGGCTCACCATGAGCATCGAAATGATGGAAATTGAAGAATTCAACCAAGGCACACAAATCAAGGTGATCGGTGTCGGCGGTGGCGGCGGCAACGCGGTCGGCCACATGATCGACTGCGGCGTGCAGGGTGTGGAGTTCATCTGCGCCAACACCGACGCGCAGGCCCTGAGCCGCGGTACCGCGCACAAGACCATCCAGCTGGGCGGCACCGGCCTGGGCGCAGGCAGCAAGCCCGACAAGGGCCGTGAAGCCGCCGAGCTGGCCGTGGACGACATCCGCAGCGCCATTGCCGGTGCGCACATGCTGTTCATCACAGCCGGCATGGGCGGCGGCACCGGCACCGGTGCAGCCCCTGTGATTGCCCGCGTGGCCAAGGAAATGGGCATTTTGACGGTCGGTGTGGTCACCAAACCGTTCGAGTTTGAAGGTGGCCGCCGCATGACCAACGCCGACGCCGGTCTGACCGAGCTGGAAGCCAACGTGGACTCCCTGATCGTGGTGCTCAATGAAAAGCTGCTGGAAGTGCTGGGCGATGACATCACCCAGGAGCAAGCCTTTGCCCACGCCAACGACGTGCTGAAAAACGCAGTGGGCGGCATTGCCGAGATCATCAATGTGCCTGGCGATATCAACGTCGACTTTGAAGACGTGCGCACCGTGATGGGCGAGCCTGGCAAAGCCATGATGGGCACCGCCAAGGCCAACGGCCCCGACCGCGCCCGCATAGCAGCCGAGCAGGCCGTGGCTTGCCCGCTGCTCGAAGGCATTGACCTGTCGGGTGCCAAGGGCGTGCTGGTGCTGATCACCGCCGCCAAAGGTTCGCTGAAATTGAGCGAGTCACGCCTGGCGATGAACACCATCCGCGCTTATGCCTCACCGGACGCGCATGTGATTTACGGCACTGCGTACGACGACGCCTTGGTTGACGAGATCCGCGTGACCGTGGTCGCCACCGGCCTGAGCCGCCAGGGCGCGCGCCGCACAGCCCCACCGCTGCAGGTACTGCGCACCGGCACCGACAACGTGCCCTTTCATGTGCCCACATTGAACGCCGGAGGCTCCAGCATGGGCGGCTCCAGCCAGCCTGACTACGGCAGCATGAGTGTGCCCAGCGTGTGGCGCACCAACCGCACCCAGGCCGCCGCCAAGGTGGACGCACTGGCTTCCGGCGGCATGGACGACTTTGAAATCCCCGCCTTTCTGCGCAAACAAGCCGACTGATGGGTCGCTGGCCCCGCGACGCTGCGGTGTCGCGGGCGCTATCTTCGGCATACAAAATCCCTACCCGCAACGGGTCGGGCTGCCACTTAAAATCGTGTGATGCTCGCTCAAAGAACCCTCAAATCCCTGACCAAAGCCGTTGGTGTGGGTCTGCACAGCGGCCAACGTGTGGAGCTGACACTGCGCCCCGCGCCACCCGACACCGGCATCGTGTTCCGGCGTGTGGATTTGCCGCAGCCCGTGGACATTGCGGTGTCCGCCGAAGCCGTGACCGACACCCGCATGGCGTCCACCATCTCCAGCGGCAACGCCAAGGTGTTCACGGTCGAGCACCTGATGTCTGCCTGCGCCGGGCTGGGCATTGACAACCTCATCATCGACATCACCGCCGAAGAAGTGCCCATCCTCGATGGCTCGGCCTCGTCATTCGTGTTTTTGCTGCAGTCGGCCGGCGTGGCGCTGCAAGCCGCCCCGAAGCGATTTGTGCGCGTCGTCCAACCCGTCGAAGTGCGTGAAGGCGAGGGTGCCAACACCAAGTGGGCACGGCTGTCACCTTATGAGGGCTACAAGCTCGGCTTCGAGATCGACTTTGATCACCCCGCCGTGGATTCGACCGGCCAGCGGTTCGAGTTCGACATGGGCTCCGGTGCCTACAGCCGCGACATCGCACGCGCCCGCACCTTCGGCTTCACGAAGGACGTGGAGATGATGCGCGCCAACGGCCTGGCGCTCGGCGGCGGGCTGGACAATGCCATCGTGCTGGACGACTACAAGGTCCTCAACAGCGACGGCCTGCGCTACAACGACGAGTTCGTGAAACACAAGATCCTCGACGCCATGGGTGACCTGCACCTGCTGGGCAAACCGCTGCTGGCCGCGTACAGCGCGTTCCGCTCCGGCCATGCCATGAACAACAAGCTGCTGCGCGAGCTGCTGGCCCATCCCGAGGCCTATGAAATCGTCACTTTTGATGACGAAAAACTTGCCCCTGCCGGGTTTGCCACCCTGGCCCGGGCCTGGTAGCGCGCCGCGCCTACCCCACCATGCTTGTCTTTCGCTGGCTCATCCTGGTGCTGCTCCTGGCGGCTGCCGTGTCTTTTGCCCTGTACGTGGGCACGGGTCAGGTGCGGTTCAAGCTGTACGGCTTGCGCGTTCTGAAATGGACGCTGATCGCCGCTTTCGGCTTTTTCGCGGTGTTGATTGTCGAACGCGTGGCCTGAGCAGCGCCGCGCGCAGGGTTTTGCTCAGTAGTGCCGTCCCGCTTTGTAGCTCGCGCTCACGTTCGGGTTCAGGGCGGTGGCTGCTGCCAGCAGAGCAGTGGAATGCCCTGCATGCGCATGTGCAATCGCCAGGCCTAGCGCGTCGGCCGCGTCTTCACCCGGCAGCCCCGGCAGCTTGAGCAGGCGCATCACCATTTCCTGCACTTGGGCCTTGGCGGCCTTGCCGTGGCCGGCCACGGCTTTTTTCATCTGCAGGGCGGTGTACTCGGCCACGGGCAGGTCACAGAACACCAGGCCGGTGATGCAGGCCCCGCGCGCCTGGCCCAGCAGCAGTGTGGCCTGCGGGTTGACGTTGACAAACACGATCTCGACCGAGGCGCGGTCAGGCTGGTAGCGCTCCACCACCTCGCGCACGCCGTCAAACAGCACCTTGAGCCGCGCGGGCAGTTCCTTGCTTTCAAGGTGGGTGGTTTTGATGGTGCCGCTGGCGACGTAGCGCAGGTGGGGCCCGTCCACGTCGATCACGCCAAAACCGGTCACACGCAAGCCGGGGTCAATGCCAAGGATGCGCATGTCGATTGCTATTGAATAAATAGCACTCCAGGATTGAAATACGCAGGCTAGAGGCCAAAATACCACCGAACTGAATGAAAAAACACCGGGGCGGCAAAGCACAGCGCGTCCACACGGTCCAGCAGGCCGGTGGCCCCGGTGATGGAGCGGCCTTCGCTGCCCCAATTGGTGATGCCGCGGTCGCGTTTGAGGGCCTTCATCACCAGGTGGCCCAGAGAGCCCGCCACGCAGGCGATCAGCGCCATGGCCACGGCTTGCGCGGGTTTGAACGGCGTCAGCCCGGCCATCATGCCGCCCACCCCGCTGGCCACGCCCACGGCCAGGGCCCAGCCGCGCCAGTTGAAGCTTTTGCTGACACGCGGTGCACTCGGCGTGCGCGGCCAGCGCCGGTTGGCCAGGTGCTGCGCCAGCATGCAGCTTTGCACCACAAACACCAGGAAGAACACCAAAAACGCGTTTTTGCCGTCGTAGCCCGGAAACTTCAGCAGCAGCAGGGCCGGCACATGGCTGATGCCGTAGACACACACCATAATGCCCCACTGCAGCTTGGCGTTGCGCTCGAGAAAGCGCTCCGGGTCGTTGGCCAGGGCGCTGACCACGGGAATCGCCAGGAAGGCATATACCGGAATGAACACCGTGACCAGGTCAAAGTTGCGGTTTATCACCAGCGCAAACTGCATCGGCAAAATCACAAAAAACGCCAGTACCAGGCTGCGGTGGTCGCCTTGGCGGGTGGGCGACAGGGTGATGAACTCCCGCAGCGCAAAAAACGCGACAAAGGCGAACAGCACGGTGGCGAAGGTTTCACCCAGCGCCCACGCCACCCAGAACACGGTGGTCATCAGCCACGAGGTGCTCAGCAGGGTGTTGAATTCCTTGAGTTTTTGGGTGTGCAGGTCGTCCTCGTGGCGGTCTTTCAACGACAGGCCAAATGCCACCGCCGTGACCAGCATCAACATGCCGAAGACAAACACAAACAGCAGGCCGACCTGCTGGCCCGGCGTCATGTTGCGCAGAAAGGTGTTCATCCCGGCGTGCCCTTCATCTTTCCCGCAAATCCACCACGGCCTGCCGCGCCCGCACCAGAAAGCTGGCCCGGTCTTCACCGTCTGCAAGCGCCACGGGCTCGCCAAAGGTCACAGAGCACAAAATCGGCACCGGCACCACCTCGCCCTTGGGCATGACCCGCTGCACGTTGTTGATCCAGGTCGGGATCAGCACCACGCCGGGGAACTTCACGGCCAGGTTGTACAGGCCGGACTTGAAGGCCTGCGGTTCTTCCTGGTTGCCGCGCGTGCCCTCAGGGAACAGGATCACCGAGTCGCCGTTGGTCAGCGCGTCAATCAGCGGCTCCAGCGGGTCCTGGTCGCTGGTTTTGGTGCGGTCCACATAAATGGCGTTGAACACCGCGCTGGTGATCCATTTTTTGAACGGCGTTTTGGTCCAGTAGTCCTTGGCGGCAATCGGCCGGGTGATGCTGCGCAGCTCGGCCGGCAGGGCCGCCCACATCAAAATCAGGTCGGCGTGGCTTTGGTGGTTGGCAAAGTAGATGCGCTGCTCGGCCTTGGGCGGGCAGCCTTGCCAGCGGGCCTGGGCCCCAGTCAACGCCCGGATCAGCCCCAGCAAAAACATGCTCATGACTTTTGCGAGCAAATCAGCTCCCCCGCGCGAATCGCTTCGCGTATGTCGCGGCCCCCTGAGGGGGCGCAATTTTCCTAAGGGCGGCCTGTCGGAAAACCGTCACGGCAACTCCACCCCACCCATGCGCGCCGTGATGGTCGACGCCCGTGAGTTCAGGTAACCCGAGCTGGGGCGTGTTTCAAAGTACTTGGGGCGGGGCAGCATCACGGCCAGGCGGGCGGCCTCGAAGGCACTGAGTTTGCTGGCGGGTTTGCGAAAATAGTGCTGGGCGGCGGCTTCTGCGCCAAACACGCCCTCACCCCACTCCACGCTGTTGAGGTAGATCTCCAAAATCCGCTCCTTGCTCAGCAGTGTTTCCAGCATCACCGTCAGCACCAGTTCCTGGCCCTTGCGCAGCAGCGTGCGTTCGCCGGACAAAAACAGGTTTTTAGCAAGCTGTTGGGTGATAGTCGAGCCGCCGATGATTTTCGGCGGCTTGGCGGCTTTGGCCGGGTTGGTGCTCTGGGTTTTGCTGGTCAGCTGGGCGGCGCGCTGCTCGGCCTTGGCATTTTTGTCCCAGGCTTTTTCCAGCGCTTCCACGTCAATGCCTTCGTGGTCAATGAAGGTGGCGTCTTCCGAGGCGATCACCGCGCGTTTGAGGTTGTCCGAGATCTGCGCATAAGGCACCCACTGCTGGCGCCAGGCCAGGTCGTGTTTCTGGCTGGCGATCAGCCAGGCCTCAGAGCGCTGAAAGGCGGTGGACTCGGGGTTGACCACGGCCATGGCCGCGATGCGCGCCACAAAATACAACTGAAGGGCCAGCGTGGCCAGCAGCAGCAGGCCCAGAAAACGCAGCACGGTTTTCACGGGATTGCTGCCGTCAAGGCGCGCAGGCCATCGGCTTCGCGCATTTCGTGCAGCACCTGCGCCGCCGGCGGGCGCACCCCGCGCCACAGCAAAAAGGCCTCGGCGGCTTGCTCCACCAGCATGCCCAGCCCGTCACGCGGCACCGCGCCGTGCGCGGCCGCCCACTGCAAAAAGCCCGCCGCCGCCGGGCCGTACATCATGTCGTAGGCCAGGGCGCCGGGCCGCAGGACCTGGTGGCTCACGGGCACACCGGTGCCGGACAGGCTGCTGGCCGTGGCGTTGATGATCACATCAAAATCACCGCCCAGCCCAGTCATTGATTGCGCGACCAGTTCTGTTTTTTGTAGCAATGCCTGCAGGGATGGATGCGCGTGATGGCGTGCCACCAGGTCTTCGGCCTTGGCCAGCGTGCGATTGACCACCACCAGGCGACGTGGCCTAGCGGCCAGCAACGGAGCCAGCGCGCCTGCGGCCGCACCACCGGCCCCCATCAGCAGCACGTCGCGGCCAGCCAGGCTCACGCCGGCGTTGGTCTGGATGTCGCTGACCAGGCCCAGGCCGTCGGTGTTGTCGGCATGCGTGCCCTGAGCGTCAAACCACAGGGTGTTGGCGGCCTGCGCCAGCTGGGCTCGGGCGCTGCGCTGCGTGGGGGGCGCCGCTTCACAGGCTTGCAGCTTGAAGGGCACGGTGACGTTGCAGCCGCGCACGCCGCGCCCGGCCAGCTGCGCCAGCGTGGCAGCAAAGCCGTCCAGCGGGGCCAGTAGGCGCTCGTACTGCAGGGTTTGCCCGGTCAGCTCGGCAAAGCGGGCCTGGATCTGCGGGGACTTGCTGTGGGCAATCGGGTTGCCGATGACGAAATAGTGATCCACCAGGGGCCTTGTGTGATAGTTTTTTTAGTGCTCGATCAGCGTTCAGTCAGGCGGGTTTCCAGCGCGTCGTCGCGGGTGAACTTGAAGCGCGACACCACCACGATCTGGTCGGCCTTGCGCCGCATGGCGTCGCTGAACAGGCCAAACGGCGCGGTGCCGCGCACGATGGTCTGGGCCCTGCGGTCCAGCGTCAGGTTGCCTGACGTGGCCACGACCTCGGTGGCCAGCACCCTGCCGTCGAAGTTGACGGTGACGATCATGGTCAGCTCGCCGTACATTTTTTTGCCGGCTTGCTCGGGGAAGTTGACGGTGCCCTTTTCCTCGATCTTGCGGCGCAGCGCGTCGTAGTAAATCGCGTAGACCTCTTCGCGCGTGGCGGGGCTGATGTAGCGTTTCTTGGGCTTCGCGTTCTCTTCATTGACCCGCTTTTCAATCTCGGCCAGCAGGCGCAGCAGTTGGCGGCGGCGCTCGTCTTGCTCGCGCTCTTGAGGAGTGCCGCTGTCGCGCCGCGGGTCGGGCGGGGGCAGGGTGGCCACTTCGCGTCGAATCTGCGCCAGCAGTTGCTGCTGTTCCTGCTGCATCTGCTCAATGCGGCGGCGCGCGTCGTCGGGCGAATCGCCCAGTTGCATGGTGGGTGCGGTGGGCA
>JBJXEI010000018.1:0-2698 GCA_046154065.1 Polaromonas sp. | reverse complement strand
TCGATGCCTTCAAGGCTGTCCACCGCAATGGCCAGCTGGCCGCCATGCGGCACCAGCGCCTGCGTCAGCGCGGCCACGCGGGCCAGCTTGTGCGCGGCAATCACCTGGTTGCTGATGTAGATGTTGTGGACGCCGCCAGCGAGCATCACTTCGGCTTCGGATGTTTTTTGCACGCACACGCCGACGGCGCCGGCCTTGATCTGCAGCTTGGCCAGCGTGGAGCTTTTGTGCAGCTTGGCGTGCGGGCGCCAGGCGACGTTGTGTTTTTTCGCAAACTCCGCCATGCGGCCGATGTTGCGTTTCATGGCGTCCAGGTCAATGACCAGGGCCGGGGTGTCGATGTCGTTGACCGGCTTGCCAATCAGGGCGGCCAGCGGTGCGGGCAGGCGGGTGCTGCTGCGGGACGCCGGGGTGGCGGGCAGGGGGCTCATGGCTTCGGGCCGGTGCCTGACGCGGTGCGTAGCGCGGCGTCGTTGGCAGCCGGGGTGGCGGTTTCGTGCACCGGGGCGGCAAAGCGGTTGTCGTCCAGGCTGTCGCCTTCGAGGTGGCGCACGTCGGCCCATCCGACCAGTGAAAAACCCTCGGGCGTCCACATCAGCCGGTTGATGGCGGCGTTGCCCAGCGCCCAGCTGCGCGGCGCGTCAATGGCCTGGCGGGTGGCGGCGCGGTACAGCACGTCCATCACACCGCCGTGGCCGACCAGCGCGATCAGCTCGCCAGGGTGGCTGGCGGCCAGCCGGCTGGCCGCTGCCAGCACCCGCTTGCGCAGGGCCACCAGGGACTCGCCGCCGGGGGGCGCAAACAGCGGGTCACGGCTGCGCCAGCGCACGGCCTGTTCGGGCAAGGTGGCTTCAATTTCCAGAAAAGTCTTGCCTTCAAACTCGCCAAAGCCGCGCTCCCGCAGGCCGATGTCAGGGATGACGCTGAGGTCCTGCACCTGGGCCACGGCTTCGGCGGTTTCCCAGGCGCGGGTCAGGTCGCTGGCGTAGATGGCGGCGATGCGCTCGTCGGCCAGGGCCTGTGCCAGCTGGGCGGCTTGCCAGCGGCCCCGGGCGTTCAGGGGGATGTCCAGGTGGCCCTGAATGCGGGTGTCCACGTTCCAGGCGGTTTCGCCGTGGCGAATGGCGATGATTCGGGTGGGCTCAAGCATCAGGGTCCGTTCACAGGTTGTTGAAGTTCGACGTTGATGCGCCGGGTGCCTTCGGGCGGTTGCGGAAAGCCGCGCAGCGCCGCGTCCAGCAGGGCGGGCAGGATGTTCAGGCTGTCGTTCCAGGGGCCGAAGTGCAGGGCGCGGGTTTCAAAGGCGACCTGCTGGGTGGCCAGGTCGCGCATCAGCACCGTCAGCTCGTGTTTGAAGGTGGCTGACTCATAAGTCCACAGGGGGAAAGCCAGCCCGAAGGACGCGCCCCGGCTGCCGCCGTGGCCGTAGAAGCCAGGGCCGAAGCGGCCATGGCCGGGAAAGCCACCAAACCCGCCGAACCCACCATAGCCACCATACCCAAACGGGTCGGCCAGCACCCGCTCGACCAGTTGGGTGTTCAGCAGCACCTGCACGCTGTAGCGCGGGGCGGTGTCATTGGGCACCAGGCCCACCTTGGCCAGTGCCGGGCGCGCAGCGGCTTCAATCACACCTTGCTGCGCGGCGGTGGCCTGCTGGGACGGCAGGCGCTCGAAGCGGTAGGGCGTGCCCGGGCCAGGGGGCGCTGTTTTCCAGGTCTGGAAGGCGGTGACGTCGCTGTCAATCACCCGCATCGTGGAGCAGCCCGCCAGGAACAGGGTAGAAGTTGCTATTAAAAAAATAGCGCAACGTGCAATGAAAGCCTTGGCTGGAGCAGGGTTTGGCATAAAAATAGGTCCCTGGTGGGTGGCCGGGCTGCCTTCAACCCCTGGGCATGATCTGGATGATGGCGGACGCGGGTAAAGCAGGCAACGACGGTAGAGGCGCCGCCCCGGCGAAAGTTTCTTCGTCAAAGGCCTTGTCGCCGTCGGGTTCAAGCACGCCGGTGGTGCGGATGTTTTTGAAGTCGTGCTGCGCGCCGTCCATCAAATGCGAAGGCACGATGTGCTGCAGCGCGCTGAACATGCTCTCCAGCCGGCCCGGGAATTTCTTGTCCCACTCGCGCAGCATGTTGCCGACCTGCTTGCGCTGCAGGTTTTCCTGGCTGCCGCACAAGGTACACGGGATGATGGGGAAGTCCTGCACGGCGGCCCAGCGGATCAGGTCTTTCTCGGGCACGTAGGCCATCGGCCGGATCACGATGTTTTTGCCGTCGTCGCTGACCAGCTTGGGCGGCATGCCCTTGAGTTTGGCGGCAAAAAACATGTTGAGGAAAAACGTCTGCAGCATGTCGTCGCGGTGGTGGCCCAGCGCAATTTTGGTGGCACCCAGCTCACCGGCCACCCGGTACAAAATGCCGCGCCGCAGCCGTGAACACAGTGAACACAGGGTTTTGCCCTCGGGAATCACGCGTTTGACGATGCTGTAGGTGTCCTGGTTTTCAATGTGAAACGGCACACCCAGCTTGGTCAAATACGCGGGCAGGATGTCTTCCGGAAAGCCTGGCTGCTTCTGGTCGAGGTTGACGGCGATCAGGCTGAAGTTGATCGGTGCGCGTTGTTGCAGCTTCAGCAAAATGTCCAGCATCGCGTAGCTGTCTTTGCCACCCGACACGCACACCATCACCTTGTCGCCTTCTTC
>JBJXEI010000017.1:0-7917 GCA_046154065.1 Polaromonas sp. | reverse complement strand
GTGAAGATTGCGGGCACGGGCGACACCGAGTCCATGAACGAGCTGTTCGCCAGCTTTGGCCTGGCCATGGGCATTGGTGTGCTGTGCATTTACTGCGTGCTGGTGCTGCTGTTCCATGACTTCATGCAGCCGGTGACGATTCTGGCGGCGCTGCCGCTGTCGATTGGCGGGGCCTTCATTGCGCTGCTGGTCACCGGTCAGGCGCTGTCGATGCCATCGATGATCGGGCTCATCATGCTGATGGGCGTGGTGACCAAAAACTCGATTTTGCTGGTCGATTACGCGATTTTGGCGCGTGAAGCGGGCTTGAACCGGTTTGAGGCGCTGGTGGACGCCTGCCACAAACGTAGCCGCCCCATCATCATGACCACGCTGGCCATGGGCGCGGGCATGATGCCGCTGGCGCTGGGCTGGGGGGCGGACCCGAGTTTTCGCTCGCCGATGGCGATTGCGGTGATTGGCGGGCTGATCACGTCCACGCTGCTGAGCCTGCTGGTGGTGCCGGTGGTGTTCACCTTCATTGACGACCTGGAGCATGGCCTGGGCCGGCTGGTGCGGCGGCTGCGCCGTTCGCCAAAACCAGTGGCGATATCCGCAGCAGCCCCAGGCCACGGGGTGTCACCGTGATTTGATCGAACTGACGTCGTCACTGCCACGCCTGGCAGATCGGGTTGGATGGGGTTGGATGGGGTTGGATGGGGTTGGATGGGTCAAGACCTTCTATACTTCATGTCAACTTTACACTTCTTAACATGGCAACACGAATTCTGCTTTCGGGCGCAACGGGCCTCATCGGCGGCGAACTGATGCTCATCCTGGCCGAACGCGGTGTGTACAGCACCGCCGTGGTCCGTGCCCCCGACGCCCAGCAGGCGCGCACGCGCCTGCTGGAGCGGCTGCAAAAAAGCGTGCGATGGAAGCCGGAGCACGCCGAGTGGGTGTCCGCCGAGGCAGGCGACATCATTGAGCCGAACTTCGGCCTCAGCCCAGCGGTCATCGACGCCGCCGACGTGATCCTTCACTCTGCGGCCAGCACCTCGTTCAAACCGGGTGCCGGGGTCTACCCCACCAACCTCAAGGCGGCGGGGCATTTCGGCGACATCCTGAAAACCCTGCGCCCGTCGCAACGTGGCTTTTTTGTCGGCACCGCCGCGGTGACCACCGAAGCCCCCCAGGAACCGCGCGGCATCATCACCGAAGACATGCCGTTTGCCGGGTACGCCAACGACTACATCCGCTCCAAACGCGACGCTGAAACCCTGCTGCGTGCCACAGGTGCACCCTTCGTCAGCCTGCGGCCTGGCATTGTGCTGTCACGCGGCATCAGTGACGCCAAACTGGCGCGCAACATGCTGTGGTCGATTCCCGTGATGGCCGAGCTCGGTGACGTGCCGCTCGAACCCCTGGCCCGGCTGGACTTTGCCCCGGTTGACTTCATCGCCGGCGCGTTTGCCGAGATGCTGCTCAAACCCAACCTTCTTCATAATTGTTACCACGTGTCAACGGGCGAAGACTCGATGACGTTCAAAGCGCTGGCTGACGCGTTGTCGCATTCCATGCCCGGCATTGGCAACATGGTGATGCGAGGCAAGGCCTTTGTGCCCACCTTCCGCTTTGCACGCCAGCGCTGGATGTTTGAAGCACTGCAGCCGTATTTGCCGTTTTTGACGGCCGACGCCGTGTTCAGTAATGTCCGTCTGCGGGCGGAAATCGGGGCTGCGGCCATTGCCCCCACGCCAAGCAGCTACCTTGGCGAGTTGCTGGAAACCTTCAGCCTGTCTGACGCCGTGAAGCAGATGTACACACCTTGACACGCGCATTTAAGACCAAGCTAAGGCTCGGCATGATGACGGCTCACATAATTGACTCTGACCCTGAAAATGAATTGGCCCGGCCATGAACTCTGACCTGATGCAACTTTTCGCCCAAACTTTCGATATCAAGCAGGACCGCCTGCTGCCGGAAGCGACCCTTGAAAGCCTGGGTCTGGACTCTCTGGCCGTGATTGAATTTTTGTTCCAGATCGAGGACAAGTTCGGCATCCAGATCCCGGACCAGGCCAGCCCCCCCAGCACGCTGGGTGAAATGGCGCAGCTCGTCATGCCGCTGATGCCGTCGGTCAGCCCCGCCGCCTGACCCACCCAGCCCGAGCGATGACCCTCCGACGTGTTGCAATCACCGGCCTGGGCGTGGTGTCTGCGGCTGGCGTCGGCCAAACCTCATTTTTTGACGCCCTGCTGAACGCAAGGTCTGGGCTGCGACCCATCGACGTGCCGTTTCCAACGGGTGCTGAACAGGTCGTGGCCGGTGCGGTTCAACTGGACCTGGACCACGGCGACGCCGCCACATCGATTCCACGCGCGCGGCTGATGACCATGGACCGCGTGAGCCAGCTGGCCATGGTGGCCGCCCGCGAAGCAATGGCTCAGGCAGGGCTGAGCCACACACCAGACGACAGATCTGAACGTGACCGATTCGGTGTGTTCATGGGCACTGGCAGCGGTGGTGCCGGGTCAACCGACCACGCCTACACCGCGCTGCTGGAGCAAAAAGCGGCCCGCCTGCGGCCGCTGACCGTGGTGCTGTCCATGAGCAACGCCGTGGCCGCGCACTTGTCGCTGGAGTTTGGCCTGCACGGGCCCAGCAACACCATCTCGAACGCTTGCGCGTCGTCGGCCACCGCCATCGGTGAAGCGTTCCGCCAGATCCGCCACGGTTACGCCGACGTGATGCTGGCAGGGGGTGCAGAGGCCCTGCTCAACCGCGGCACCATTAAGGCGTGGCAAGCCATGAACACGCTGGCCAAATGCCACGCTGACGGGGCGCACGCGTCGTGCCGTCCGTTTTCACGCGACCGCAGCGGGCTGGTCCTGGCCGAAGGCGCGTCTCTGGTCGTTTTGGAAGACTGGGACCACGCTGTGGCGCGGGGCGCCGTTATTCTGGCCGAGCTGGGTGGTTACGCCGCCACCAGTGACGCCCACCACCTGACGCAGCCCGAAGCCTCCGGCCAGGCACGCGCCATCGGGCTGGCCCTGGCCGATGCGCAGCTGGATGCTGCCAGCATCGGCTACCTGAACGCACACGGCACCGCCACCGATGTCGGGGACGTGGTGGAAACACAGGCGATTCACCTGGCTTTTGGCACACGGGCCGATGGCTTGCCGGTCAGCTCGACCAAGGCGGTGCATGGGCATGCCATGGGGGCCGCAGGCGGCATGGAGTTCGTGGCGGCCGTGATGGCGCTGCGCAGCGGTCAGCTGCCGCCGACAGCCTTTTTGCACCACCCCGACCCCCGCTGCGACCTGGACTACATCCCGCTGCAGGCCCGGGACCAACCGGGGCTGCAGGCCGTCATGTCCAACTCCTTTGCGTTTGGCGGCTCGAACGCCGTTCTGATCGCCAAGGCCGTCTGAGCGGGCTGCGGTCAGCGCTGCGGCGTCATGGGTCTGAAGGGGCAGCCCTGATCTTGCGAACCAGCGCGGTGGTCGAGTAACCGTCCACGAAAGGAATCGCCTGCGCGGTGCCGCCATAGGCCTTGACCACGGCGGTTTCGGCCAAGGCGTCCATGTTGTAGTCACCGCCCTTGACCAGTAGGTCCGGGCGCAGTTCGGCAATCAGTTCGAGCGGGGTGTTCTCGTCAAACCAGGTCACCAGGCTGACGGATTCCAGCGCCGCCATCATCACGGCGCGGTCTTCTTCGTTGTTCAGGGGCCGGTCCGGGCCCTTGCCCAGCCGCCGGGCTGAGGCGTCGGTGTTCAGCGCCACCACCAGGCTGCCGCCCAGCGCACGGGCATGGGCCAGGTAGGTGGCATGGCCCCGGTGCAGCACGTCAAACACGCCGTTGGTGAAGACCACCGGTCGGGGCAGCGCGGCCATGTGGGCCGCAGCGTCCCCCCGGGCGACGATCTTGTCCAGAAAGGCGGGTGGCTTCACGCGGCGTGCGGTTTGGCGTCCACCGCGATCGCACCGGCCAGTTCTTTGCTGATTTCTTTGCGGAAGCGGTTCAGCTCCTGCACGGTTTTGAAGCTCTGGTTCATCAGCAGGCTCAGGTTGTGCAGGATGCGGTCCACCACCTTGCCTTCCCAGACGGCGTCAAACTTGATCTGGGTGTCGAGCCAATGCTCCAGCCATTCCGGGTCGGGCAGGCGGCTCTGGATGGTATCGCGCGGGAACAGCGCCTTGTTGACGTGCAGGTTGGTCGGGTGCAGGGCTTGCGCGGTGCGCCGGGCGCTGGCCATCAGCACCCCCACCTTGCTGAAGGCCGATTTGGCCTCATTGCCAAACTTGCCAATGGCGCGCTTCATGTAGCGCAGGTAGGCCCCGCCGTGGCGCGCTTCGTCCTGGCTGAGCTGGGTGTAGATCTGCTTGATGACCGGCTCCGAGTGCCATTCGGCGGCGCGGCGGTACCAGTGGTTCAGGCGGATTTCGCCGCAGAAGTGCAGCATCAGCGTTTCCAGGGCGGGCGCGGGTTCAAACTCGAACCGCACTTCATGCAGTTCTTGCTCGGTCGGCACCATGTCGGGCCGGAAGCGCTTGAGGTATTCCATCAGTACCAGCGAGTGTTTTTGCTCTTCAAAAAACCAGATCGACATGAAGGCGGAAAAATCGCTATCGTCCTTGTTGTCGCGCAAAAACATCTCGGTGGCGGGAAGGGCCGACCACTCGGTGATGGCGTTCATCTTGATGGTCTGGGCCTGCTCGTCGGTGAGGCGGGACGCATCAAAACTGGCCCAGGGGATGTCTTTGTCCATGTCCCAGCGGACAGATTCGAGTTGTTTGAACAGTTCGGGGTAAAGCATGGGAACTCCTTAACAGCCGGTGCGCACGGCCCGTCATCCAGATCGGCACCTTCCAAAGGGCGACCGCGACAAGACATTACGCAAAAAAGACCTGCCTTGGATGCAGAACATGCCGCACCCTGGGTAACAAGCTACATCACGGATTTTATGCAGGCTGTGTGACAAATGGTGATTTCAGGGGCCATTACAAGTCACGCGGAGCCTTCAACGCGACGAAACCCCGTCAAAGGCAGGGTGAATCCGCACCGCCCGAGCTTGCGTATTCATCCCCATGCCGGCGGCCATACCCGGTGAACACCATAATTATTGAAGGCCGAACACCCGCTTGGCCCGCTCACTGAAAGCTCATCATGCGTCTACTGGCTCTCACCACCGCATTGGCCTTGATCGGCCTGCCCTGTCTGTCGGCGGCAGCAACCCCTGCAGCAGCGCCCGCCCCCGCTGCTTGCACGGGCCTGCTTCAGCAGAACTTTTTGCGCCTGCAGGATGAAAAACCGCAGTCGCTGTGCCAGTACAGCGGCAAGGTGGTGGTGGTGGTCAACACCGCCAGCTTTTGTGGTTTTACTTCGCAGTACGAAGGGCTGGAGGCACTGTACGCCAAGTACAAGGACAAAGGCCTGGTAGTGCTGGGGTTTCCGTCGAATGACTTTTCGCAGGAAACCGGCAGCAACAAGGACATCGCCGCCTTTTGTGAAAACACCTTCGGCGTGAAGTTTCCGATGTTTGCCAAAACCAGCGTGGCAGGTAAGGACGCCAGCCCGCTGTTCAAACAGCTGGCCGAACAGACCGGCACCGCGCCGCGCTGGAACTTCTACAAATACGTGATTGCCCGCAACGGCACCACCGCCGTCAGCTTCAACTCCATGGCCAGCCCCAGCAGTGGCGCGTTGGTCCGGGAAATTGAAAAACAGCTGGCCGCCAAGTAAGCGCCGCACCCCGCCAACCTGGTTGCACCATGACAAGACTCGCTTCAAAAATTACCAATCAGTCACTATTTGACCGATCAGTCACAAACGCCGTATCATGGTCGCATCACGGCGGGCGGCACAACCTCACGCCGCCCTTGGACCGCACCACCCACCAGCCCATGACCACCGATTTGCGCCACGCGGCATCGCTGCTTCACATAAATTTACCTGCCCAAACACAGGCAGATCGGGAACTCCCGCGCGCGGAGCAGCCTCCTATCCACACTTGCCGTGCTGGTCGTGGGCTCTTGAGCCAACGCAGGCCGTCAACGACATATTTCTTCAGTTTCATTGTTGCGAAGTCTTCCGGGCCGTTGTGGTCTGGCTGCAATCCCGGGGCGTTTCTCCTCCTCCCTCCCTCCCTTGTTCGTGTCGGGGCACTTCGCAACATTTTTATATCCCAGGTGGCCACGTGAGCAGCGTGCAGCCCCCATCGGCCCCGCAGCGCGTCGCCATCATTGGCTCCGGTATCGCCGGCCTGGCCGCTGCGCACAGCCTGCGCGGCCTGGCCCACGTCACCCTGTTTGAAGCGGGCGGCTACTTTGGCGGCCACACCCACACCGTTGACGTCACGCTGCCAGGCGCCGACGGGCGCACCCCGGTCACACACGGTGTGGACACCGGTTTCCTGGTCTTCAACGAGCGCACTTACCCCCAGCTGATCAGCCTGCTGGCCGAGCTGGGTGTGGAAACCGCCAAGTCCGACATGTCGTTTTCCGTCAAGGTGCCGGAGGCCATGAACGGTGCAGGCCTGGAATGGAGCGGCTCCAGCCTGAACAGCGTGTTTGCCCAGCGCGGCAACCTGGTTAACGGCAAGTTCTTGCGCATGCTGGCCGACATCGTGCGGTTCAACCGCGTCACCACCCAGCTGGCACTGACCGGGGCCGAGGTCGCCATGATGCAGCCGCTGGGCGACTTTCTGCGCACCGAAAACTTTTCGGATGAGTTCCGCAACTGGTACTTTTTGCCCATGATGGGCTGCATCTGGTCCTGCCCCACCGACCAGATGCTGCAGTTCCCGGTCGCCACCATGATCCGTTTTTGCCACAACCACGGCCTGATCCAGATCACCAACCGCCCGCAGTGGTGGACAGTCAAGGGCGGGGCCCGCCATTACGTCGAGAAAATCGTCGCCCAAATTGCCGACAAGCGTCTGAACAGCCCCGTGCACACCATTGCCCGAGACGCCATGGGCGTCAGCCTCACCACCGCTGGCGGCACCGAGCGGTTCGACAAGGTCATCGTCGCCACCCACTCGGACCAGGCCCTTAGCCTGCTGCACGCGCCCACGGCAGCCGAACACGCCGTGCTCGGCGCCATCCGCTACCAGCCCAACCGCGCCGTGCTGCACACCGACACCTCGGTGCTGCCGACCCGGGAGCTGGCCTGGGCTGCCTGGAACTACGAGCGCCCGGCCGCACAGGGCCGCGAGTCTGCCAACGTGTGCCTGCACTACCTGCTCAACCTGCTGCAACCGCTGCCGTTCAAGCCATCCGTCGTGGTGTCGCTGAACCCGGTGCGCCCCATTGCGCCCCAGCACATCCTGGGCGAGTTTGACTACGCCCACCCGGTGTTCGACCTGGCCGCCATCCGTGCACAACAGGAACTGCCCGCCCTGCAAGGCCAGCAACACACTTATTTTTGTGGGGCCTGGGCGGGTTACGGGTTTCATGAAGACGGCCTGAAGTCCGGCCTGAACGCCGCGCGGCTGTTAAAGGAACACAGCGGGGTTGAAGCGTGACCGCCCCCTTGATTGGGTTTGGTGAGGTTCGCCACACGCGACTGCGCCCGGCACACAACGCCTTCAGTTACCCCACGTATTTTTTGATGCTGCCGATGCGCGCCCTGCACCGCAGCGGCAGCGGTGCGCTGGCACACAACCGGCGCGCGCTGCTCAGCTTTTTTGACCAGGACCATGGCGATGGCGGGCCGAACGCATTGGTCTGGCTGGACGCCCTGCTGCAGCGCGAAGGCGTGGAAGACGCCAGCGGTGAAGTCTGGCTGCACACCTACCCGCGGGTGCTGGGTTACACCTTCAAACCGGTGAGTTTTTGGTACTGCCACACCGCCAGCGGTGCACTGCGCGCCATTGTTGTCGAGGTGAACAACACCTTCGGCGAGCGGCATTGCTACCTGCTGGACGCGCCCCA
>JBJXEI010000016.1:0-12755 GCA_046154065.1 Polaromonas sp. | reverse complement strand
GTGGTCACCTCACCGGCCGCCATGTACTCGGTTGAAATCGCGCTGCTGCTGCAGCAGACCGGCCAGCGCATCGGCCTGGACCTGGACGTCAAACGCATGCCCGCCGAAGGCTACTGGTCCAACCATTGGCTCAACAGCCCGGTCGGGTTTGGCAACGTCAACCCGCGCCCCAGTGCCGACACGCTGCTCACACAGTTCTTCCAGTCCGAAGCCAGCTGGAACGAGTCGCGCTGGAAAAGCCCGAAGTTCGACCAGTTGCTGCTGGCGTCCCGCGCCGAGACCGACCTGGCCAAACGCAAACAGATGTATGCCGACATGCAGACCATGATCCACCAAGAGGCGGGCATTGGCATTCCGCTGTTCCTGGCCAGCATCGACGGCCACACCACCAAACTCAAGGGCCTGTCCCCCATTCCGCTGGGCGGGTTGATGGGTTATTCCTTCGGCGAACACGTTTGGCTGGACGCATGACCCCGGCCCGCCACCCGCCCGGACACACAGGACGAGTCCCATGAACGCCGTCATCCTCAAGCTCCTTGGCCAGCGGCTGGCGGTGGCGCTGCTGTCGCTGCTGGCGGTGTCGGCCCTGGTGTTTGCCATCACGGCGGTGCTGCCCGGCGACGCCGCGCAGGAGCAACTGGGCCAGGAGGCCACGCCCGAGGCGCTGGCCGCGTTGCGCGCCCAGATGGGGCTGGATGTGTCAGCCCCGCTGCGTTACGTGCGCTGGCTGGGCGGCATGGTGCAGGGCGATTTGGGCACGTCGGCGACCACGCAGTTGCCGGTCAGTGAGCTGGTGGCCAGCCGCCTGCCCAACTCGCTGCTGCTGGCCGCCGTCACGGCGCTGTTCTCGGTACCGATTGCGTTGACGCTGGGCATTTCGTCGGCGGTCTGGCGCGGCTCCTGGCTGGACCGCATCGCCTCCACGATGGCGGTGGGTGTGGTGTCGGTGCCTGAATTTCTGGTTGCCACACTGGCCGTGCTGGTGTTTGCCGTCAAGCTGCGCTGGCTGCCCGCGCTGTCGTTTGCCAGTGACATCGAGTCGCTGGGGCAACTGCTGCGTGCCTTTGCCATGCCTGTGCTCAGCCTGTGCTGCGTGATCATCGCGCAGATGATGCGCATGACCCGCGCCGCCGTCATTGACCAGCTCGAAGCACCCTACATCGAAATGGTCCGGCTCAAGGGCGCGTCACCGCTGCGCACCGTGCTGGCCCACGCCCTGCCCAACGCGGTGGGCCCGATCGCCAACGCCGTGGCGCTCAGCCTGTCCTACTTGCTGGGCGGCGTGATCATCGTCGAGACCATCTTCAACTACCCCGGCATTGCCAAGCTGATGGTGGACGGTGTGGCCCAGCGTGACATGCCGCTGGTGCAGACCTGCGCCATGATTTTTTGCGCTGGTTACCTGATCCTCGTCACGCTGGCCGACATCTGCGGCATCGTCGCCAACCCCCGCCTGCGCCACCGCTGAGAAAGACCTCCATGGAACCTGTTGTTCACCCTTTTGTGGCCGAGTCCGCGCCCAGCGGCGGGCTGGTCTGTCGACGCTGGTTGTCCAGTTTCGGTGCGTCCGGGCTGCTGGGCCTAGTGGTGCTGGCCTTCTGGCTGCTGGCCGCCGTGTTTGGCCCGGCGCTGCTGACCCGTGACCTCGCCTCGACCGCCAGCGGCGACGTGTTTAGCCCCATCAGTCCACGCCACTGGCTGGGCACCGACTACCTGGGCCGCGACATGCTGGTGCGCGTGATTGACGGGGCGCGTTTCACCGTCGGTGTGGCGCTGATCGCCACGCTGATTGCCAGCGGCACCGGCACCGTGCTGGCCTTGCTGGCCGCTGCCGGCAGCCGCCGCCTGGACGCGGTACTCAGCCGTGCGCTGGACACGCTGACCGCCATCCCCAGCAAGATGTTTGCACTCATCATGGTGGCCGGTTTTGGCTCCTCGGTCGGCATGTTGATCGCCACCGCTTCCGTCATCTACATCCCCGGCGCGTACCGCATTGCACGCTCGCTCGCCATCAACATCAACGCCCTGGACTACGTGACCGTGGCCCGCACCCGCGGCGAAGGCACGGCCTACATCATGCTGCGTGAAATCCTGCCCAACATCCTCGGCCCCATGCTGTCCGACCTTGGCCTGCGGTTTGTCTACGTCGTGCTGCTGCTAGCGGGCCTGAGTTTCCTGGGCCTGGGCATCCAGCCGCCTGCGGCTGACTGGGGTTCCCTGGTGCGCGAGAACATCGGCGCGCTGCCCGACGCCGGGGCCTCCGTCATCGTGCCCGCGCTGGCCATTGCCAGCCTGACCATCGCGGTCAACCTGGTCATTGACAACCTGCCGGGCCGCGCCGCCCGCGAACGGGGAGCCCGCTGATGGGCGCGCCGGTTGTTGTCGAAGGGCTGTGCGTCACCGCCGGTGCGCTCACCCTGGTCGACCACTTGAGTTTTTCCATCCAGCCCGGTGAGGTGCTGGCCCTGATTGGTGAGTCTGGCTCCGGCAAAACCACCACCGCGCTGGCGCTGATGGGCCATGCCCGCCACGGCTGCAGCATTTCGGGCGGCAGCGTGCGCATCGGTGACGTGGACATGCTGACGCTGGACGCTGCCGGGCAACGCGCCCTGCGTGGCCGCCGTGTGGCCTACATCGCGCAGAGCGCGGCGGCGTCCTTCAACCCCTCACGCACGCTGATGGACCAGGTCGTGGAGCCCGCCGCCATCCATGGGCTGATGAGCCGCGCCGAGGCCGAGGCCAAAGCCGTGGCCCTGTTCCGCGAGCTGGCCCTGCCCGAGCCCGACACCATCGGCGCGCGTTACCCGCACCAGGTCTCTGGCGGGCAGCTGCAGCGCCTGATGGCCGCGATGGCGCTGATCACCGACCCGGACCTGGTCATCCTTGACGAGCCGACCACCGCGCTGGACGTCACCACCCAGCTGGAAGTGCTGCGTGCCTTCCGCCGTGTGGTGCGGGAGCGCCGCACCACCGCTGTCTACGTCAGCCATGACCTGGCCGTGGTGGCACAGATGGCCGACCACATCCTGGTGCTGCGCAACGGCCAGATGCGTGAGCTGTCGTCCACCGCCCAGGTGCTGGCCGCCCCGACCGACACCTACACCCGCTGCCTGCTGGCCGCCGCCCGACCCGTGCCGCGCGAGTCACCCGCGCTGCAGGGCACGCCGGAGCTGCTGCTCGACATCCATGACCTGTCGGCCGGCTACGGCGCGGTGGACCTGAGGGGCCAGCCTGAAAAACTCATCCTGCGCCACATCGACCTCAAGCTCTACCGGGGCCAGGCCATCGGTGTGATTGGCGAGTCCGGATCGGGCAAAACCACCCTGGCGCGCGCCATTGCCGGGTTGATCCAGCCCTGCGGCGGCGGCATTCTGTTTCGCAACCGAGAGCTGGCTCCGACGCTGGCCGAGCGGAGCCGCGAAGAGCTGCGCCAGATCCAGATCGTGTTTCAGATGGCGGACACCGCACTCAACCCGTCGCACACCATCGCCAACATCCTGGCGCGGCCGCTGGTGTTTTACAAAGGCCTGCGCGGCGAGCCGCTGAAGCGCCGCATCCACGAGCTGCTGGACCTGGTGCAGCTGCCGCAAGCCGTGGCCACGCGGTTGCCCGGCGGCTTGTCGGGCGGGCAAAAACAGCGGGTCAATCTGGCGCGTGCGCTGGCCGCCGATCCCGATCTGATTTTGTGTGATGAGGTCACGTCCGCACTCGACACCGTGGTCGGTGCCGCCGTGTTGGACCTGATGGCCCAGCTGCGGCGCGAGCTGGGGGTGTCCTACCTGTTCATCAGCCATGACCTGCACACGGTGCGCGCCGTGTGTGACGAGATCGTGGTCATGAAAGACGGCTGCAAGCTGGCCCAGGTGGCCCGCGCCGACTACACCCGTGGCCCGCATCACCCCTACTACCAGCTGCTGGAGCAGTCGGTGCCCGAGCTGCGCCAGGGCTGGCTCGACGACATGGACCGCGCCCGCGCGGCCGCTTGAGAAGGAACCCCCGACATGACCCCCACTTTCCGCATCGCACTGATCGCTGGCGACGGCATCGGCAAGGAAGTCCTGCCCGAAGGCCTGCGCGTGGTGCTGGCCGCCGCCGAACGGTTCGGCTTCGAGCTGGAATGCCGCACCATGGACTGGGCCAGCTGCGACTACTACGCCGCGCACGGCCAGATGATGCCGGACGACTGGAAAGCCCAGCTCAAGGGCGTGGACGCGATCTTTTTCGGCGCCGTGGGCTGGCCCAGCACCGTGCCCGACCATGTGTCGCTCTGGGGTTCGCTGCTGAAGTTTCGCCGTGAGTTTGACCAGTACATCAACCTGCGGCCGGTGCGGCTGTTCGAGGGTGTGCCCTGCCCGCTGGTGGGCCGCCAACCCGGCGACATCGACTACCTGGTGGTGCGCGAAAACACCGAGGGTGAGTACACCTCGCTCGGCGGTGTGATGTACGAGGGCACCGACCGCGAGATCGTGATCCAGGAGTCTGTCTACTCCCGCCGTGGCACCGACCGGCTGCTGCGTTTTGCCTTCGAGCTGGCGCAGAGCCGCCCGCGCCAGCACGTCACGCTGGCCACCAAGTCCAACGGCATCGCCATCAGCATGCCCTGGTGGGACGGTCGCGCCGACGTCATCGCCCAGGACTATCCCGGCGTGGTGCTGGACAAGCAGCACATCGACATCCTCACCGCCCGTTTTGTGCTGCAGCCCGACCGCTTTGACGTGGTGGCCGCCACCAACCTGTTCGGCGACATCCTGTCCGACCTTGGCCCCGCCACCACCGGCACCATTGGCCTGGCCCCATCGGCCAACCTCAACCCCGAGCGCTGCTTCCCCTCGCTGTTCGAGCCGGTCCACGGCTCGGCCCCCGACATCTACGGCCAGAACATCGCCAACCCGATTGCCATGATCTGGTCGGGCGCTCTGATGCTGGACTTTCTGACCCACGGCGAAGGCATGGGCCGCGCCGCGCACGACGCCATCGTCCACGCCATCGAGGTGGTGCTCAAGGACGGCCCGCGCACCCCCGACCTGGGCGGCACGGCCTCGACCACCGAGGTCGGCATCGCCATTGCCCAGCACGTGGCCGCCGCCTGATTTGTTGACCTCCCTTTCCTGAACCGACCCCCGCACCGCCATGACCCTGACCCTCCAGCGCCCGGACCTGATGCTCACCCGCCACTTGATCGGCCCCACCTGGTGTGAGGCCAGCGACGGCCGCCGCTTTGACGTGGTGGACCCGGCCACCGGCCTGGCGTTTGCCAGCGTGCCCGACGGCACCGCCGCCGACGCACGCGCCGCCGTGGCAGCCGCGCAGGCCGCGTTCCCCGCCTGGCGTGCGCTGCCCGCCAAACAGCGGGCCCACATCCTCAAACGCTGGAACGACCTCATCGTGGCCCACCAGGGTGACCTGGGCCGGCTCATCTCCCGCGAACAAGGCAAACCCCTGGCCGAAGGCCTGGGCGAGGTGCTGTACGCCGCCAGTTATGTGGAATGGTTTGCTGAAGAGACCACCCGCATCCAGGGCGAGGTGATCCCCGCGCCAGTGGCTGGCCGCAAGATGTTTGCCGTCAAGGAGCCGGTCGGTGTGGTGGCCGCCATCACGCCCTGGAACTTCCCCGCCGCGATGATTGCGCGCAAGATCGCGCCCGCGCTGGCTGCGGGCTGCACCGTGGTGTGCAAACCCGCCGAAGACACGCCGCTGACGTCCCTGGCGCTGGTGTTGCTGGCGCTGGAGGCGGGTGTGCCGCCCGGCGTGCTGAACATCGTCAGCGCATCGCGGGAACGCACGCCCGAGGTGGTGGACGTCTGGCTGGACGACCCGCTGGTCCGCAAGATCACCTTCACCGGCTCCACACCCGTGGGCAAACACCTGGCCCGCCGCTCCGCCGACACGCTGAAAAAGCTCTCGCTCGAGCTTGGCGGCAACGCGCCCTTCATCGTCTTTGACGACGCCGATGTGGACGCCGCCGTCGACGGGCTGATGGTGGCCAAGTTCCGCAACGGCGGGCAAACCTGCGTCTGCCCCAACCGCATTTATGTGCAGGCCGCCGTGCACGACGCGTTTGTGGCCCAGCTGGCCGCCCGCGTCAGCGCCCTGGTCGTTGGCCCGGCCACCGATGCCGATTCACAGATCGGCCCGATGATCAACGCCCGCGCGGTCGAGAAGATCGAGCGCCATGTGCGCAACGCCGTCGAAGGCGGCGCACGCATCGCCGCCGGTGGCCAGCGCCTGCCCGCGCTGGGGGCTAACTACTTCGCGCCCACCGTGCTGGTCGGGGCCACCGCCAGCATGGACTGCACCTGTGAAGAAACCTTCGGCCCCGTCGCGCCCATCACCCGCTTTGACACCGAAGCCGAAGTCATCGCCGCCGCCAACGCCACCCCATTCGGTCTGGCCGCCTACTTTTATTCCCGCGACGCCAGCCGCATCTGGCGTGTGGCCGACGCGCTGGAATGCGGCATCGTTGGCGTGAACGAAGGGGCCATCGCCGCCGAGGCCGCCCCCTTCGGCGGCGTCAAGGACTCCGGCTACGGCCGTGAAGGCTCCACCCACGGGCTGGATGAGTACATGCACTGGAAGTACATCTGCCAGCGTTATTGAGGCCCTGATGTCTGATGCTGCTTTGAGTTTTGCTATTAATTCAGGAGCTATTCGGGCAATGAAAACCTTGGCTTGCCAGCGATTTGGTCATTTCAGCAACCTGGTCTGGCTGGCAACAGTGTTTGAGACGGCGTTTCGCGCGGGTGGAAGCCCCGCTTTGAAGGTTGGGCTCAGACCTCGGGCAGCTGACCTTGCGCGGCTTGCAACTCGGTCATGGCGTCGCCAGCATTCAGCGGAATGGATTTGGCCAGTGCCATCCAGATGGCAAACGGCAAATCACGTGCGGTGGTCTTCGCTGCGTTGCGTGCGACATGCAGGCGGTCAGGTTCCGCAATGATGACGCCGCACTCGGGCGGCACCTCATCCGCCTGTCCAATCGTGCGGCCCCGGCCATCACAGCCCAGCACGTACCAGCACTGGCCGCCCACCTCCAGGTAAGCCTTGCGTTTGTCTTCGGACTTCAGGTCACCCAGCAAGTCGGCTCGGCTGACTTTGATTTCGTGAACGATGGGCTCGACATAACTGGCCACCGTCGTGTTGCGGATGGAAAAAACGTCAGGCCTGCACATTTTCCAGCGCAGCCTCTGCCCATCCGCAGAGGGCAAGCCGGCGCGCAAGCTCAACCCCGTCCACACCACGCGGCCGTCACGCAGCATTTCCTGGCCAACGCGTTCCACCAGCAACTCGTGGGCAGACCGGTTGTGGCGGTTGCCTTGAATGCACTGCGCCAGGTGCGCAATGCCTCTGGCCGACACCCGTACTTTGTCATGGCCTGACGGCTCTGTGGTGCGTTCCAACAAGCCGGCGGCGATCAGCTCCACCTCGACCGTGTCCAGGCAGGGCCAGCCCGCAGAGCGGTACACCTCTCGCAAGCGTTTCGCGTGAAAGCGACCGAGCTTCAAAGTCGGTGCGTCGCAGGGGCTCATGTGTGCGCCTCCATCAGGTAGCAAAGGTCGTATGGGTCGAAAGACTGTAAATATTCCCAGTTTATGACAGTCTTTGATGCAGGGCCCAGTACGTGGCTGTTTTCAGCCAGCCTTGCCCTTCACAACGACAAAACATGCCCCAGACGCGCATCGCCCCGGCCCGCCAGCACCTGGGCATAAGCCGCTTCCACGGCAGGCACGCCCTCGTGGTGCTGCACCTGCAGCCACGGCGGGTCCGCCTTGCTGACGGCGGCAATGAACTGCTGCCACGACTGCACCAGCCGCTGGCCGAGCACGGGCGCGCCCCAGTCGGCGCTGCGTTTTTTGATCTGCGCGGGCGCAAAAAACAAGGTGGGTTTAGGCCCGGGCAGGTCGCGGCCGCTGCCCAGTTCACTGACGTGCGTGCCGCCAATCGAGCTGCTGTAGACCAGCGCCGTGCAGTGGGTGTGCAGCGCTTTGCGAAACGCCGCGTTGCCCGCGAAGTCGATGTAGGCCGACGGCGTGCTGGCGTTCAGCTGGTCCAACTGGTCGTACGTCAGTACCCGGTGGTAGCAGCCCAGGCTTTCACAAAACGCCACATTGCCGGGGGAGGTCAGGCCCACCACCTCGATGCCGCTGCGCTGCGCCATTTGAAACGCCGTGCCGTAGGCCGTTTTGCTGGACGCACTGGACAGCAGCATCACCGCCTGGCCACCCGTCAGCGCGGCCTGCGCGGTGGCACCAAAGTAGTCATTGTCCTCGAAGAAGTCATCAATCAACCATGACGTGGTGAACAGCGGGCGCAGCAGCGCCTGCAGGTCCTCGGTGTCCGCTGTGTAGAACGGGTCGGCGCTGCAGCGCATGTACTGGTTGTAGACCGCGTGCAGCTCCGCCCGGTGCGGCGCGCTGTCCATGAACGACAGGCTGGAGATCCGCGCCGGGCTGAGGTCCACATGCGAGGCCATCGGGAAGTAGCCGTACAGCCGCTCCCCGGGCTGGATGTCCGGGTGCTGGGACGCCTGCACCGTGCCAAACCCCCACACCGGGATGCTGCCCCAGTCGCCGCTGTCGTCGCCGTTGCCTTCGCCGCCCGGCAGGGGCGACACCGGAAAAAAGCGCCAGTAATTCATCGCGTCCCCGAAGGCCGCGTACGTGATGTTGTTCGACGTCAGCGCAAAACGCGAAATCGCCACCCGCACCTGCCCATCGCCCAGCGGCGGCAGGGCGCGTGAGCGCGTGCACGTGCTGCCCAGCGCGTCCTTGCGGACCAGAAACTCGATTGCGTTCATCGTCACCCCATCCCGTTGAAAAATTCATCACCCCGTCAGCGTGCGGGGCGGCCGTTGGCACCGCAAGTGCCGGATGTGGAGTTTTCACCAGCCGGGTGCGGGCAGCGGACGCGCAGGCGACTGGTTTTGAAATTTGCTATTGATTTGTGAGCTGTTCGGGCAATGAAGACCTTGGCTTGCCGGTGGTTTGATGCTTGAAGCGGCTGTTTTTGAGGGTTCAAGGCCTTCGCAGCATGCTCAAAGGCCAAAAACGGCGGAAAACAGCTGTTTCTAAGACCTGTAGTGGTCGCTAGCCGCACAGAATCATGCGGATGTAGCTTCTGAATTGATAGCGGTTTTGATGCGGTGTTCAAGGGCTGACACCACTCGCCTTGGCATACCAGCGTTGACCATGTGCAATCAACTTTGGAGCGTGTTGCATTAAAGAGGTACTTGTCAATAAATGACTAGTAAATGCAACACGGCTGGTGAGGTAGCGACTTTTTGTTGGTGGCTACTACCCAAACTGCCTACACGTGAGGATGGCGGCTGTGGCGGCGTGGGCAGCACGAGGTCTTGCCATGCAACAAGCCAACATCGGACCTGTGGAGAAATTAAGAATGTATGAATGCAAGACCTGACCCTAGCGTCCCTTTCTAGCGTCCCTTTTTAAATACATCCTAAAAGTACCAATAAATACTATTAATTGGTAAAATTTGAGCTTCTCGACTGATTCAAAGCCGGAGCAAAACCCCATGACCCGAAACACATCTATTTCTTTAGGCGACCATTTCGGCGCTTTCATTGAGCGGCAAATCAGCCAGGGCCGCTATGGCTCTGCCAGTGAGGTGGTGCGTGCTGGGTTACGGCAGCTTGAAGACAACGAGACGCGCTTGGCGGCTTTGCGTGCGGCGCTGGCGGATGGTGAGGCCAGTGGCGCTAGCACCTCTTTTGATGTGGATGCGTTTCTAAAAACCAAACGCCAGAAAGTTGCTAGTCAATCGGCCGCCAAGTGAGCAGTCCCTATGTCCTGTCGCCGCTGGCGCAAGCGGACTTATCCGATATTTGGGACTACAGCTACAGCCAGTGGGGCGCTGACCAAGCTGATGCCTACGTTCTGGCGATTCACTTGGTCTGTGAAGGGTTGCACACCACGATGACAAACGGCCGACTGGCCGGGCAAAGCGCAGAGCACATACGCATGGGCTACCGCAAACAAATCGTAGGTTCGCACTTGGTATTTTTCACCTGCAAGCCAATGGGTGTCGTGGATGTCGTGCGGATCTTGAACCAGCGGATGGATGTCGCCGCGCATTTGTAATGAGCATCTCAACCTTGCGGCGTTCGACGCGAAACGCTATCCGCCTGTGGATCAAGGTCATCTGCGATGAGGTCCAGATTTGCTATTTATTTCATAGCTGTTCCCGCAAGTAAATCCAGGGCTGTAGCCGGTTTAATGCATAAAACCGCTTGTTTTGACGCCCTGAAAGCCCACTTCTGTTCTTTGGCAGTCCCAAAAGCTATTTCAAACGCCAAAATTTAACCTGCAAGTTAAATCCCCGCCAACCACTGCCCAGTCGCCGGGCATACCCGCACCACCGCGCCATTCAACTGCAGCTGTTCCTCCACCAGCGCGGCCGCTGCCGCCGGGTCCACATCAAAGCTAATCCCCAGCGCCTGCGCCACCCCGGGCTGGTCAATCGGCAACTCCCACGTCAAAAACACCAGCGTGCAGTCCAGGCTGGGTGGGAAGTCGGCGGCGTCAAAACTGCTGCGGTAGCGGGGGATGACGGCGTGGGGCTGGCCGGTGTCGAATAGGAGGGCGGTGCCGCGGACCAGGGAGATGCGGTGGCCGGTGTTCGGGAAGTGCAGGTCCAGGCCTTTGTCGTCGCTGAGGAACAGGTTTAAGAATGCTGCCCCGCCGTACTGCTCGCCGTCGTGGTGGTAGCGTGCGCCGCGGCAGGTCATCAGGGCGATGTCGCTGTCGGCCAGCAGCGTAGCGGGCAGGCCCAGGGTGGTCGCCCAGTCGGCGGCGGTTTGCACGCAGTGGCGCAAGTCGGGCCAGCGGGCGCGGGTTCTAGCCAGAGGCAATTGTTCGACGTCGCCGGGGACCAGACCGAGGTGGACGGTCGTTTCCCGCTCCCAGTCGGCCAGCAGGCGGGCGGGCGGTGCGGGCACGTTCAGCGTGGCGGTGTGGACCACGGGGCTGACGCTTCGGCTGCGCATGGTGTCGCTCTGCCGGAAGTGGGCCACCAGCGCGTCTGTCACACCTTGTCCTGCAACCCGGCCAGCGTCTGCTCAATCGCGGCAAACAGCGGGCGGGCCTCGACGCTTTCGTTCAGGCAGTCGGCGCACAGGGCGTGCAATGTGGCGCCGGTCCTGTCGGCCGGAGACAGCTCCGGGCTGTGCGCCAGCAGCTCCTGCAGCAGGTAACCAAAGGCGCGCACTTCCAGGCGTTGCAGGCTGTGGGCCTGCGCCGGGTCTTGGCTGGGGTTGAACGATGCGGCGCCGAAGTCGCCCAGCAGCGCGTGCGCGCCGTGCACCAGGATGTTGTGGCCGTACAGGTCGCCGTGCATCAGCTGGCGGGTGTGCAGGTGGTGGGCGGCGCTGGCGATGCTGTGGGCGATGCCGACCACCGTGGCGGCGCTGAAGGTGGTGCCTTCGGCGTAGACGTCGCGGGTGCAGCTGGCAAAGCTGGGCGGGCCGGCCAGCGTGGTGAAGTGCGGCGCGACGCGGGCCATGACGATGCCTTGCTGTGCGTCGGGGTGGCCGCTCAATCGGCCCAGTGCGCCAATCAGATGCGGGTGCGGCCCGGCATGCAGGGCGGCGGCCATTTCGTGGTCGGGCAGGCCGTCGCTGGTCACGGCGCCCTTGAACAGCTTGACGGCCACGGGTTGCACGGTGCCTTGGTGGTGCCAGTCGGCCGCGTGGATGATGCCGGACGCGCCTTCGCCCATGGTGTGCGCCAAGGTCAGGCTGGACCAGGCGATGTCCGTGCTGTCCGCACCGGGGGCAGTGGCCGCAGGTGTGTTGAAGGGGTTGCCGGCGCAGGCCAGCCAGGCCAGGCGCGGCAGGGCCAGCAGCCAGCCGGGCAGGGCAGTCAGCTGGTTGGCAGAAATGCGCAGCAGTTCCAGCTGCTGGCACTCGGCCAGCTCGGGCGGCAGGGCGATCAGCCGGTTGCCGGCCAGCATGAGTTTTTGCATGTGGGTGCACTGGCCGATGCTGGCGGGCAGCTCGGGCACCTGGTTGTCGGTCAGGATCAGCCAGCGCAGGCTGGGGGCCAGGGCGGCGCTGGGCACGTGGCTGATCTGGTTGGCCTTGAAGCCGACCATGCGGAGCTGGCTGCAGCGGCCCAGCACGGCGGGCAGCTCGGTGAAGGGGTTGTTGGAGCAAAACAGCACGCGCAGGCGCTTCAGGCGGGGCAGGTCGTCGGGCAGCGTGGTGAGCTGGTTGCCGGACAAGTCCAGTTCTTCCAGGGTGTCGGCCAGCTCAAAAATCTCACGCGGGAAGTCGGTCAAGCCGCAGGCCAGCTTGAGCCGCCGGGTGCCTGCCAGCTGGCCGGTGCGCAGCTGCGCCAGAGTAGTGAATGACATGGGTGTGCAAAGGGGCTTGAAAAGGGCCCTGAGCGTAACCCATGCACGTGAAAAAGCCCGCCGCAGCGGGTGCTGGGGCGGGCCGGTTCCGGTTGGCGCGGTTCACGCCTGGGGCATCAGTTGCGGTACAGGCTGTCGTTGGCGTCAAAGCGGTGGGCCTGCAGGACTTGCGTTTGGACCTGAGCGCGTGTCACGGTGCTGGTGGTGGGCACTGCGGCCTGGGTGCCGAGGAACTGGCTGTCAGAAAAATTGGTGTTGTAGCCCATGCGCTGCGCTTTTTGCAGATCGGCTTGAACCTGGGCACGGGTGGTGCTGCTGGCCGATGCGCTCTGGCTGGCCGAGGTCAGCGGGAAGGCGGAGTCGTTGGCAAAGCTGGCGGTGGAAGCGGCGGC
>JBJXEI010000015.1:0-8500 GCA_046154065.1 Polaromonas sp. | reverse complement strand
GCCAGGCCGCCAGCGCCATGGCCGCGTTGAGCCAGGGCAGCCACTACGCCATCAACATCCTGGCCGCCGACCAGAAAGCCCTGGCCGAACAGTTTGCCGGGCCGCGCGAGCAGCGCTGGACCGGCGTGGAGTTCACCCTGGGTGCCAACGGCGCGCCCCTGCTGCTAGGCGCCGCCGCCACGTTCGAATGCTTCAACCGAAGCCGCTATGAAGAAGGTGACCACGTGATTTTTGTGGGGGAAGTGGAGCGCTGTCACCATGACGGCGACGCGTCACCGCTGCTGTACCACGGGGGCAAGTTTTATACGGAGCATCCGCTTTGATGCTTGTTTGAAGCGCGCTTAATTTGTTGGACTGCAAGACTCGACCCCAGTAGACCCCAAGTCAGTGGTGTGTTTGGCTTTAAACCTCTACAGGCCAGCGAGGGGTAAACGAATTGGAGGTCTCTTCTACAGAAATGATGCTGGCAACATGGAAATTTCGGATGCCACCTTTTTTGATGTCATAACAAAAAAACTTCTCGTCCCCTCCTTTGATGCGATAGCTATATGGCTCTGCTTCTCTTGTTTCGACGGAACCATCGTCCTCGCGTGCGGTAATGATTAGGGTGTGAAGATTTTTACCTGCAGATGCGATAGTGTCTTTAATACTCATATTTTTTCCTCGAATAAGTATGGATCGTTGATATTTGGCCGCTAGTGTTTCGCTTAAATTAGTCAATGGCTTGTTAGTTGCCAAAAGTGTGTTGCACCTTTTCCGCGCATGGACCGTAAGAAAATGGAATGTCTTCGATTGATTTTCGAACACAGACAACACGTCTAAGCTCCTTACCGACAATGCCAGCGACGATGACTTGTCGTGATACCGCGTCTGATATACGAATCACAGCGAGTTTTACCTGACCGATTTGAACGTATGTCGCAGCCGAAGAGAGATTAACCTGCTCGTGCTGCCGACCGACAGACGTAAGGTATTCGCTCATCTTTACCTTGATGCGATCCACGGTGTAGTTCTCAAAATTCCGTAGGAATTCGATGCTCATTTTCTCCTGTGTTATTCCCTCTGCGTCCTGAGACGAAGTGACCGTTTGAATATTGGTGTTCATAGGTGCAGGATGAGCGGGCGCCGCCTCCCGAGCGCTCACTGTTTCGCCGGCCCCTTTTCCGACTTGGCCAGCGACGAAATTGACGATGGGGATTGCCAATAGCAAGCACGCTGCCGTTTTCCAGTTTAGATTCTTCATAATTCTTGTCGTAGTACTTGCTATGAAAATTGCCAACTTAACTTGGGTCTGAGCCTTAATGGCGTCATCCAAAAAATTTCTTTGAAGGACTTGCTTGGTTTCAAAGGCGATCATAAGTACACGCGCACAGGCCTTGCAACTACAGAAATGAAAGCTAGATGCGCTGTCGTTTTTGTCCGCGTGAAGTCAGCAACAGTTGCTTAGCACTCACAAAAAAGCCAAAACAGTCTTGTTTAAGCATCGCTGCAATTAACCTATTAGTCCACTCGATCATACGGGGCAGTTCCTGAATTTATAGCGGTATTTGTGGCTTCTTCGTTCTGGGTTGGGTGGTTTGGATTTCGCCTGTTTTGCCTTGCGGGGATTGTCGGGAGTCGCCCGACAGCGAGTAACTTTCTTTTGCTTCGCCAAAAGAAAGTCACCAAAGAAAAGGCGACCCTGCTGTCTGCGTCCCTTCGCTTCGCTGCGGGCAACCTGCGGTGCTCGGTCCAGCCGGGGTCCCGCTCGAACTCGCTTCGCTCAGACAATCGCGGTCCCTGATCCGTCTGGCCCTGCGCTCCTCGGCGCATACAGAAGGGGCTTTCGCAGTCGGAGTCGGAAGCGGGTTCGGATTCAAAATTTCCCCGGTCCCGCTCCCGTAAGTCCCGTCCTGGCTGGGCCTGTGAATGGGGGCAAAAGCGGGATCAGGGCTGCGCGCTGTTTGAGCCGCAGGCGAGTTTGCGCAGACCCCCGCTTTTGCCCCCATTCACAGGTTGCCCGAAGGGCCCCAGACTGCGGGTCGCCTTTCTTTTGCTTACTTTTCTTTGGCGAAGCAAAGAAAAGTGAGGCGCTGTCGGGCGCCTCCCGACACTCCCCGCAAGGCAAAGCAAGCCACCCAAAAGCACCCAGCCAAGAACCCAAAAACAAGAAATAACGCTATAAATTCAGGAGCTGCCCCCGCAATAAAATAGAGGGCTAGAGGCAGATTACGATCTCAAAAACAGCCATTTTGAGCCGTTTTCGAGCCCCCCAAGACCCCTCAACGGCGGTGAGAGATGAAAAGTTAACTTCCAAGTTAACTTCTGAACAAAATAGGCCCGATCGGGAAGAACCCCAGCCCTCGCGCACAATCCGCCCATGCTGCGCAAAACACACCTCGACACCCTGGCCGTGAGCCTGCTGCTGGGCTGCTGCCTGTTCTGGGGCCTGCAGCAGGTGCTGATCAAGGCGACCATCCAGGAACTGCCGCCGATTTTTCAGGCGTCGCTGCGGTTGGCGGGGGCGACGGCGCTGCTGTGGTTATGGTCTTTGTGGCGCGGCATGCCGTTGTTTGCGCGGGACGGCTCGCTGCGCGCGGGGCTGCTGGCGGGGGCGCTGTTTGGGGCGGAGTTTGCGTGCATTTACCTGGGGCTGCAGGCCACCACCGCGTCACGGCTGACGGTGTTTTTGTACACCTCGCCGTTCTGGGTGGCGGTGCTGGTGCCGCTGTGGGACCGGTCGGAGCGGCTGCGGCCGTTGCAGTGGGTGGGGCTGAGCTGTGCGTTTGTGGCGGTGGTGTTTGCGCTGCGGGATGGCTTTGTCAGCGGCAACGCGTCGACGCTGTACGGCGATTTGCTGGGGCTGGCGGCGGGCGCGCTGTGGGGGCTGACGACGGTGGTGATCCGGGCGTCTTCTCTGGTGCGGGTGTCGGCTGAAAAGCTGCTGTTCTACCAGCTGGCAGTCAGCGCGGCGGCGTTCCCGCTGCTGTCGTTGGCGCTGGGGGAGGTGTGGGTCTGGCAGTTCAGCGGGTTTGCCATCACCTCGCTGCTGCTGCAAACGGTGGTGGGGGCGTTTGCCAGCTACCTGGCGTGGATGTGGATGCTGGGGCGTTACCCGGCCACCAAGATCTCGGTGTTTGTGTTTTTGACACCGCTGTTCGCGCTGCTGTTCGGCGCGCTGTGGCTGGGCGAGCAGGTCACGCCGGGCCTGCTGGTGGCCCTGGGCATGGTGGCGGTGGGCATCGTGCTGGTGAACTGGAAGCCTGCCAGCTGACTACCCGGCCCGGGCCAGGTACCGCTGGGCAAAGTCCACGTACCAGCCCAGGCAGGCCGGGTTGGCCATGGCATCGGGGTTGACGACCTTGGCCAGCGGCTGGCCGAGCAGCAGTTTTTTGATCGGCAGCTCCTGCTTTTTGCCGGACAGGGTGCGGGGAATGTCGGGCACCTGAAAGATGGCGTTGGGCACAAAACGCGGGGACAGCGCGGTTTTGATGGCGTCGTTCAGCCGGGTCTTGAGGGCGTCGCTCAGCTGCAGGCCGGGGCGTAGGGTGACGAACAGGGGCATGTAGCTGCCCTTGCCCAGATATTCCAGGTCCACCACCATCGAGTCGAGCACCTCGGGCAGGGCTTCAATGGCGCTGTACAGCTCGCTGGTGCCCATGCGCAGGCCGTGGCGGTTGATGGTGGCGTCGCTGCGGCCGTAGATGATGCAGCTACCGCTGGCCGTGACCTTGAGCCAGTCGCCGTGCCGCCAGACGTTGGGGTAGGTGTCGAAGTAGCTGGACAGGTAACGCACGTGGCCGGTGTCGCCCCAGAAGTACAGCGGCATGGACGGGATGGGCTGGGTGCAGACCAGCTCGCCGACCTCGCCCAGCACGGCCTGGCCCGCTTCGTTCCACGCTTCCACCGCGCAGCCCAGCAGGCGGCATTGCATTTCACCGGCGACCAGGGGCAGCTCGCGGTTGCCGCCGATGAATGCGCCAGCAAAGTCCGTACCCCCAGAAATATTGCACCACCAGATTGAGCCCCCACGGTCGTTCACTGCGTGTAACTCCCTGCCCCCCAAGGGGGCCGCTGCGCCTGCGGTCTGGCCAAGCCAGTCCCGCGGCCCCTGCTGGCGAAGAAGTTCGGACGTCGTGGCGTTGATGCGCTCGAACTGCGCCGTGCCCCAGTTCTGCGCCTCCACGGACAAAGGTGAGCCGGTAGAGCCGAGCGCGCGCACGGTGTGCAGCCCGGGCAGGGCCGACAGGTCCACGTCGGCTTTCAGGCAGTTGGCGTAAAACGCGGCGCCTGCGCCGAAAAACGTCACGCCGGTTTGGGCGGCAAAGCGCCACAGCGTGGTCCAGTCGGGGGCTGTCCGGCTACCAGCGGGGCCTTGCGAAGTATTGCCGCCGGGGTTGCCGTCGAAGATCACGCAGGTGGTGCCGTTGAGCAGGCCACTGAGCTGGGCGTTCCACATCACCCAGCCGGTGGAGCTGTACCAGTGAAAACGCTCGCCGAAGGAGTTGGGCGCGTAGCTGCAGCCGACGTCGTTGTGCAGCACCTTGAGCGCCAGCGCAACGATCAGCGTGCCGCCGTGGCCGTGCACGATGGGCTTGGGTAAGCCGGTGGTGCCGCTGGAATACACAATCCACAGCGGGTGGTCAAACGGCAGCCACAGCGGCTCAAACTGTGCAGTTTCTGCGTCGTCTCGCACGGCAGCCATGGCAAAGCTTGCCTGATCTGCTATCAATTCAGGAGTCTCTTGCAGGCTGTGCAGGATCAGATGGCGCACGCCGGGCAGGCCGGCGCACAGCTCGGCCACCACGGCGCTGCGGTCCAGGGTGCGGCCGCCGTAGGTCACGCGGTCGGTCGCGATCAACACCACGGGCTCGATCTGCTGGAAGCGGTCGAGCACGGCGGCGGTGCCCATGTCGGGGGCGCAAATGCTCCAGATGCCGCCCAGGCTGACCACGGCCAAAAAGGCGACCATCGCCTCGGGGATGTTGGGCAGGTAGGCGGCCACGCGGTCACCGGGTTGCAGGCCCTGCGCCTGCAGGTGCAGCGCGAGGGATGCAACCTGCTGGCGCAACTCGGGCCAACTCAGGCTGCGGGCCGGTGCACCGCTGGCCAGGCTGGCCTCGTCATGGCTGATGAGGGCGGGCTGGCCAGCCGCATGGGCCGCGTCCACGTGGCGAAACACCTGGCGCGCGTAGTTCACCTGCGCGCCGGGAAACCACTGCGCCCCTGGCATGCGCGCGTCCACCAGCACGGCGTGGTGCGGTGTGGGCGACTGCAGGTCGAAGTAGTCCCAGATGCTTTGCCAGAACGCGGGCAGGTCGGTGACGGACCAGTGGCGCAGCGCCTCGTAGTCGGTGAACTGCAGGCCGCGGGTGCGCTGCAGCCAGTCTTGGTACAGGCGGATTTGAGGGATGTGGGGAGCAGGTGCGTGGGCCATGGGCACAGGATAGCGCGCAGGTTGGCACGGGCGTGTCACCGGGGCGGCCCGGCACGTTCATTGCATCCCTTAGCATCACATCACAACAAGGGGATCGGCATGGGCATGTTCAACTGGGCAGAAAAAAGCAGCGAGGTGCTGGCGCGTGGCGGCGTGATTGGGCCCGACGAGCGGCTGCCCTGGCCGCAAACGGCGGTGATGGGCGTGCAGCACGTCATTGCCATGTTTGGCGCCACGGTGCTGGCCCCCATCCTGATGGGGTTTGACCCCAACCTGGCGATCTTGATGAGTGGCATTGGCACGCTGATCTTTTTCATCGTGACCGGGGGCAAGGTGCCCAGCTACCTGGGCTCCAGCTTCGCCTTCATCGGCGTGGTGATTGCCGCCACGGCCTACGCGGGCAAGGGGCCCAACCCCAACCTGGGCGTGGCGCTGGGCGGCATTGTGGCCTGCGGGGTGGTGGTGATGCTGATCGGCGCGCTGGTGCAGGCCGTGGGCACGGGCTGGATCGAGCGCTTCATGCCGCCCGTGGTCACCGGCTCCGTGGTGGCGGTGATTGGCCTGAACCTGGCGAGCATCCCCGTCAAAAACATGGCCGCTGGCAACTTTGACGCGTGGATGCAGCTGGTGACGTTTGTCAGCGTGGCGCTGGTGGCCGTGCTGGCGCGCGGCATGGTGCAGCGGCTGCTGATTTTGGTCGGGCTGATCGTGGCCAGTGTGATTTATGCGGTGCTGACCAACGGGCTGGGGCTGGGCAAACCGATGGATTTGTCCGGCATTGCCAGCGCCGCATGGGTGGGTCTGCCGGGCTTCACCGCGCCGGTGTTCAGCGCCAGCGCCATGCTGCTGATTGCGCCCGTCGCCATCATTTTGGTGGCTGAAAACCTGGGCCACCTCAAGGCGGTGACCGCCATGACCGGCAAAAACCTGGACACCTCGATGGGCCGCGCCTTCATGGGCGACGGGCTGGCGACCATCGTGTCGGGCAGTGCGGGTGGCACCGGGGTGACGACCTACGCCGAAAACATCGGCGTGATGGCGGCGACCAAGATTTACTCGACGGCGGTGTTTTTGGTGGCGGCACTGCTGGCCGTGGTGCTGGGCTTCAGCCCCAAGTTTGGTGCGCTGATCCAGGCGATTCCGCTGCCGGTGATGGGCGGCGTGAGCATTGTGGTGTTTGGCCTGATTGCGGTGGCGGGCGCGAAGATCTGGGTCGACAACAAGGTGGACTTCTCAAGCAACAAAAACCTGCTGGTGGCCGCCATCACGCTGATTTTGGGCACCGGGGACTTCACGCTGAAGTTTGGCCAGTTTGCGCTGGGCGGCATTGGCACCGCCACCTTCGGGGCGATTTTGCTGTGGGCGTTGCTGGGCGGCAAACGCCGGGACTGACAGGGCCCGTCAGGCGGCGGGTGGCTCGCCGGTGGCTTGAGCGAGCGCGTCTTTGGTGGCTTGCAGTTCCTGCTCCAGCTTGGCGCGCTCGGTGATTTCCTGGCTCAGGGCCTCGTTCACCTCGGCCAGGTCCTGCGCAGTTTCCTGGATGCGGGTTTCCAGCGCGTCGTTTTTCTCCAGCGCCATCGCCACGTCGTCGCTCTGCACATGCTCGGGCAGTTCCTGCTTGAGCACGGCGTTGATGACCGCCAACTCGGACGCCGACTGCTCGATGGCCTCTTGCGCCGCCTCGTTCTGGCCCAGTGCGCGGCCCAGCGTGGTGGTGTCCGCGTCAGATGCGCGGACGGTCTTGGGTTGGCTGGCGGAAGAAGGCATAGGCTTGGCGGAGTAGTGGCTGCTAACCTGCAATTGTAGGCTTGCCCATGCAACTGCGTGCCTAGGAGACTGGGCGCTACGGCCGACGCGGCACCGGCTTGCCGGTTGCAGGCGGCTCGTTCCCAAGCAGCTTGCCCAGCGCGGCACCCAGCCGGGCGCCCAGTGCGGTGCCCACACCCGGCAGCACGGCGGTGCCCACGGCCGCACCGGCCAGTGCGCCGGGGGCCACGGACACCTTGACGGTGCTAACCGGCCCGGTGATGCGCAGGGGCACGCCGACCAGGCCATCGACCAGGTCCACCGCCACCTCGGCGTCAATCTGACGGTTGGCCAGGCGGGCGCTGCCGGTGGCGGTCAGCAGGCCGGACGCGGCCTTGACGTCGCTGAAGTCAATCACCATGCCGCCCTCCGTGTTCTGGGTGGACACGGTGCCGGTGATGCTGTCCAGTGGGGTTTGGCCCTTCGTGTCGCCGCCGGCGGTGCGGATGGCTTTGTCCAGGTCAAACCGCAGCAGCAGGCTTTTGCCCATGGTGAAGCGGGTGTCGGTGCGCAGGCTTTGGGCGAGCTGGCCGGGGCCTTCGGCGAAGGTGCTGCGGGCGGACAGCACGGTGCTGCCGTTGGCCAGGCCGGACACCACCGAGCGGCGGTTGACGGCCTGCAGCGCGTCGGCCACGCCAATGCCCTGCAGCGCCAGCGTACCGCCCACCGTCCAGGCCGTGGCGCTGGTTTGCAGCAGCACGTCGCCGCTGGCGGTGCCACCGCCCAGTCGGCTTTGCAGCGCCCAGCGGTCGTCGCTGCCCTGGCGGGTCAGCGTCAGGTCGGCAGGGACTTTGGCGTCTGGCAGCTGCACGGCGGCGGTGCGGGGCCGCCAGGCCGGGTCAAACGTGGCGCTGCCGGCCAGCACCACCGGCACACCGTGGCGTGACACCCAGGTCACCTGCCGCCAGACCAGCTGGTCGAGCGGTGTGGCGGTGGGGTCTGCTGCGGCGCCGCCGGTGGGCTGGGCACCGCTTGCCGCGCCCAGGGCCCCCAGCGCGCGCTGCTGCACCACGGCCCCGTCCACCTCGGCCCGCAGCAGGCGCAGGCGGCGGGCCTGCAACGTGGCCCAGGTGGCCTCGGGCACCAGCAGGATGCGTTGCACGGTGACGGCCGGTTGGCCATTGGCCTCAGCTGGCCCGGCCACCACGTCGGTCAGCACCACGGCGGGCCGGGGCAGCAGCTGCCAGTGCAGGCTGCCCACCTGCACGGGTGCGCCCACGGCCTGTGTCAATGCCAGGGTGGCGCGCTGGGCCAGGGCTGCGTTGCTGGGCACCAGGG
>JBJXEI010000014.1:0-3111 GCA_046154065.1 Polaromonas sp. | reverse complement strand
GGCGGCGCGCCGGTGACCGGGCCGCTCAAGATCAGCGGCATGGCGTTCCAGGCGCCCAGCCTGCTGCCCTGGCGCACCACGCTCGACAACGTGCTCCTGCCGCTGGAAATCGTCGAGCCCTACCGCTCCAACTTCAAGAGCAAGCGCAAGGAGTACGAAACGCGCGCGCGCGAGCTCTTGCAAAGCGTGGGCCTCGCTGGCTACGAAGCCAAATTTCCGTGGCAACTCTCCGGCGGCATGCAGCAGCGCGCCAGCATCTGCCGCGCACTGATCCATGAGCCCAAAATGCTGCTGCTCGACGAGCCCTTTGGTGCACTCGACGCCTTCACCCGGGAAGAGCTCTGGTGCATCCTGCGGGACCTGTGGGCGGTGCAGCAGTTCAATGTGATCCTGGTCACCCACGACCTGCGCGAGTCGGTGTTTCTGGCCGACACGGTGTATGTGATGAGCAAAAGCCCCGGCCGGTTTGTTGTCAAACGCGACATCGACCTGCCCCGCCCGCGTGAGCTGGACGTGACCTACACGCCCGAGTTTGCCGAGATCGTGCACGAGCTGCGCAGCCACATCGGGGCCGTGCGCACGTCCACCCCTGTGCCCACCTCTTCCCGCTGAAAGCCACCACCATGACCAACCGACAAATGGAACGCTGGGCCCCGTGGGTGCTGCTGGTGGGGGTGATCGCCCTGTGGCAGGGCATCTGCATGGCTTTCAACATCTCGGAGTTCATCTTCCCCAGCCCGTCCCGCATCGCCGCCCAGACCTGGGAATTCAAGGAAGTCATCCTCGGACACGCCTGGCGCACCTTCTGGGTCACCATGGCGGGTTTTGCGATTGCCATCGTCGTGGGTGTGTTGCTCGGGTTTGTGGTGGGCAGCTCCCGCCTGGCCTACGCGGCGGTGTACCCGCTGATGACGGCGTTCAACGCCCTGCCCAAGGCCGCGTTTGTGCCGATATTGGTGGTGTGGTTCGGCATCGGGGTGGGCCCGGCCATCCTGACGGCGTTTTTGATCTCGTTTTTCCCCATCATGGTGAACATGGCCACCGGCCTGGCCACGCTGGAGCCCGAACTCGAAGACGTGCTGCGCGTGCTGGGCGCCAAACGCTGGGACGTGCTGGTCAAGGTCGGGCTGCCGCGCTCCATGCCCTACTTTTTCGGCTCGCTCAAGGTCGCCATCACGCTGGCGTTTGTCGGCACCACCGTCAGCGAGATGACCGCCGCCAACGAAGGCATCGGCTACCTGCTGATCTCGGCCGGCTCGTCCATGCAGATGGGCCTGGCCTTCAGCGGCCTGATGGTGGTGGGCGCCATGGCGATGGGCATGTACGAGCTGTTCAGCACCATCGAGAAAAACACCACCGCCTGGGCGCACCGTGGCTCCCAGGGGGAGTGAGCCCGGCAACGCGAAATGCTACTAATTCAATAGCACTCCGGGATTTAAACACCTAGGCTGGCGGCGGTTTTTAGTCTTCAATCACCCTGCAACAGGCTGTGGGGGCACTTTCAGCCGCCGCCAGGCCCATCAAGGCGCTTTGGCCAGCTTGTCCTTGCCAGCGGCCGCCTGTTCTTCCCAGCGCTTGGCGGCGGTCACGGTTTCCTTGAACGCCAGGGCGCTCTCCAGCAGCCACTTCTTGTGCTCGTCAGACAGCGCGTAGCTGAGCCTGAAATCATCCATCGGCATGCGGTCCTCACGCACCGACTTGATCAGCCGGTCGATCTCCCCGGCGGCATGGGCCGGCGTGGACAGCAGCACCAGGCGGCTCATCTTGTCCGGGTTGTTGGGCACATGGCAGTTGACGCACTGCGACTCGCGCAGTTGCACCGACAGGTCCCGGTAGCGCTTGTCCATGGTTTTGAGGTGCGGGTTGTCCGCCCGGTAAACGCCATCGAACAGCGTCACCGATGGCTGGGTCACGCCCTGCTCGTCCGTCCACAGCCATGGGCCTTTGTACTTCTCATGCTTGACGGACGTCACCACCTGCAGCGGCGGCGTGGGGGCCACGTCGGTGAACTGCGCCGCCCGGATCAGCGCGGTGTCCGGGTGCATCCACAGCATCAGGCCATTGGCGTTTTCGTACATCGACCATTTCGCGTCGTCATGCCAGAAGGGGTACGGGAACTGGCCCACCGGCATCCGGTTGCGAAACGCCGCCTCCAGCCGGATCAGGAACATCTTCTCGTCAGCCACCCACTCCACCGTGTGTTTGCCATTGAACATGAACAAGGGCGCGTACATGTTGGTCCAGGTGTCCGGCGCAAACTGGGTCAGGTTGGTTTGCCGCAGGGTGGCATTGGCCGCCTTGTTCTGGCGGCCCCACATCAAAAAATCAGGCAGGTGGGCACGCAAGCGGCTTTTGGCAAACAGGCTTTGGCGGCAGGCGTTGTACGCGGCCACGTCCCCGGCCGGCGCCAGTGGGCAGGCCTTGCCCAGCTCCGCTGCAATCGCGGTTGCCGCCTGCTTCACAGCAGCAGAAGGCTGCACGGCGTCTTGCGCCAGCGCAGCGCCAGACCAGCACACCGCGCTGACCGCCAGGGCCATCAGGCGACGGCTTGCACGGCGCAGGCTGGCTGCGGGCATTGAAGGGGTCGAACTCATGATTTTCACTCCTTGGTGTAGGCCAACAATTGCGCGTAGTCAGACGTCTCGGCCTTGGCCCAGGCTTTCACGCCGATGGACGCCATCACCGCCGTGGCCTCGGCGCTATTGCCCATCAACGCGTCGCGCAGCTGCGCCACCACCTCCGGCGGCACGCCAGGCGCGGCCAGCAACGACCAATTGACCACGGGCTGCGTCTCGGCCAGCACCCGGCCCCCTTCTTCAACCCACTTTTTGGCAATCGTCGGGTTCACTACCCCCACCTGCCCCAGGCCGCTCTTGAGGTACTGCGCCACTTCGTCTTGAAACTTCACGTGCGTGACGAGTGGGGTCGGGATTTTCTGCAGGCGCAGCTCGGCCAGCGCCACGGCACTGGTGGCTGCCAAGGCATCGGGCATGATGATTTTCTGGTTAGCCACGTCCGCCAGCGTCTTGATCGGCGAGTCCTTGGCCACGATGAAAGCCGCCTTGTAGGGGTCGGCCCGTTTGACAATCGGCTGGTAGCCACCGTCGCGCA
>JBJXEI010000013.1:0-8960 GCA_046154065.1 Polaromonas sp. | reverse complement strand
ACCTGCGCGATTCGTTGCTGTTCATCTTTCAGCGAAGGATCAAGTGCCCTCTGGCTGATCAGACCGACTGCATCACCTGCCTGCGGCTTTGGGATGAGGCGGTATCAATACCTATTTAGCAATCCCTCAAAAACCTCGCTAGCCCAATTAATCATTGCGGGGGGTGCTCCTGAATCAGTAGCGGTGCTAGCGCTTTGGCCTAGCGCTGACTACTTCCCCTTGCCCACCCAAGCCGCCCCCTGCTGCCGTACCAGCCCCAGCAGGTTGCCCATCACCAGGTTCACATCGATCAGGTGCAGACCCCAGTCGTCCAGCGTGCGGTCGTTGACCACGATGTCGCCCGGAATGTTGCTGGGCTGGCTCCCTCGTTGGGCGGTGTCTACGCTCAGTGCGAGGTAGTGGGTTGCCCCGTCCTTCACACACGCTGTGCGCAGCAGACCGGGCAGGTCCACAAACGGGGTGGTCACGCCTTCCAGACTTTTTTCCCATTCGCCACGCAAGACGGGTTGCCCCAACAGGTTGGCGTCGCGCACCAGCAGGCTGCGCAGGGGCTGACCGCTGAGCTGCACGGGGTCGGTGCAGGCCACTTCACTGCCCGGCAGGTTGCTGCGGCCGAAGCGGGCGTTGCCGGGCGGCGGTGAGGCGTCGCGAAAGCTGGCATAGGTCACCACGCAGCCGGTCTGGGTGCCCGTGCGGCACAGGGGCAGCGTGGGCAGGGCGCCGCCGGTGTCGGCACCCACCGGCACCATGAGGTTGGTGCCAATCAACAGCGCTGAGACCAAGCGCTGCTGCACGGGCTGGCCGTCCACGTCGCGTTTGAGCAATTCCAGCAGCATGCGGCTGCCCTGTGAATGGCCCACCAACACCACGCCACGCCCCTGGTTGTCATGGGCCAGGTAGTGCCGAAACGCGGCGCGCACGTCGTCGATGGCCATCTCCGGGTTCACGCCCGCCGGGTTGCCCGCCACCGCCGCCCGCAGCCCCGCCAGGGTGATCTGCCGGTACATGGGCGCAAACGGCCGGCACACCGACGCGAAGGGGGCGAACTGCTGTGCCACGGCCCGCCGCTCGCCAGGGCCGGCCTGCAGCGTGCTGTGCGGATTGGGGTCCTGCGAAATCGTGGGGTACACGTAAAAACAATCGATGGGCGCGTTCGCGTCCGGCTTGATCACCTGCACCGTGCGACTGCCGTCCGCCGACACGGTGGTCACAGCCTGGTCCGCACTGCAAAGGTCCGCGCGACCCGGGCGGCACAACCAGGTGTCTGGTGCGTCATAGTTGGCACTCGGTGGCTGCTGAGCCAGCGCTGGCGGAGCCCCCATGCCGCTGAGCACAACGGTCATGATCGAAAAAGCGATGGCGTGTAACAAGACGGTCCCTTCAGAGTGGCAGAAAATTCTGGCACGCGGGATGACGCGGCACGTGTCGGGTCTGCGACATGCGGGGGGGACCCCCTGATCAGTCGGTGCTGATGGCGCGACGTGGATGGGAGGGCGCGTTCTCCAATCTCAATCATTTGGCGCAGTAGATTTTTCCTGTAGACAAGCTTTCCAACTTAACGAGATTGTCGAAAATTACGAGATGATCTAGAATCTGATCTAAACACTGCACCGCGATGTTTGGCTTGGTACCTAAACTGGTGCCTGAAAAAGAGGCTTATATGTTGACTTGGGATGATTTTGATGAACCATGTGGCGCGGGATTCGCGCGCTACCAGGTCTTTCGCCGCAATGGCGCAATGGTCGGTTTTGGTCCACAGCAGAATCGAATTTCTGCTGTGGCTATTCCTGTGTTGTTGCGTGGGGTCGTACAAGGCCAGGCGTTTGTGCGCCAGTTGACGTTTGAATTCGTGCGCCAAAGAGTCAAGCCCCCGGTGGTGAAGTTGAGCGGATTCTTCTCAGCCACCAAAGCCAATTTGCGTAACGCACCTTGACGCGCACCTACCGGCAAGAACACCCATGAACACCTCGACCCTTACCTCAACCCTCACCTCACCGTTTGCCCCCAAATCCGCCCAAGCCCGCGATGATTCCAGCGACAACCCTTACGCCACCGCCGCGCAGTCTGCCGCCGTTCTGCGCTCTGGCGCGCAGTACCGGCGCGAACGCATGGACGCCGCCGACATGATGACCACTGACGAAGCCGCTGCGCTGGCGGGCACCACGCGGGTGACCATCAATGCCTGGATCAAGTCCGGGCGCTGCATTGGCGTGGCCAACTTGCGCCGTGGTTTCAAGCTCCCGCGCTGGCAGTTTGAGCCCACCATCTGGCCCGCACTGCAGCCGCTGACCCAGCAGTTGGGCACATCCGATGGCTGGCAACTGCTGGCGTTTCTGGAGTCCCCAGCGACGGCATTGGATGGCCAGACCCCCCGTGCCGCGCTGGAGCAGGGCGTGGCGCTGGCGCGCGTCGTGGCACTGGCAACGGCTGAGGCACATTGACCTCAACCCATGAATTTCAAAACACCGCAACTCCTCTCGCACACGCCGCCTGTTCTTGAAGTTCCGGCGCACCACGTCTGGCACCGCGTGCAGCGCAAAAATGGTCGGAGCGACAGCGTGCGGCTCAAAGGCTACGTGCTGGCCCCGCCGGGCGGGTTGGCCGGGCGCTTTGATTTGGCGGGTGAAGCCACCGCGTATTTGGCCGACAGCCCGGAAACAGCGCTGTATGAATCACTTTTTCGCCGAGAAGTGCGCAGTTGCCACATCACCAGAATCGAGCAACGCGCCATGCTGAGCTTTGAAACCCAGCTACCGGTGCGGCTGGTGGACTTGCGCGGATTGGAAGAGCAGTACCCCGTGCTGCAGTCCATGCGCTACGACACCAGCCAGGCCTTTGCCCAGGCATGCGCTGTCCAAGGGTTGCACGGTGTGCTGTACGCCTCTGCACAACATCCCAGCCACAGCTGTGTTTGTTTGTTCCAAGCGGGCATTGAGCGAACAAGGAAACTGGACGCAGTCGCCTTGGTGCAGCCGGGTACGGGCTTGCTGCACAAGGCGGTGGTTGTGGCGGCGCGGGGCTCTCAAGTTCCGATCCTGTAGGGCTGATTTGCAGCAGCACACGGATTGACGCCCGTCAAATCGCCCACCCCCCACTGCCGACTTTCATGACGCGCAACAACGGGTACAGTTCTCGGCTCGTGCGCCAACCCTTGGCCGGCCAAGGCGCCAGGTGCAGCACCGATCAACAGGGCGGGCAAGGACTTCTTGCTGGCCACACACTTCCCAACCCATTCGAAAGCGTATTTCCATGAGCAAGTTAACCGGTCACGTCTACATCGAGCTGATCCGACACCACGATTCCACGACGAAATACGTCAAGGTCAAGGCGGAAAATTTTGTGTTGGAGCAAGGCGGTGAGCCGGTGGTCAAAGACGGTGAGACGTCCACCTGGTACTTGTTCAAGTACGTCGCGGATGACTTTGCGCTGGTGGTTGATTTCGTCGAGATCGACAACAGAATCTTCAGCTACGAGCTGAAAAGTGAATTCCTGAAAAAGGACTTCAAGGCGGTGGACATTCTGGAAGACGAGCTCGACTTCGTCCAGTAAGCGAACAGCGTCCTAGCGGTAGGCGCTGTCGTCAGCCTCCAGCAGCGGTGGCCGCAGCAGGTCATCGTCAATCCCCATCACCGCACTGGCCCGCTCGACGGCCTGCCACAGGGGCGCCGGCATCTTTAATATCTCTTCAGGCGAATCGGCGTCAGCGATCCAGGCGCTGATTTGGCGGTGCTGCTCGGGCGTGAGCAGTGCCAGGTTCAGCATTTCGTCAATGGTTTTCATGGGGCTATCTTGGGATGATGATTGAACGGCGGTTCAAACGCGCTGGCCGTAAAAGCCTTTTGAATCATATCGATGCGTCTGCCGCCCCGGGTTCCTGGCCCGTTCACCAACCAATTCACCAAATTCAAAATTTAACATTTGAGTTAACTTTTACGCCAAACCTTCCTGATCAGGGATGTTTTTGACCTCTAACGGTGTTTAAACGCCTTTCAGACGTGATTTGGGGCTTTGCAGCGGCATTTTCTGCCTGCTCAGGCATCAAAACACCCACCAGCCTAGGCAATCAAATCATGTTCTGCTACTTATTTAATAGCAACTTGCCGGCTGACGTCCCCCGTCTTGTGTTTTTGACTCAACCCCCAAGCTGTTGGCTTTATTCCTCTGAAAGCGCTTTGCCATGTCCACACCTACCTCTGACCTGATCACCAAGCTGCAATGGCGTTACGCCACCAAAAAAATGGACCCGTCCAAGGTCGTGCCTGCCGACAAGCTGGCGCGTATTCTGGAGAGCATTCGTTTGACGGCCAGCTCCAGCGGCTTGCAGCCCTATGAGGTGTTGGTGGTCACCAACCCCGAGCTGCGCGCGCAGATCAGACCCAATGCCTGGAACCAGGCGCAAGTCACCGACTGCTCGCACCTGCTGGTGTTTGCCGCGTGGGACACCTACACGGCCGAGCGCATCAACACCATGTTTGACCGGGTCAACGCCGAGCGGGGTTTCAAAAACGAAGGCTGGGAAGCCTACCGCCAGCAGCTGCTGGCCAGCTACCCGCAAAAAGACGCCGAGACCAACTTCCAGCACGCCGCACGCCAGGCCTACATCGGCCTGGGCACCGCGCTGATCGCTGCGGCCGAAGAAAAGGTTGACAGCACGCCGATGGAGGGGTTTGACCCAGCCAAGGTGGACGAGATCCTGAGGCTGCGTGAACGGGGCCTGCGCTCAGTGGTGCTGCTGCCGCTGGGCTACCGGGCGGCTGAGGGCGACTGGCTGGTGGACCTGAAAAAGGTGCGCAACCCAACGGATGTGTTCGTCTCCGAAGTGGCCTGACGCAGCAAGGCGGCACCAAGCCCGCGCAAAACCTGCCTAATTGGCTGTGAAACGTTCTTGTTTTTGCGAACTAAAAATGCGTAAATGGCAGATAAAAACGGACCGTAAACTTTAAAATTGGAGTTGGGCGGGTGTCAGCCAGCAAGCTGGCACCCGCTGGCAGGCGCTTGGTGCTGCCCCGTGTCAAACCAACTCAAAGGTCCGTATGCAAACAATTGCTCCGCTGTGGCTGTGGGCTACTTTCATCGCCATCGTGCTGGCGTCCCTGTTCATCGACTTTGTGGTGTTGAAAAAGCAGGGGGCGCATGACATCGGGGTCAAAGAGGCCTTGAACTGGTCTGTGGTGTGGGTCGCCCTGAGCTTTTTGTTCAACGGCCTGTTCTGGTGGGCCGTCAAAGACACCACCGGCTCGGTGGACATCGCCAACACCAAGTCGCTGGAGTTTTTGACCGGCTACCTGATCGAGAAGTCGCTGGCGGTGGACAACATTTTTGTCTTCCTGATGATCTTCACCTACTTCGCGGTGCCCACGGCGTTCCAGAAGCGGATGCTGATGATCGGCATCATCGGCGCGATTGTGCTGCGCACCATCATGATTCTGGTGGGCGGCTGGCTGCTGGCCGAGTTCCATTGGGTGCTGTATGTCTTCGGCGCTTTCCTGATCCTCACCGGCTTGAAAATGTGGTGGGCCGCTGGCAAAGAGCCTGATCTGAATGACAACCCTGCGCTGAAACTGCTGCGCAAGGTGCTGCCGGTCAGCAAGAACTACGACGGCGAGAAGTTTTGGACGGTGGAAAACGGCAAAAAAATCGCCACCCCGCTGTTCATGGTGATCTGCCTGATCGCCCTGACCGACGTGATCTTTGCAGTCGATTCGATTCCGGCTATTTTTGCCATCACCAGCGACCCGTTCATCGTGCTGACCAGCAACGTGTTTGCGATTCTGGGCCTGCGCGCCATGTACTTTTTGCTGGCGGCGGTGGCCAGCAAGTTCCATTTGCTCAACTACGGGCTGGCGGTGATTCTGGTCTTCATCGGCACCAAGATGTGCCTGATTGATGTGTACAAGATTCCGGTGGCTGCGTCCCTGGGCGTGGTGGTGGGCATTCTGGCGCTGACGATGTGGCTGAGCGTGCGCACTGCCAAGCCGCCGACCAGCCATTGAGGACACACGCCAAGGTGCTTCAAACCGCTGCCTGCAGCAGGCGCTGAACCAGTGGGTGCTGCACCTTCTTTTCAGTGCCAATGGCGTAGAAGTGCTCGGTGATGCCCTCACACGGGCCCAGCCGCTGCACGGCGTAGTGGGCCAGCAGGTCGTCATGCACCCACTCGGCCGCTGGAAACACCCCCATCCCGCCAGCCCCGAAGGTCTTGAGCAACGCGCTGTCTTCAAACTCACCCGCGATGCGGGGCATGATGGCGCGCTGCTCCAGCCAGTGGTCCAGCCGCGAGCGAACCGCCGTGTGCAGGGTGGGCAGCAACATGGGCAGGTCCGCCAGGCAGTCCGGGAAGGGCTTGGTCACGGTTTGCGCCAGCGCTGCTGTGGCGTACCAGGTGATGGCCGACTGCCCCACCGCATGGCTGTACAGCTTGATGTTCGGGTTCGGCGGTGCCGGGCGGTCTGACAGCACGATGTCCAGCCGGTGCAGCGCCAGGTCGCCCAGCAGGTCGTCAAATTTGCCCTCATGGCACAGCAGGCGCAAATGCGGCTCATGCACCACCGGCGTCAAGAGGCGGTGCACCACCAGCTTGGGCAACCCGTCGGTGATGCCCACCGCCAGCCGCACCGTCGGCGCACTGGCTGCGTCATGCACCCGGGCGGGCAGGTTCTCACCCAGCTGAAAAATCTGGTCGGCCTGATGAAGCGCCGCCAGCCCGGCAGCCGTCAGCACCAGCCCGCGCCCCGCCGGCTTGAGCAAGGCAAAGCCCAACGAGCGCTCCAGTTCCCGCACCTGCGCGCTCACGGTTTGCACCGCCATGTCCAGCTTCTCGGCCGCCCGGGACATGCCGCCTTCCTTGGCCACCACCCAGAAGTAGTAGAGGTGCTTGTAGTTGAATGATGCGGTCATACTCAGTATTTTTAGGATGGTTGGTGAAGAAGTATCTGCTTTTTAAGAAGCGATGCGGCAGTTACCGTCAAGGATCTCGTTTCCTGATCGGCCCCGTGTATGCAGAGTTTTTCTGACCCCGCCATTTTGTTTTTTGTCTTTGGCCTGTTGGCAGGTTTGCTGAAGTCCAACCTGGAAATTCCCCCGCCGATTTCCCGCTTTTTGTCGCTCTACCTGCTGATGGCGCTGGGGTTGAAAGGTGGGTTTGCATTGGCCAAATCCGGCTTGACGCCGGACGTGCTGACCAGCCTGGGCGCCGCGCTGGGCCTGGCCGTGCTGGTGCCCCTGCTGGGTTACTTGCTGCTGCGCCGCTTCCTCAATGGCTTTGACGCCGCCGCCGTGGCCGCCACGTACGGCTCGGTCAGCGCGGTGACCTTCATCACCGCCACCCAGTACCTGGAGTCGCAGGGCGTGCCTGCCGGCGGGCACATGGCCGCCGCCATGGCGCTGATGGAGTCCCCCGCCATCGTGCTGGCGGTGGTGCTGGCCAACCATGCGCGCCAACAAGCGGCCGTGGTCTCGGGCGCGGGCTCTGTCAATGCGCCGCTCGGTCGCATCCTGCACGAGTCATTGACCGACGGCGCACAACTGCTGCTGCTGGGCGCCATGGTGATTGGCCTGGTCACCGGTGAAGCCGGGCAAGCCGCGATGGCCCCGTTTTCGGTGGCCTTGTTCAAGGGCATGCTGGCCTTTTTTCTGCTGGACATGGGCCTGCTGGCGGCCCGCAACATCGGCAAGCTGAAAGGGCAATCAGCCTGGTTGCTGGCCTACGCCGTGCTGGGGCCGCTGGTCCATGCCGCCCTGGCGCTGGCGCTGGGTTGGGTGCTGGGTATGTCGGTGGGCAACGTGGCACTGCTGATGGTGCTGGCCGCCAGCGCGTCCTACATCGCCGTGCCCGCCGTGATCCGCCACGCCATCCCGGAGGCCAACCCGTCGCTGTACTTCGGCATGTCCCTGGGGCTGACCTTCCCGTTCAATATTCTGGTGGGGATTCCGCTGTACACGCACGCGGCGCAGCGTTGGCTGTAGCGGGCGGTGCCCGCCGCTGGAGCCCCTCAAAAATGCCCATGCCCACCAGCATGGCTGCCGTGAAGATCAACGGTTGGGTACCCCCCGTGGCCAGTGACGCCAGCGCCGGGCCGGGGCAGTAGCCCGCCAGGCCCCAACCCACCCCAAACGTCAGCCCGCCCAGCACCAGTCGGCGGTCAATCTGCCGGGCGGCGGGCTGTGGCAGCGGCCCACCCAGCACCGCCTGTGGGCGCTTGCGGGCCCAGCGAAATGCGACCAAACCGACACCAATCGCGCCGCCCATCACGAACGCCAACGACGGGTCCCAGGCGCCCGTCAGGTCCAGAAAACCAGTGACTTTGGACGGGTCGGTCATGCCCGAGACCATCAGGCCCAGACCGAACACCAGACCGGCCAACAAGGCCATGAGCAGTTGCATGATGATGTCCTCAGTGGATCAAATGGCGAACGACGAACACGGTCATGAATCCTGCCGCCATGAACGCCGCCGTGGCCACCAGTGAGCGCGGCGACAGCCGCGACAACCCACACACGCCATGCCCGCTGGTGCAGCCTGCCCCGTAGCGCGTGCCCAGCCCCACCAGCAGCCCGGCCACCACCAGCCAGCCCGTGCCCGTGTCAACCTGCACCACCGGCAGCGGCGCGGCCAGCCGGTACACCAGGGGCGCTGCCACCAGGCCAGCGATGAAGGCCGCGCGCCAGCCGATGTCCCCCGCACGGGGCCGCAGCAGCCCACCCAGAATGCCGCTGATGCCCGCGATCTTGCCGTTCAGCAACAGCAGCATGGCCGCCGCCAAGCCAATCAGCACCCCACCGGCCAGCGACGTCCACGGCGTGAAATGGGCCCAGTCGATCATGGCGTGCCCCGGTCGGCGGGCCTGCAAAACTGCAGGTAGAGCACCTGCATCACAGCCAGCGCGTCCGGGCTGGCAATGCTGTAGAAAATCTGCTTGCCATCCCGCCGCGTGCTGACCAGGCCTTCCTGGCGCAACACC
>JBJXEI010000012.1:0-3165 GCA_046154065.1 Polaromonas sp. | reverse complement strand
AGGATGTGGGTGGCGATGCGGTCCAGGAACCAGCGGTCATGGCTGATGACCATGACGGAGCCCGCGAATTCAAGCAACGCGTCTTCCAGCGCGCGCAGGGTTTCCACGTCCAGGTCATTCGACGGCTCATCGAGCATCAACACGTTGCCGCCGGCAATCAGTGTTTTGGCCAGGTGCAAGCGTCCGCGCTCACCACCAGACAGGGTGCCGACGCGTTTTTGCTGGTCTCCGCCGTTGAAGTTGAAGCGGCCGGCGTAAGCACGGCTGGGCATCTGGAATTTGCCGACGTTCAGGATGTCCAGACCGCCGGAGATGTCTTCCCACACGGTTTTCTCGTTGGCCAGGTCGTCACGGTTCTGGTCCACAAAGGCCATGCGCACGGTGGAGCCTTTGATGACCTCGCCGCTGTCCGGCAGTTCCTTGCCCGCGATCAGCTTGAAGAGCGTGGATTTACCGGCACCGTTGGGGCCGATGATGCCGACGATGGCGCCGGCCGGAATCGTGAAGCTGAGGTTGTCGATCAGCACGCGGTCGCCGAAGGACTTGGTGACATTGTGGAACTCGATCACCTGATGGCCCAGGCGCTCGGCCACGGGGATGAAGATCTCGTTGGTTTCAACGCGCTTTTGGTATTCAAAGTCGCTCAGTTCCTCAAAACGGGCCAGGCGTGACTTGCTCTTGGCCTGACGCGCCTTCGGGTTCTGGCGTGACCATTCCAGTTCCTTTTTCAGGGCCTTGGCGCGGGCTTCCTCACCCTTTTGTTCCTGCGCCAGGCGCTCGCCCTTCTGGTCCAGCCAGGTGCTGTAGTTGCCTTTCCACGGAATGCCGTGGCCACGGTCCAGCTCCAGAATCCACTCAGCGGCGTTGTCCAGGAAGTAGCGGTCGTGGGTGATGGCCACCACGGTGCCTGAAAAGCGCTGCAGGAACTGCTCCAGCCAATCGACGGACTCAGCGTCCAGGTGATTGGTTGGCTCGTCCAGCAGCAGCATGTCGGGCTTGGACAGCAGCAGGCGGCACAGCGCCACGCGGCGTTTTTCACCACCCGACAGCAGGCCGATCTTGGCGTCCCACGGTGGCAGGCGCAGCGCGTCGGCCGCGATTTCCAGCTGGTGCTCGGAGTCCGTGCCAGCGGTGGCGATGATGGCTTCCAGGCGCGCCTGCTCGGCGGCGAGCGCGTCGAAGTCCGCGTCTTCTTCGCCGTAGGCGGCGTACACGGCTTCCAGCTGGGCCTTGGCGGCAAAGACCGCGCCCATGCCGTCTTCCACGCTTTCACGCACGGTGTGCAGGTCGTTGAGCTTGGGTTCCTGCGGCAAGTAGCCGATGTTCAGGCCTGGCATCGGGGTGGCTTCACCCTCGATTTCCTTGTCCAGACCGGCCATGATCTTGAGCAGCGTGGACTTGCCGGAGCCGTTCACACCCAGCATGCCGATCTTGGCACCGGGGAAAAAGCTGAGCGACACGTCCTTGAGAATGTGGCGTTTGGGCGGCACGATTTTGCCGACCTTGTTCATGGTGAATACGTACTGAGCCATGTGTGAGGGTCTTTGAAGTTGGAATGAGAAGGCGGTGAGAAGACGGCGGGCCGAAGGTGGAGTATTTTCGGCGAAGGCCAGATTATCGTTCCGTGCGACAATCAAAACCGTTGCGGGCTCCAGTTGCCCCCGACATTTGGGCACACCTCGGGCATTTCAGGGCCCCGCTTTCGGCGGAACCTGACGCGGTTGTTAGAGGTGTTGTAGCAAATCCTGCAGCCCAACTTTTTGATCCCATCTGCCTTTGACTGGCGGGTCGCTTTCACACAAAGCGCCCATTAGGCTGATCACCAGCGTCACTTTGGCGCACAACCATGACCTTCGAAGAATTGAATCTGGCTCCGGCCATCCTGAAAGCTGTGCTTGAGCAGGGCTACGACACCCCCACGCCGATTCAGGCCCAGGCCATTCCGGCCGTGCTGTCCGGTGTGGACCTGCTGGGTGGCGCCCAAACCGGCACCGGAAAAACCGCAGCTTTCACGCTGCCGTTGCTGCAGCGCCTGTCGACCGAACCCAAACTGACCAACCGCCGCGGCGTCAACGCCGTGCGCGCGCTGATCATGACCCCGACCCGCGAACTCGCGGCGCAGGTCGAAGAAAGCGTGCGCACCTATGGCAAGTACCTGGACCTGACCTCGATGGTCATGTTTGGCGGTGTCGGCATGGGCGCACAGATCGACAAGCTGCGCCGCGGCGTGGACATTCTGGTGGCCACCCCAGGCCGCCTGCTGGACCACGCGAGCCAGGGCACACTGGACCTGAGCCAAGTGCAAGTGCTGATCCTGGACGAAGCCGACCGCATGCTGGACATGGGTTTCATCCACGACATCAAGAAAGTGCTGGCCCTGGTGCCCAAACAGAAGCAGTCGCTGCTGTTTTCTGCCACCTTCAGTGACGATATCCGTGAGCTGGCCAACGGCCTGCTGAAAAACCCCCAGTCGATCCAGGTCACGCCGCGCAACACCACGGTGCAGCGCATCACGCAGACCATTCACCCGGTCGGCCGCAGCAAAAAGAAAGCGCTGCTCACCCACATCATCAATGAGCACAACTGGAGCCAGGTGCTGGTGTTCACGCGCACCAAGTTTGGCGCCAACAACGTGGCCGAGCACTTGACGAAAAATGGCATTGAAGCCATGGCACTGCACGGCAACAAAAGCCAGACTGCCCGCACCCAGGCCCTGCAAGGCTTCAAGGACGGCACGATCCGCGCGCTGGTCGCCACCGACATCGCCGCCCGCGGTATTGACATCGACGAGCTGCCGCACGTGGTGAACTACGAGATTCCGAACGTCAGCGAAGACTACGTTCACCGCATTGGCCGCACCGGCCGCGCCGGCAACAGCGGCGAAGCCGTCAGCCTGGTGTGCCTGGACGAAGAAGGCTTCATGCAGGACATCGAGCGTTTCACCAAACAGAACATCGACAAGGTCGTGGTTCCTGGTTTTGAAGCCGAGCCCGGCGAGCGCGCCGAGCCGTTGGCGATGGGCCGCCAGACGATCTGGGGCGGTTTGGGCAAGCCGCCCAGCCGTGACGTCATGCAGGCAGCAGCCAAGGCCGCGCGCACGGAAATGATGACCCGCATCCGCGACACCAAGGCAGCGCAACCTGCCCGTGGTGGCGGCGGCGGTGG
>JBJXEI010000011.1:0-8337 GCA_046154065.1 Polaromonas sp. | reverse complement strand
CTCATGGCCCACAGCTTTGACGCGCATTTCATCACTATCTCGGCGGTGCTCGGTGGCATCAAGGAGATCCGCGAAGCCGTGGAACAGGCCAGCATTTGGCAGGCCCAGGGCGGGCGGCGCACGATTGTGTTTGTCGACGAGGTCCACCGCTTCAACAAAAGCCAGCAGGATTCGTTTTTGCCGCATGTGGAAAGCGGCCTCTTCACCTTCATTGGCGCCACCACTGAAAACCCCTCGTTCGAGGTCAACTCCGCGCTGCTGTCCCGGGCGGTGGTGTATGTGCTGCAGCCGCTGGGGCAGGGCGATTTAGAGCAAATTGTGGCTCATGCCTTGGAAGAACATGCCTTAGGCGCTATTGAAAATATAGCGAACGATGCGCAGGCCCGGCTGATTGCCTATGCCGACGGCGATGCCCGGCGGCTGCTCAACACGCTTGAAACTCTGGGTGTGGCGGCGCGCAACGACAAGTCCGGCACGCCGCTGACCACCATCACCGACGCCTGGCTGCTCACTGTGCTGGGCCAGCAGATGCGCCGCTACGACAAGGGCGGCGAGCAGTTCTACGACACGATCTCGGCGCTGCACAAATCCGTGCGTGGCTCCGACCCCGACGCCGCCCTGTACTGGTTCATGCGCATGCTCGACGGTGGGGCAGAGCCCAAATACATGGCGCGCCGGCTGATCCGCATGGCGTCCGAGGACATCGGCCTGGCCGACCCGCGTGCGCTGCGGCTGGCGCTGGACGCGGCCGAGGTGTATGAGCGGCTGGGGTCACCCGAGGGCGAGCTGGCGCTGGCCGAGTGCGTGATCTACCTGGCCATGGCACCCAAGTCCAACGCGGTCTACAAGGCCTTCAACGCCGCGAAGGCTTTTATCAAGCAGGACGGCACCCGGCCCGTGCCGATGCACCTGCGCAATGCACCAACCAAGCTCATGAAGCAGCTCGACTACGGCAAAAACTACCGTTATGCCCATGACGAAGAGGGCGGTTTTGCTGCCGGAGAGACTTATTTCCCCGAAGGCATGCCCGAGCCGGGTTGGTACCAGCCCGTGCAACGCGGCCTGGAGATCAAGATTGCTGATAAGTTGAGCGAGCTGAAGTTGCGGAACCATCAGAAAAACTAATCAAAACCCAATCTGGTTGATGGAGCCCCTGTTTTGACACATTCGTGTCTTTCAGAAGGGTAAACCCCGTCAAAACCCGGTTCTTGGCTCGATTCTCGCTAGAAGCTGCTGACTACAATCCGACGACATGCTCGCCGACCGAGACCAGTTTTCCTGGTTATTCCCGGCGGGCTTTTTGTTAGCTCTGCACACTGTCGGTCGCGTCATGGCACGCCTGCGGGTTGGCAATTTCAATTCAATGGGAGATTTAATTTATGGAAGTATTCCTGCAACAGGTCATCAACGGACTGGTGCTAGGCAGCATGTATGCCCTGATCGCTTTGGGCTACACCATGGTCTACGGCATCATCAACCTGATCAACTTTGCCCACGGCGAGGTGTTGATGGTCGGGGCCCTGACCAGCTGGACCATCATCCGGTGGATGCAGGAAGCCATGCCAGGTGCGCCGGGCTGGCTGATTTTGTTGATTTCGCTGCTGATTGCCTTCATCGTTTGCGGCGCGTTGAACTTCGCGATTGAAAAAATCGCCTACCGGCCACTGCGCAACTCGCCCAAGCTGGCCCCGCTGATCACCGCCATCGGCATGTCGCTGCTGCTGCAAACGCTGGCCATGATCATCTGGAAGCCCAACTACAAGCCTTACCCCACGCTGCTGCCGTCCGAGCCTTTCCAGATCGGCGGCGCAGTGATCACCGTGACGCAGATCTTCATTCTGGCTGCCACGGCGGTGTCCTTGTCGGTTTTGATGTGGCTGGTGCACTACACCAAGCTGGGCCGCGCCATGCGCGCCACGGCAGAAAACCCGCGCGTAGCGGCCTTGATGGGTGTGCGGCCTGACACGGTGATTTCCGCGACCTTCATCATCGGCGCTGTGCTGGCGGCGCTGGCGGGTGTGATGTATGCGTCCAACTACGGCACGGTGCAGCACACCATGGGCTTTTTGCCCGGCCTGAAGGCCTTCACGGCGGCGGTTTTTGGTGGCATTGGCAACCTGGGCGGTGCGGTGCTGGGCGGCATTTTGCTGGGCCTGATCGAGTCCATCGGTGCGGGTTACATCGGCCCGCTGACCGGTGGTGTGCTGGGCAGCCAGTACTCGGATATTTTTGCTTTCATCGTGTTGATCTTTGTGCTCACGCTGCGCCCCTCAGGGTTGCTGGGTGAACGTGTGGCCGACCGGGCCTAGGCGGACCGAACATAGAACAACAGGAACCATCATCATGAAACCGAACAAACTGTTTACTTTTCTCATCGTGGCGGCCGCCTTGCTGGTGCTGCCACTGATCCTGCAGCAGGGCGGCAACGCCTGGGTCCGCATCGTCGACATGGCGCTGCTGTATGTGCTGCTGGCCCTGGGCCTGAACATCGTGGTGGGCTACGCCGGTCTGCTGGACCTGGGTTACGTCGCGTTTTTTGCCGTCGGGGCGTATTTGTCGGCGCTGCTGGGGTCACCCCACCTCGCCGAAGCCTTCCCGGCCATTGCAGCGGCTTTCCCTGAGGGGCTGCACCTGCCGATCTGGGCCATCATTCCGGCGGCGGCGCTGGTGGCGGGCTTTTTCGGGGTGCTGCTGGGCGCGCCCACTCTCAAGCTGCGCGGCGACTACCTGGCCATCGTCACGCTGGGTTTTGGTGAAATCATCCGCGTGTTCCTGAACAACCTGGACCGCCCGATCAACCTGACCAACGGCCCCAAAGGCATCAACCAGATCGACTCGATCAAGTTTTTTGGCTTTGATCTGGGCAAGAGCCACGAGTTCTTCGGGTTTGAAGTCGCCTCGGTGTCGATGTACTACTACCTGTTCCTGGTACTGGTGATTTTTTCCGTCATCATTTGCAGCCGTCTGCAGAACTCCCGCATCGGCCGCGCCTGGATGGCGATCCGTGAAGATGAAATTGCCGCCAAGGCCATGGGCATCAACACCCGCAACATGAAACTGCTGGCCTTCGGCATGGGCGCCACCTTTGGCGGCGTGTCGGGCTCGATGTTTGCGGCCTTCCAGGGCTTTGTGTCGCCGGAATCCTTCAGCCTGATGGAGTCCGTGATGATTGTGGCCATGGTCGTGCTGGGCGGCATTGGTCACTTGCCGGGCGTGATTTTGGGCGCGCTGCTGCTGGCCGCCCTGCCCGAGGTGCTGCGCCACGTGGCCGGGCCCCTGCAGGCGCTGACTGACGGCCGCCTGGACTCGGCCATCTTGCGCCAGCTGCTGATTGCGCTGGCCATGATCTCCATCATGCTGATGCGGCCGCGCGGGCTGTGGCCTTCGCCCGAGCATGGCAACTCCAAAAAACTGCCAGCCGGTGTCCCTGAGTCGGACCCTGCTGCCATCAAATCGATCAATCCTTAAGGAGAATGGACATGGGTGAAACCATTCTTAAAGTCGCGGGTGTCTCCAAACGCTTCGGCGGCCTGCAAGCGCTGTCTGACGTTGGCATTCACATTGAACGCGGCCAGGTGTATGGGCTGATTGGGCCCAACGGCGCGGGCAAAACCACGTTTTTCAACGTATTGACCGGCTTGTACACGCCAGACAGCGGCACCTTTGAGCTGGCTGGCAAGCCCTACCAGCCCACTGCGGTGCATGAAGTGGCCAAGGCCGGCATTGCCCGCACGTTCCAGAACATCCGTTTGTTCGCCGACATGACCGCGCTCGAAAACGTGATGGTCGGCCGCCACATCCGTACCCATTCCGGGCTGATTGGCGCGGTGTTCCGCACCCCTGGCTTCAAGGCCGAAGAGGCCGCCATTGCCAAACGTTCACACGAGCTGCTGGACTATGTCGGCATCGGCAAGTACGCCAATTTCAAGGCCCGCACGCTGAGCTACGGCGACCAGCGCCGCCTGGAAATCGCCCGCGCCCTGGCCACTGACCCGCAATTGATCGCCCTGGACGAGCCCGCCGCCGGCATGAACGCCACGGAAAAAGTGCAGCTGCGCGAGCTGATCGATCAGATCCGCAAGGACAACCGCACGATTTTGCTGATCGAGCACGATGTGAAATTGGTCATGGGCCTGTGTGACCGCGTCACGGTGCTGGACTACGGCAAGCAGATTGCCGAAGGCGCACCCGCTGATGTGCAGAAAAACGAAAAAGTGATCACCGCCTATCTGGGCACAGGTCATTGAAGGGAACAACAACATGGCAAACACGCTTCTCAAAGTCAAAGGCCTCAAAGTGGCTTACGGCGGCATTCAGGCCGTCAAGGGCGTGGACTTTGAAGTCCACGATGGTGAACTGGTCACGCTGATCGGCTCCAACGGCGCGGGTAAAACCACAACGATGAAGGCCATCACCGGCACGCTGCCGTTGCTGGCCGGCGACATCGAGTACCTGGGCAAAAGCATCAAGGGCCGGGGTGCCTGGGACCTGGTCAAGGAAGGCCTGGCGATGGTGCCGGAGGGTCGTGGGGTGTTCACCCGCATGACCATCACCGAGAACCTGCAGATGGGGGCTTACATCCGCACCGACAAAGCCGGGATCGCGGAAGACATCGAAAAAATGTTCAACCTGTTCCCGCGCCTGCGTGAGCGCAAGGACCAGCTGGCCGGCACCATGTCGGGGGGTGAGCAGCAAATGCTGGCCATGGGCCGGGCGCTGATGAGCCGACCCAAGGTGCTGCTGCTGGACGAACCCTCCATGGGCCTGTCTCCCATCATGGTCGACAAGATCTTCGAGGTCGTCAAGGACGTGTCCAAGCTGGGCATGACGGTGCTGCTGGTCGAGCAGAACGCCAGCCGTGCGCTGGGCATTGCCAACCGGGGCTACGTGATGGAGTCGGGCCTGGTCAGCATGAACGGTGACGCCAAATTGCTGCTCAATGACCCGCGTGTGCGGGCCGCTTACCTAGGCGAATAAGCTAAGCGATGGTCTGAATACCGACCAGATTTCTGGTCGGTATTTTTTTGTCCGCTAAAAACGAAAAAGCCAGTCAATCCACCTTCGCGCCTGACGCCTTCACCACTTTTTCATACTTCGCCAGTTCACTTTTCATAAACGCGCCAAACTCGGCCGGGCTGCTGGCCACGGGCTCGGCCAGCAGGGTGCTGAAGCGGGTTTTGGCCTCGGGTGAATTCAGGGCGCTGACGAACGCCTGGTTCAGCTTGTTCACCACGTCCACCGGCGTGCCCGCCGGGGCGACCAGGCCCCACCAAGTGTCGATCTCAAAACCCTTCAGCGTTTCAGCCACCGTCGGCACATCCGGCAGGGCGGCGCTGCGCTGCGCTGTGGTCACGGCAATGGCCTTGAGTTTGCCCGCCTTGATGTTGCTGGACGCGGTGGCCAGGTTGTCAAAGTTGAAGTCCACCTGACCGCTGAGCAGCGCCAGCTGGGCCGGGTTGCCGCCGTTGTACGGGATGTGCAGCGCAAAAATGCCGGCCCGTGCCTTGAACATTTCACCGGCCAGGTGGCCTGCGCTGCCGTTGCCGCCGCTGGCGTAATTGAGTTTGGCCGGGTTGGCCTTGGCGTACTTGATCAGGTCGGCCAGGGTGCGGATGTTCAGGCGCTGGGCGGTGTCGGCGTTCATCACCAGCACATTGGGCACCCGCAGCATTTGCGTGATGGGGGCGAAGTCAGTGGCCGCGTTGTAGGGCATGCGCGTGTACAGCCACGGGTTGATGGCGTGGGTGGCCACGGCGGCGATGCCGATGGTCAGGCCGTCGGGCGCGGCCTTCGCAATGGCGTCCACACCAATGTTGCCGCCCGCACCTGGCCGGTTTTCAATGATGACGGTGCCCAGCGTGTCCTTGACACGTTCGGCCATCAGACGCGCTGTCACGTCGATGGGACCGCCAGGCGCATACGGCACGATGAGGCGCATGACTTTGGGCTGCGCCTGGGCCCAGGGGCTGAAGGCGGCCAGAAGCACGGTGGCCAGGGCCACCCGGCGCAGGGGGTTGATGGTGGTGCGGCTCATGCTCACACCGCCAGTTTGGCTTTGTCTTTTTCGGTCACGAAGGAGTCAGCGAAAAACTCGTCGGCCGGCAGGCCTGCAGCCACATAGGCGGCCTGGGCCGAGTCCACGACGATAGGCGCACCGCAGGCGTACACCTGGTGGCCCGACAGGTCGGCAATGTCTTGCAGCACCGCGCTGTGAACAAAACCGGTGCGGCCGGTCCATGCGTCCTCGGCGTGGGCCTCGGAAATCACGGGGATGTACGTCAGGTGGGGCATCTCCGCGACCTTGCCCAGCACCCAGTCGTGCATGTACAGGTCACCCGGGCGGCGGCCGCCCCAGTACAGCACGGCGGGGCGGGTGCTGCCCTTGAGCTGCATGTGCTCGATCATGGCCTTGATGGGGGCAAAGCCGGTGCCTGAAGCCAGGAAGACGATGGGCTTGGCGCTTTCTTCGCGCAGGTAAAAGCTGCCGAAGGGGCCTTCGATGCGCAGGATTTCCTTTTCCTTCATGGCGCTGAAGACGTGGTCAGTGAACTTGCCGCCGGGCATATGGCGGATGTGCAGCTCAATGCCGGGCGTTTCGGCCTGGGTGTGCGGGGCGTTGCCCATGGAGTAAGCGCGGCGGTCGCCGTCACGCAGCAAAAACTCCACGTACTGGCCGGCGTGGTACTTGAACACGTCGCTGGCGGGCAACTGCAGGCGCACCACCATCACGTCGTGCGAGGCCTTGGCCAGGCTGCTGACGCGGGACGGCATTTTTTTGACCGGAAAAGCGCTTTCGTCGGTGACCTGACGGGACTCGATCACGATGTCCGAATGCGCCGTGGCGCAGCAGGTCAGGATAAAACCGGCTTCTTCTTCCTCGGGCGACATGGCCTTGAGCTGGTGCGCGCCGTGCGTGACGCTGCCTTCGAGCATCTTGCATTTGCAGGAGCCGCACGCGCCGTCCTTGCAGCCGTAGGGCAGGCCGATGCCCTGGCGGATCGCGGCGGCCAGCAGGACTTCATCAGGGTTGGCGGTGAAGGCTCGGCCGCTGGGCTGCACGGTGATGTTGAACATATTCGGTATCCTCGGGGGTTTGTCGCTTGCTGGTGGTTGTTCTTACAGCACCACGATTTGTTGGGTGCCCGATTTTGCCTTCAAACCAAACCCCCTTGGGCGCAATGCCGTCCCGCTTTCGCCGCCCCCGCGTGCTCATCATCGGCTGCGGTGATGTGGGCCTGCGGGTGGCGCGCCTGCTGCCGCCGCGGGTGCGCGTGCTGGCGCTGACGTCCTCCGCCGACCGGCTGCCCGTGCTGCGCGCCCAGCACATCACCCCGCTGCTGGGCAACCTGGACGAGGCCGCCAGCCTGCGCCGCCTGGCCGGGCTGGCCACGCGGGTGGTGCACCTGGCCCCGCCGCCCAACGACGACCCACGCAGCACCACCGACCCGCGCACCGCCGCGCTGCTGCGGGCCCTGCGCGGTCGCAACCTGCCGCAGTCGCTGGTCTATGGCTCAACCAGCGGGGTGTATGGCGACTGCCGTGGCGAGTGGGTCACGGAGGTGCGTGCCGTGCAGCCGCAGACCGCGCGCGCCCAGCGACGGGTGCATGCCGAAGCGGCGTTGCGCCTGTTTGGCCGCGCCACGGGCACGCCGGTGCATGTGCTGCGCATCCCCGGCATTTACGCGCCGGACCGCGACGGCGGCACGCCCCAGGCGCGGCTGCTGCGTGCAGCGCCGGTGCTGGTGCCTTCTGAAGACGTCTACACCAACCACATCCACGCTGACGACTTGGCCCGGGCCTGCCTGGCGGCGCTGTGGCGCGGCAAACCGCAGCGCGTGACCCACGTCAACGACGACAGCCAGCAGCTGATGGGCGACTACTTCGACATGGCTGCCGACCTGTATGGCTTGAAGCGCCCACCCCGCTTGAGCTTTGCCGAGGCCGCCGCCCAACTCAGTGCCCTGCAAATGAGTTTCATGGGCGAGTCCCGGCGGCTGGTCAACCACCGCCTCAAACGTGAGCTGCGCCTGGTGCTGCGCTACCCCACGGCGGCCGATGGGCTGCGCTGAGCGCTTGGCGCCGCCAAGCCATCGGTGGGTTAACGCCCAACCCTTCAATGCATGCCAACTGCCTGGAAGGCCAAAAAAGGGTGCCAAACAGGTCTGAAACGGGGCTGAAACGCTCATGACATGAAGTTTTAAGGTAATTTTGGGGATTGCTAAATAAGTATTGATTTCAAAAACCAATGCAGTCAAAATACAGGCATGTCAATCCAATGCACCAACTGCTCAAGCGATCAATGGGTCAAAAACGGACGCAGCCGTCACGGTCATCAGC
>JBJXEI010000010.1:0-13159 GCA_046154065.1 Polaromonas sp. | reverse complement strand
TGTTGATGGTGATGCCGCGTGCTTTTTCTTCTGGTGCCGCGTCAATTTGGTCGTAGCCTTTGGCTTCGCCGCCGAACTTGGCTGCCAAAACGGTGGTGATCGCTGCGGTCAGCGTGGTTTTACCATGGTCGACGTGGCCGATCGTGCCGACGTTGACGTGCGGTTTGGTCCGCTCAAATTTGCCTTTTGCCATTTTCAACTCCAGAATTTTGAAGAGTTACAAAACCAGATAACACGGTTGTTGCCTGCTGCAGCTTGACCACAACACCAACTTTGAATTGGTGCCCATTCCGGGAATCGGACCCGGGACCTCTCCCTTACCAAGGGAGTGCTCTGCCACTGAGCCAAATGGGCGCTTCACTTATGCAATCGATCAAACCTGCAAACATCAGCAATGGAGCGGGAGACGGGAATCGGACCCGCGTCATTAGCTTGGAAGGCTAGGGTTCTACCATTGAACTACTCCCGCACAACTCTGCCGACCTGACCCTACAGCTTAGACATGCCTGTTTGCCAGTCTGGTGGATGGGGCTGGATTCGAACCAGCGTACGCGTTAGCGAACAGATTTACAGTCTGCCTCCTTTAACCACTCGGACACCCATCCAATTGAGTGAACCTCTGATTATGCCACGCTTCGGCGTCATATCGCAAACTTCAAGCTCAACCCGCATTTAATTTGACTTAAATTTTCAAGCGTTGGCCCGGCGTGCATCCCGCCAATCCCGCGCCTGCGAAAAATGCCCGCAACCAATGAAAGGCAACGGGGGCCGAAGCGCTGAGAGTGGCGAAGGGTGGTTGGCCACCAGCACTTTGTGGCGGCTGGCATCAATCAACACTCGTTTACTTTGTGCGTGCGCGCCCCACAACATGAACACGACGTCCTGTGGGCCGTCAGACACTTGGCGAATCAAAGCGTCAGTCAAAGCTTCCCAACCTTTGCCTGCATGGCTGGCAGCTTGTGCCTCCTCCACCGTTAAGCAGGTGTTGAGCAGCAGCACCCCACGCTCGGCCCAACGCACCAGGCTCCCGCCGGGTTGTGGAAAAGCCGGCGGGGGCGTGCCCAAGTCACGTTGCAACTCCTTGAAGATATTGCGCAGTGATGGCGGCAGCGGTGTGCCCGGCGTGACCGAAAACGCCAAGCCTTCGGCTTGCCCCCGTCCGTGGTAAGGGTCCTGCCCGAGGATAACAACACGCACTTGGCCGGGCGGCGTGAGCTGCAACGCACGCAGCGGCTGCGGCGGGAAAATCACCGCCTGATCGACCAACCGCTGGTGCAAAAAGCCCAGCAACGCTCGGCCGGTAGCGCTGTTGAAGAAATCTTGGGTGACAGCCTCCCAGCCCTCAGCCACAGGCCAGTCCGCCGGGTTGGCGCTGATCAGCTGATCGGCGATGGCATCGGCCGAATCTTGCGTTGACAGGCTCATGCTCGTATCCAATCAGTCAGCAAGCACCGAACAACTCACCCAGTGCCATGCCTGGGTCTTCGGCCCGCATGAAAGCCTCACCGACCAGGAACGCATGCACCCCCGCGCCCCGAAGGCGCTGCACGTCGGCCGACGTGGCGATGCCCGATTCGGTCACCAACACACGCCCCTCAGGCAAGCCGCCCATCAGACCAAGGGTGGTGTCCAGCGAGACTTCAAAAGTCTTGAGATTGCGGTTGTTGATGCCGATCAACGGCGTTTTCAGCTTCAAGGCACGTTCCAGCTCGTCGCCGTCATGCACCTCGACCAGCACCGCCATGTCCAGAGCGAACGCCAGCGCTTCCATGTCCTTCATCTGCGCGTCGTCCAGGCAGGCGGCGATCAGCAAGATGCAGTCGGCACCCATGACCCGGGATTCGTACACCTGATAGGCATCCACCATGAAGTCCTTGCGCAGCACCGGCAGGCCGCAGGAGGCCCGCGCTTGTTTGAGGAAGTCCGGTTCACCCTGGAAAAACTGTTTGTCGGTCAGCACGGACAGGCAGGCCGCGCCATGCTCGGCATAGCTTTGCGCAATGTCGGCCGGGATGAAGTCAGCCCGCAGCACCCCTTTGGATGGGCTGGCTTTTTTGACCTCGGCAATCACCGCAGGTTTACCGGCAGAAATTTTTTGGCGGATGGCCCCGACAAAGTCCCGCGTGTGAATGCGCGACTCGGCATCGGCCCGCATGGCGGCCAGTGGTTTTTGCCGGACGGAAGCGGCAATTTCTTCGTGCTTGACGGCGACGATTTGGGAAAGGATGTCAGACATGGTGTGCGTTGGAGCTCAGGCGCCGCGAGCGGCAGGTGGGGAGGCCAGTTGGTGGGTCAGCTGGGCGAGTTGCTGCAAACGCAGGCGCGCCGCCCCGGATGCGAGGGCGGCCCGCGCCTTCTCGATGCCACTGGCCATCGAGTCGGCCACATTGGCCGCATACAGCGCCGCGCCGGCGTTCAGGGTCACGATGTCGCGGGCTGCGCCGGGTTGATTGTCCAGCACCCCCAGCAGCATGGCTTTGGACTGCTCGGGGGTGTCCACCCGCAGGGCCCGGTTGCTGGCCATCGTCATGCCAAAGTCTTCGGGGTGAATTTCGTATTCGGTGATTTCGCCCTGCTTCAACTCCCCCACCACCGTGGCCGCCCCCAGGCTGACTTCGTCCATGCCGTCCTTGCCGTACACCACCAGCGCATGCTCAGCGCCCAGGCGCTGCAGGGCACGGACCTGGATGCCGACCAGATCGGGGTGAAACACCCCCATCAAAATGTTCGGCGCGCTGGCCGGGTTGGTCAGTGGGCCCAGGATGTTGAAGAGAGTGCGCACACCCAGCTCCTTGCGCACCGGGGCCACGTTTTTCATCGCGGGATGATGGTTGGGCGCAAACATGAAGCCCACACCGACCGCCTCAATGCAGCGCGCAATGGCGTCGGGGGGCAGGTTGATGTTGATGCCTAGCGCCTCCATCACGTCAGCGCTGCCCGACTTGCTGCTGACACTGCGGCCGCCGTGTTTGCTGACCTTGGCCCCGGCAGCGGCCGCGACAAACATCGAACAGGTCGAGATGTTGAAGGTGTGCGAGCCGTCTCCGCCGGTGCCCACGATGTCCACCAGGTGCGTGGGGTCGGCCACATGCACCTTGGTTGAAAACTCGCGCATGACCTGCGCGGCGGCGGTGATTTCCCCAATGGTTTCCTTCTTCACGCGCAAGCCGGTGATCAGCGCCGCCATCATGACGGGGGACATCTCCCCGCTCATGATGAGCCGCATGATGTGCAGCATCTCGTCGTGGAAAATTTCGCGGTGTTCGATGACACGCTGCAAGGCTTGTTGGGGGGTGATCATGGCGCTGTGGGGCATGGTGTGTGTTGAAAAGGGGATGTGGCGGAGGGCCTGCGGCTCAGGCCTTGAAAAACTGGCGAATCACCGCGATGGCGCGGTCAATGCCAGCGGCGTCCACGTCCAGGTGGGTGACAAAACGCAGGCGGTACAGCCCCGTGGCCAGAATGCCGTGCTCGGCCAGGTGGGCGATCAGCGCATCGGACTTCTCCCGTGCGGCCCCCTGCAGGTCGACAAACAGGATGTTGGTCTGCGCTGCCTCGACCTGCAGGCCCTCGATGCCTACCAGCCCGTCCGCCAAGCGCCGGGCCAGCGCGTGGTCATCGGCCAGGCGCTCAATGTGGTGGTCCAGCGCATGGCTGGCGGCTGCGGCCAGAAAGCCCGCCTGGCGCATGCCACCACCGGCCATTTTGCGGATGCGGTAGGCCCGTTGGATGAACGCCCTGGAGCCGCACAACGCCGACCCCACGGGTGCGCCCAGGCCTTTGCTGAAGCAGACCGAAACGCTGTCGAAACACTGGGCGATGGCTTTGGCCTCTGCGCTGGCGCTAGCGCCTGTTTGGGCGGCCTGCGCCACGGCGGCATTGAACAACCGCGCCCCGTCGAGGTGGCGGCTCAGGCCCTTGGCCGCCGCCAGCGCGGTGGCCTCCTGCACGTAAGAGAACGGCAGCAGCTTGCCGCCCAGCGTGTTTTCCAGCGCCAGCAAGCGGCTGCGGGCAAAGTGCGCGTCATCGGGCTTGATGGCCGCTTCAATGTCGGCCAGCGCCAGGCTGCCGTCACTCTGGTGGTTCAAGGGTTGCGGCTGCACGCTGCCAAACACCGCCGCACCGCCACCTTCCCAGCGGTAGGCATGTGCCATCTGGCCAACGATGTACTCGTCACCGCGCTGGCAGTGGCTGAGGATGGCGCACAGGTTGCTTTGCGTGCCGGTGGGCACAAACATCGCGGCCTCAAACCCCAGCAGGTCGGAGATCTTGGTTTGCAAGGCGTTGATGCTCGGGTCGTCGCCAAACACGTCGTCGCCCAGCGGGGCAGCCTGCATGGCCGCCCGCATCGCGGCGGTGGGCTGGGTGACGGTGTCACTGCGTAAATCAACTGTTTTTTCGGTCATTTTGGCCCCTAGCCCACGTTTTAATTGCACCAACAGCTACTGAATCAATAGCAGTTCAGGCGCGCTGGTCGAGAAAGTTTTTCAGCATCGCGTGGCCATGTTCGGTCAGGATGGACTCGGGGTGAAATTGCACGCCCTGGATGGGCAGCGTCTTGTGCCGCACCCCCATGATTTCGCCGTCTTCCGTCCAGGCGGTGACTTCCAGCACATCCGGGCAGGTGGCCTTTTCAATCGCCAGCGAGTGGTAGCGGTTCACCGTGAACTGCTGGGGCAACGCCGCAAACACACCTTGCTGCGTGGTGGTGATGACGCTGGTTTTGCCGTGCATCAGCTGCTGCGCCCGAATGATGGTGCCGCCAAACGCCGCGCCGATGGCCTGGTGACCCAGGCAGACGCCCAGAATCGGCAGCTTGCCCGCAAAGTGCTGGATGGCTGCCACCGAAATGCCCGCCTCGGCCGGTGAACACGGGCCGGGCGACACCACCAGCCGGTCGGGCTGGTGCGCGGCGATGTCTTCCAGAGTGATCTCGTCGTTGCGAAAGGTCAGCACTTCGGCCCCCAGCTCGCCAAAGTACTGGACGATGTTGTAGGTGAAGCTGTCGTAGTTGTCGATCATCAAGAGTTTCATGGCTCAGGCCTCCTGGCGCAGGCGGCTGAATTCGCCCCGCTCAAAATCAATGAATGCAGCGATCATGGCGCGGTACGTTGCTTCCATGACAGCCTCGGGGGCACCCGCGCTGGCCGCCTGGGCACGCACGCGGGCAATGATGAATTCAATGCGCGGGCCGTCGTAGATCTGGCTGGCGCTTTGTTTGATGCGCGCGGCCTGGGCCACGTAGCCGCTGCGCTCGGCCAGCAGGGCCACGATGCGGTCGTCCAGCACGTCGATGTGCTGGCGCACGTCGGCCATGGTGTTGCAATGATGCACGGCCATCGCGCTCATTCCAGCCCCTCTTCGACCAGCTCGGACGCCCGCAGCAAGGCGCGCGCCTTGGCCTCGGTTTCCCTCCATTCCAGCTCAGCCACCGAGTCCGCCACCACCCCGGCCGCTGCCTGCACGTACAGCACCTGGTCCTTGATGATGCCGGTGCGGATGGTGATGGCCACGTCCATGTCACCTGAATAACTGAGGTAGCCGCACGCGCCGCCGTACAGGCCGCGTTTGGTCGGCTCCAGCTGGTCAATCAGCTCCATCGCGTGGACTTTGGGGGCGCCGCTCAGCGTGCCGGCCGGAAAAGTGGCTTTGAGCACGTCCATGCCGCTCATGCCGTCGAGCAAGGCACCCTCGACGTTGCTGACGATGTGCATCACGTGGCTGTAGCGCTCCACGGCGAAGGCTTCGGTCACTTTCACGCTGCCGGTTTTGGCAATGCGGCCGATGTCGTTGCGGGCCAGGTCAATCAGCATGACGTGCTCGGCGCGCTCCTTCGGGTCATTCACCAGCTCATGCTCAGCGGCCTTGTCGGCCTCTGGTGACGACGCACGGGGCCGCGTGCCCGCCAACGGGCGGATGGTCACTTTTTGCCCATCGGCCATCTGCTCCTGGCGCACCAGAATTTCGGGTGACGCCCCCACCACGTGGAAATCTCCGAAGTGGTAGTAGTACATGTAAGGCGACGGGTTCAGCGAACGCAGTGCGCGGTACAGCGACAGCGGCGACTCGGTGTAGCGCTTTTTGATGCGCTGGCCGACCTGCACCTGCATGAAGTCACCGCCCTCGATCAGCCGCTTGGCCCGCTCGACCGCTGCGATGTAGTCGGCCTTGGCAAAGTCACGCTCGGCCGGATGGCTTTGCGAGGCCTTGACCACGGGCGCGCTGACCGAGTACTTGAGCTGCTCCTTGAGGCCCTTGAGCCGCTTTTTGGCGTTGGCATAGGCCTCGGGCAGGGCCGGGTCGGCGTAGACGATGAGGTAGAGCTTGCCCGACAGGTTGTCGATGACGGCCAGCTCCTCACACTGCAGCAGCAGGATGTCGGGGCAGCCCAGCGTGTCGGGCGGGCAGGTTTTCTCCAACTTTTTCTCGATGTAGCGCACCGCGTCGTAGCCAAAATAACCGGCCAGCCCCCCACAAAAGCGCGGCAGGCCGGGCCGCAGCGCCACCTTGAAGCGTTGTTGGTAGTTCTTGACAAAGTCCAGCGGGTTCTGGTGGGAGGTTTCAACCACCACGCCGTCGGTCACCACCTCGGTGGTCATGTCGACGCCAAAACCGCTGGCGCGCACCAGCGTGCGGGCTGGCAGGCCAATGAAGCTGTAGCGGCCAAAGCGCTCGCCCCCCACCACGGACTCCAGCAAAAAGCTGAATTTGCCACCGTCTTTGGAGTGGGCCAGCTTGAGGTAGAGCGACAGCGGAGTTTCGAGGTCGGCAAAGGCCTCGACCATCAGCGGAATGCGGTTGTAGCCCTGGCTGGCCAGGCTTTTGAATTCAAGTTCAGTGATCATGAGAGCGGTCCTTGGGCGGGCGGCCTGACGCGAAACGGTCAGTGCACGTCAACAAATCGGTCGGGCTGGCACCCCGTGGGGTGACGCGCAACGGCGAAGGGAAACAGAGCGGGAGTTTGCGTTGTGAAAACGCGGGGAATGCGGCGGAAGAACACGCAAGGACCACAGCGGCAGGGCCGCAGGTCAGGCGTTCGTCTGCGCCATGTCACAGGGTCGCCATAGCCAGGCTCCCCGGCAGCTGGTGCCTGTGATGAAGTTGTGTTTGCTCAACATGCGCGAAGTGTAGCAAAGCGGCCACGCGGCGGCGCCCTGCGGCACAACATCACACCACCGCAAGTTGAATCGATCTGTTGCTGTTTTTCCGAAACACACCGTGAAAAGATGGCGTGAACTTTTCACGCTTTTCAAATTTATTGATTCCTGCCCAACGCTGCGGCCGGTTGGCAGACCATCATCGCCGCCATGAAATACAACACTTTTAGCTTAAGCCGCCGTCTCGTGCTGGCCGCCACCACACTGTCCCTGATCCCTACCGCTCAGGCCGCCCCCATCGAGCTGATGGGAGTGAAAATCAGCGATGCCGCAGAGCTGGGCAACACACGCCTGCAGCTCAACGGTGCGGGCGTGCGCTACAAGGGCCCGTTCAAGGTCTACACCGCCGCGCTGTACCTGCCAGCCAAGGCCAACACACCCGAGGGCGTGCTGGCCATGCCGGGGGCCAAACGCCTGTCTCTGACCCTGCTGCGGGAGGTCGACTCCGCCGAACTCGGCCGGCTGTTCATGCGGGGCATCGAAGACAACACCCCCAAAGGCGAGCTCGTCAAGGTGCTGGGCCAAATCGCACGCATGGGAGATGTGTTTTCAGAGGCCAAGCGGGTCCTGCCCGGCGACAACATCGTGATGGACTGGGTGCCCGGCACGGGCTCCGTGATCTCGATCAGGGGAAAAGTCGTTGCCACCTTCAAAGAGCCTGAATTTCACCAGGCACTGCTTGGCATTTGGCTGGGCAAAAACCCCAGCGACTGGATGCTCAAGGACGCACTGCTGGGCTTGGGAAAATAGGTCATAAAGTTCTAGGGAGTTGACCTCTTGCCACGTCCACGACATCGGCCCAAAATCAAATAAAACGAACGACCGTTCTTTTTACAAATCAAGGAGACCTCTGAATGACTCAATTTCAACGCCTGTCGCTGGTGCTGGCTGGCCTGGTGCTCACGGTGTCCGGGGCTGTGGCCACCACGGTGGACGTCGGGGGCGTCAAGCTCGAAGACACCACTGACGTGCGTGGCACCAACCTGCAGCTCAATGGCGCTGGCGTGCGCTACAAAGCCGTGTTCAAGGTGTACGCCGCCGGTCTGTACCTGGGCAAAAAAGCCGCCACGGCCGAGGAGGCCTACGCCGCACCAGGGCCCAAACGCATGAGCATCACCATGCTGCGGGACATTGACTCCAACGAGTTGGGCAAGGCGTTCACCAAGGGCATCGAGGACAACACGCCCAAAGGGGAGTACGCCAAGCTGATTCCCGGCATCCTGAAAATGAGCCAGATTTTCTCGGACCAGAAAAAGCTGCTGGCCGGTGAAAACTTCACCATCGACTGGATTCCAGGCACCGGCATGTTGGTGCTGGTCAAAGGCAAACCGCAGGGCGATGCGCTGAAAGAGCCAGAGTTCTACAACGCGCTGCTGCGCATCTGGCTGGGCCCCCAGCCCGCCGACTGGAAGCTCAAGGACGCGCTGCTCGGCAAACCGGCCTGATCACCGGGGCGTGGTCAGCGCGGCAAGCTCGAACAGATCGGCCAGGCTGTCCACCCAGCCGTCTGCGTCCACCGCGCGGATGGGTTGGCCATGGTTGTAGCCGTAGGTCACCAACACCACTGGGCAACCGGCCGCACGGGCGGCCTCGGCGTCGTTGCTAGAGTCCCCCACCATCAGCGTGCGGGCAGGCAAGGTTCCCAGCGCCTCGCAGGTTTTCAGCAGTGGCATCGGGTCGGGTTTTTTGCGCGCAAACGAATCACCGCCGAACACCTGGCTGAAAAACTCGCCCAAACCCAGGTGCTGCAGCAGGGGCCGAGCAAACGCCACGGGTTTGTTAGTGACACACGCCAGGGGCAGCCCGGCCGCCTGGCAGGCGCGCAAACCGTCCATCACCCCGGGGTACAGCGCGGCGTGCTGGCCGCTGATGACCTCGTAGTGGGCCAGGTAGCGCGCCAGGGCAAACGTGGAATTTGCTTCTGAATTGATAGCGCCACAGGCAATATTCGCCTTGGCATACAGGCTATTGAGGTGATTAAGTGCCGATTTCACCAGGTTTTCGGACCCTTTTCCGACCATCTCGATCACCTGGTCCGCCACCAGCGGCGAAGTGACAAAACCACGCTCGCTCAGGTCAGCGCGCATCCGCTCCAGTGCCGCCACAAAGTCACCCAGCGTGTCCACCAGCGTGCCGTCCAGGTCGATGATGGCGGCGTCGATGTCCTGCAAAAAGCCCTTCATCGGGCCAACTCGGCGCGCATGGCGTCGATGACAGCCTTGTAGTCCGGCTTGCCAAAAATCGCGCTGCCCGCCACAAACGTGTCAGCCCCGGCCGCCGCCACGCGGGCGATGTTGTCCGTTTTGATGCCGCCGTCCACCTCCAGCCGGATGTCCTTGCCCGACGCGTCGATGCGTTGGCGGGCGTGCTCAATCTTGCGCAGCGCGGAATCAATGAAACCCTGGCCGCCAAACCCAGGATTGACGCTCATGATGAGGATCAGGTCAATGTCCTCAATCACCCAGTCCAGCACATCCATCGGTGTGGCGGGGTTGAAGACCAGCCCGGCCTTGCAGCCCTTGGCCTTGATGGCCTGGATGCTGCGGTGGACATGGCCGGACGCCTCGGGGTGAAAGCTGACCAGGTCGGCCCCTGCATCAGCAAAGGCAGCGGCCAGCGCGTCCACCGGCTGCACCATCAGGTGCACGTCGATTGGCACGGCCGTGCCGTCGGCTTGTTTGGCGTGCGGCTTCAGCGCCTGGCAAATCATCGGCCCAAAGGTCAGGTTGGGCACGTAATGGTTGTCCATCACGTCGAAGTGGATCCAGTCCGCGCCGCCCGCGATGACGGCGCGCACCTCCTCACCCAGGCGGGCAAAGTCGGCGGACAAAATGGAAGGCGCAATGCGGTAAGTGGTCATGGGGGCCCCTGAGAATGTTCGGCAAATTGTCGCACCAGCGCTTCTGGCGAGCGAGGGTTAACATCTAGCGCCCCCCGCACTGTGCGGGCATCGGGCGCCACCCCCTCCCCCATTGCTCACCCACCCATGCCGAAGTACCAGCTATCCTGCGAAGTCACCCCCCAATTCCTGCCGGAGCAGTCTGCCCCGGAACAAGGGATTTTCGGGTTCGCCTACACCGTCACCATCACCAACACGGGTGAGGTCGCGGCGCAACTGGTGTCACGCCACTGGGTGATCTGCGACAGCGCCGGGCACACCGAAGAAGTCAAGGGCCTGGGCGTGGTCGGCCACCAGCCATTGCTCAAACCAGGGGAGTCCTTCCAATACAGCAGCGGCTCACGCCTGGCCACGGCCAGCGGCACCATGCACGGCAGCTACTTTTGTGTGGCCGAGGACGGTGAGCGCTTTGACGCCGTGATCCCCATGTTTGTGCTGGAAGCGGCCCACCCTGACGGCAGTGGCGCGGCCACTGCCCGCGTGCTGCACTAGGCCCACGACAACCCCACCGCCCGATGAACACCCTGCCTGAGCTGCTCAACACGCTGGATGACCAAGCCAGCCTGGCCAACCGCCATGTGTGGCTGATTGCGCTGCTGCAGTGGATTCGGGGGAACGAAAGCACGCCCGAGGCGTCGGTGTTGCGGCTGCAGACCTTCATGGCGGCGGTCGAGGAACAGCCTGAGGTGCTGGCGCGGCTGCGCGCCTGGTGGCGCGTGCTGATGCAGACCGTGGACGTGACCACGCTGCTGGCCGACTTTGGTTTTGCGCCGCGCACCGCGTTTGTCAGCGAGCTGGCCGAGCGCCTGCGCCGCAAGATGCTGCCCGGCACACCGGAAACGCGGGACGCCTCCGAGCTGTTCTTACTCGCCGCGCGCCGCCGTTTTGATGCGCAGTGGATGGGCGCGCTGGCCGAGCCGCAAGTCCACCAGCTGGCACGGCTGCTGTCATCGGACCTGGCCGCCGACACGCTGCGCTGGCAACACTGCGTGATGGACGCGCTGGCCTACTGCACCGCGCAGATCCAGGCCACCGGCTTTGCGCCTGAGCTGCGCCTGCGCATGGACCCGGCCACCCAGGACTCCCGCGTGTTCCACGCGCTGGCGTCGGATGTGGCTGCGCTGCGGGCCGAATTTTTCAACGCGGCCCAGCCCACCGACGGCTCGTCCGAGGCGCTGGAGACAGCCATGGCCAAGTACCGGGCGCGGCTGGACGCCTGCCGCCAGGCCGTCAACAGCATTTATGCACACCTGGACGACCACGGCATCTCAGTAGGCATGGTGTTCCGGCTGCGTCAGTTGCGCGCACGTATCGTGCGGGTGCGTGAACTGCTGGACGCGCTGGTGTCCCCCCACCCGGCCATGGCGGCGCTGAAGCTGCTGGGGCGGCGCGTGGTCATTGGCCAGGAAGGCAAAAGCATCGGCAGCCTGATCAGCGCCAACTCCACGCTGCTGTCGGCCAAGGTGGCCGAACGCAGCGCAGAAACCGGTGAGCACTACATCACCCGAAACCGCGCCGAGTACAAGGACATGCTGGGCAAAGCCATGGGCGGCGGTGCGGTCACGGCGCTGACCACCCTGCTCAAATTCATGGTCGTCGGGCTGGCGTTGTCGGCCTTCTGGAGCGGCTTCTGGTCCGGGCTAGCGTACTCTGCCACCTTCATCCTGATTCAGCTGCTGCACTTCACGCTGGCCACCAAACAGCCCGCCATGACGGCCCCGGCCATGGCGGCCAAGCTCAAGGACATCGACTCCGAGGCCGCGCTCAGCGACTTTGTCGACGAAGCCATGCACCTGATGCGGTCACAGGCCGCCGCCGTGTTTGGCAACGTGTTTCTGGTCGTGCCGGCCGTGCTGCTGGTCAACGCGGCGGTCACGCTGCTGCTGGGCCACCCCATGATCGGCCAGGACGAAGCGCGCCATGTGCTGCACACGCTGACCCTGCTGGGCCCCACGCTGCTGTGGGCGGGTTTCACGGGTGTGATCCTGTTTTCAGCCAGCATGATCGGGGGCTGGGCCGAGAACTGGTTTGTGCTGCACCGACTGGACTCCGCCCTGCGCCACAACCCGCGCATCACGGCGGTTTTGGGGCTGGAACGTGCGGCGCGGTGGTCGGGTTTCATGCGGGCCAACATCTCGGGCTTTGCCTCCAACATTTCGCTGGGGTTCATGCTGGGGCTGATTCCGGCGTTCACCGGCTTTTTTGGCCTGGAGCTGGAGGCACGCCACGTCACGCTGTCAGCCGGGCAGCTGACTGCAGCCGGTGCCTCGCTGGGCCTGGAGGCCTTTGCCTCACCCGCCATCTGGTGGTGCATGGCCGCGATTCCGCTGATTGGTGCCCTCAACCTGGGCGTGAGTTTTTACCTGGCATTCCGGCTGGCACTGCAGGCCCACAACGTCAGTGGTGTCAACCGCCAGCGGATCCGCGCCGCCATCTGGGCGCGTTGGCGCAGCCAGCCTCTGCGCTTTTTCTTGCCCGGCTAGCAGCCTGTCGGGCCGCTGGTCGACGGAGCCTGCTGTCGGTTTTGTCCTACGGGACTCCCATTTTCCGTACGGTATGGTGCCCTTCTGCGTTGTTTTTCCGCCGTCAAGAACGGAGAACAACCGCAAAAATCGTTATTTTTTCGACCGCATCACCCGCAGGGCTTGACAAGCAACCTGATTCTTGAATTTCTCAACCACGGTGATGCCCTTATTGGAGACACCACCGCCGTGAATGAAATTTTGGCCGCCTGGTCCGAGTGGATCAAACCGTCAGCCGGGCTGGCAACGGTGCAGTGGTCCCTGCTGCTGGCCCTGGCCGCTGTGGCTGGCCACCTGGTCAACCGCCTGCTGGGCCTGCCCAAGGTGATTGGCTACTCGCTCATCGGCACGGCCGCCGGCCTTGCGGGCTTCACCGGTGCGGTGTGGCCGCTGCAGGGCACAGGCCTGTTCCTGCTGGAGCTGGGCGTGGCGGTGGTGCTGTTTGAAGCGGGTGGGCGGATTTCGCTGCGCTGGTTTCGCCACAACCCGATGGTGCTGGTGCAAAGCCTGCTCGAATCCACGCTGACCTTCATCGGGGTGTACTGGGCCCTGGGTCTGATGGACGTGAGGCCGCCCGTGGC
>JBJXEI010000009.1:0-8550 GCA_046154065.1 Polaromonas sp. | reverse complement strand
GCAGACCCTGGTCTAGCCCGGCCTTGTCAATGCCGCGCAAAAACTGCTTGGGCATGATCTGGTCGGTGTCGAGGTTGGCGGTGGGCAGCGTGGCCGCTACGCCCTGAATCAGGTGGGTATCCGTCATTGAAACAGCTCCAGAGTGCGAACGTCGGTGATGTGGCCCGTCAGCGCCGCCGCAGCGGCCATGGCCGGGCTCATCAGGTGGGTGATGGCGCCGCGCCCCTGGCGGCCTTCAAAGTTGCGGTTGGTGGTGGACGCGCAGCGCTGGCCGGGTTGCAGCACGTCGTCGTTCATCGCCAGGCACATGGAGCAGCCTGGCTGCCGCCACTCAAAGCCCGCGTCCATCAGCAGCTGGGCAATGCCTTCGGCCTCGGCCTGGGCCTTCACCGCGCCGGAGCCGGGCACCACCATGGCCCGCACCGCCGGGGCCACCTGCCGCCCCCGCACCACCGCGGCCACGGCGCGCAGGTCTTCAATGCGGGCGTTGGTGCACGAGCCGATGAACACATGCTGCACGGGCAAGCCCAGCAAAGCGCTGCCCGCTGGCAGGCCGGTGTAGCGCATGGCCTGCGCCAGGCTGGCCCGCTGCGGGCCCTCGGCCTGGGGCACGGTGCCGCTGATGGGAATCGCCTGGTCCGGGCTGGTACCCCAGGTGACGTGGGGTTCTACCGCGTCGGCGTTGAAGTGGTGTTCCACGTCGAAGGCGGCCCCCTCGTCGCTGTGCAGCGTGGCCCAGTGCGCCAGCGCGGGGGCCAGTACGTCACCGCTGATGTCCGGGGCGCGGGCCAGCACGTAGTCGATGGCGGTGGCGTCGGGTGCCATCAGCGCGCCGCGTGCCCCGGCTTCCACCGCCATGTTGCACAGCGTGAAGCGGGCCTCGACCGACAGCGCCTGGATGGCGGTGCCTGCAAACTCGACCACAAAGCCGCGTGCGCCCTGCGCCCCGATGCGGCTGATGATCATCAGGATCAGGTCCTTGGACGTGGTGCCCAGCGGCAGCTGCCCGTCCACCTGGATGCGCATGTCCTGCGCCAGCCGGTAGACCAGTGTCTGGGTGGCCAGCACGTGCTCAACCTCTGACGTGCCAATGCCAAAGCCCAGCGCCCCCAGCGCGCCGTAGGTGGTGGTGTGGCTGTCCCCACAGATCACCACCATGCCGGGGCGGATCATGCCGTGCTCGGGCGCGATGATGTGCTCGATGCCCTGCAGCGCGTCGTTGGTGTCAAACAGCGGGATGTGGTGCTGCAGGCAGTTGCGTTTGAGGTTGAAGGCCTGCAGCGCAGACGCCGGGTCCTGGATCACCCGGTGGCGAACCGGGTGCGTCGGGATGATGTGGCTGACCGTGGCCACGTTCTGCCCCGGCATGGCCACACCGCGCCCTTGTTCGTGCAGCCCGGCAAAGGCCTGCGGGCTGGTGTACTCGTTCATCAGGTGCAGGTCACAAAACAGCAGGATGTTCTGCGCGTCCAGCACGGCCACGGTGTGGGCCTTGACCAGTTTGCGGTACAGGGTCAACGGCGCCGTCGAATTGGTCATGCCGCCTCCCCGGCCAGGAACGGCAACACCCGGGCCAGCAAGGCGTCGGGCGCTTCCTCGGCGATGTAGTGGCCGCAGGGCAAGGCCTCGCCGCGCACGTCACGGGCGGCGCGCTGCCACTCGTCCAGCGGCTTGAAGCAGCGGTGCACGACGCCCTGCTCGCCCCACAACGCCAGCAGCGGCGGCTGCAGCAGGCGGTGCGCGTCGCGGTCGGCGCGGTCGTGGTCCAGGTCGATTCCGGCGGACGCGCGGTAGTCCTCACACAGGCCATGCGCGGCCCCCGGCAGGGCCAGGCAGCGCTGGTACTCGGCCAGCGCGCGCGGGTCAAACGGAGCCAGCCCGGCACTGCGCCGGCCCATCACGTCGCGGATGTAAGCGGCCGGGTCGGCTTCGATCAGCCGCTCGGGCAGCGGCGCGGGCTGGATCAGGAAAAACCAGTGCCAGTAGGCGCGCGCAAACGCCTCGGTGGTCTGCTCGTACATTGCCAGGGTGGGCGCGATGTCCAGCAGCACCAGGCGCTGCACGGCCTGCGGGTGGTCCAGCGCCAGACGGTGCGCCACGCGGGCACCCCGGTCATGCGCCATCAGATCAAACCGCGCAAACCCCAGGGCCTGCATCAGCGCCAGCTGGTCGTTCGCCAGCGTGCGTTTGGCGTAGTTAGCATGGTCAGCCGCCCCGGCGGGTTTGGACGAATCCCCATACCCCCGCAAGTCCGCCGCCACCACCGTGTAGCGCTGGGCCAGCACCGGGGCCACACGGTGCCAGATGGCGTGGGTTTGCGGGTGGCCGTGCAACAACAGCAGCGGCGGGCCCGCGCCACCGACCACGGCGTGGATGTGAACGCCGTGGCCCACGTGCACGCGGTGGGCTTCAAAGCCGGGGAACAAGTCAGTTGAGGAAAAGGTCATGGTGGGGGGTGATGAGGGGGAACAACTACGCGGGCTCACTCGGCGGTGATGCCGCGCTCTTTGACGAGTTTGGCCCACTGCGGCAGCTCTTGTTCAAGCCGGGCCCTGGCCTGCGCGGGAGTGCCGGGTGTGGGGTCAAAACCGTCCTTGCTCATGCGCTCCTTCAGCGCTGGAGTATTCAGTGCCTGGTTCAGCGCGCTGTTGAGTTTGTCCAGCACCGGCTGCGGGGTTCCCGCCGGAGCCACCACCATGAACCAGGTTTCAAACAAATAGTTGGGCAGGCCCGCCTCGGCGATGGTGGGCACGCCGGGCAGCAGGCTGCTGCGTTTGGCCCCGGTCACACCCAGCGCGCGGAGCTTGCCGCCCGCCACATGCTGCTGCGCGGCCGACACCACCGGAAAACTCATGTCCACCTGCCCGCCGATGGTGTCGATCAGCGCCGGGCCACCGCCCCGGTAAGGAATGTGGACCAGCGGCACATTGGCCACGGCCTTGAACAGCTCGGCCGACATGTGAAACGTGCTGCCACTGCCGGCCGAGCCATAGGTGAACTTGCCCGGCTGGGCCTTGAGCAGGGCCACCAGCTCCTTGATGTTGTTGGCGGGCAGGTTTTTGTTGACCACCAGCACATGCTGCGAGGTGGCGACCATGCCGATCGGGGCCAGGTCTTTCAGCGTGTCATAGGGCATCTTGGCGAACAGCGCCGGGTTGATGGCCAGCGACACGGTTTGCAGGCCGATGGTGTAGCCATCAGCTGGTGCTTTGGCGACAAAGTCCACCCCGATATTGCCGCCTGCACCGGCCTTGTTCTCGATGAACACCGTGCCGCCCAGGGCCTTGGCCCACTCGTCAGAGATCAAACGTGCCGCGATGTCCGCGCTGCCGCCCGGGGCGTAAGGCACCACCAGTTTGACGGCTTTGTCCGGGAACGCGGCTGCGGCCAGCAGCGGCAACGAAACCAGAGCGCAGGCCAGAGCCTGGCGGGTGAAAAGGAAATTGAACATGGCTTGTCTCCGTGTAGATATAGGTCGGCCCGTGCCGTGAAACGCATTGTCTGACGCTTGTTCAAAGACACAAAGTCACGTGGGACAATTCATTCTTTCTCTGAGCGACTGAATTTATGGCCATCGAAGCGTTCTCGGACCTGTCTTTTTTTGCCCTGTTGATGAAGCAGGGCAGCCTAGCGGGCGCAGCCCAGGAGATGGGCGTGACGCCGCCGTCGGCCAGCAAACGGCTGGCGGCGCTGGAGGCGCGGCTGGGGGTGCGGCTGCTCAACCGCACCACCCGCCGCATCAGCCTGACGCCCGAGGGCGAAACCTACCTGACCGAAGGCACCCGCGTGCTGGCCGACCTGGACGCGCTGGAGCGCGCGGTGTCAGGCGCCAAAGCGTTGCCGCGCGGGCTATTGAAGATCAGCGCCACGCTGGGGTTTGGCCGCCGCCACATCGCGCCGGTGCTGCCAGCCTTTGCCCGCGCCTACCCCGAGGTCGAGGTGCAGCTGCACCTGAGCGAGCGCCCGGTGAACCTGGTCGAGCAGGCGTTTGACATGGCGATCCGCATCGGCGAGTTGCCCGACGCCCGGCTGACCGCCCGCAAGCTGGCCACCCACCACCGCGTGCTGTGCGCCGCGCCCGCCTACCTGCAACGCGCGGGTGAACCCGCCACCCCGCGTGAGCTGCCGCAGCACCGCTGCATCGTGATCCGGGAGAGTGACGAGACCTTTGGCACCTGGCACCTGCACGCCGGGGCACGGCAGGAAACCGTCAAGGTGCGTGGCCCGCTGAGCACCAACGACGGTGAAAGCGCCCTGCTCTGGGCGCTGGAGGGCCAGGGGATTTTGCTGCGCTCCCAGTGGGACGCGGCGCCCTATTTGCGCTCGGGCCGCTTGCGCCCTGTGCTGGAGGGTTGGGCGCTGCCGCCTGCCGACATCTACCTGGTCTACCCGACCAAGGCCAACATGTCAGCCAAAACACGGGCGCTGGTGGACTTCATGCACGACTGGTTTGCGCCGTTTCGGGATGGCACAGCTTGGTAGCAGCCCAGTGAAGCAGGAAAAACGCTATGATTTTAGGAGCACACCAGGCAATGAAGACCTAGGCTGGTGGCCGATTTGACTTAAAAAACCGCAATCTGCAAGCTTTCGGGGCCCTCCGGAGGCTCTTGGAGGGCTTTTCGAGCGTTTTTTGACCTTTTTTGAAGTGCTCGGCAGCGGTTTCCAATGCCTGAATTGCACAGCCTGAATTGAACTTGCAGGCCACATCCAACCCATGGACAGCCTCACCGCAGCGCCGCTGACGCAACAACGCCTGACAATCGCTTGCAAAATTCAATGAATTTGCAGCGTTATTTACATTAATTGCTTTATTATCAATTTCATCACATTCAACCCAGCGTGCAGCGCCCTCAGCAGCCCGACCCTCCACCGCCGTTCACACTCAAGGGCCCGCCACAGGCACCTGTCAAGACATTCTCAAAGGTTGCTCATGCTTTTTCAACACCTCAATGACCAGGAAATCGTGAACACCGGGCTTGAGCCCATTTTGATGCGTGCGCTGACACGGTTTCGTGCGTTGCTGCCGCCCGAGGTGGAACTGGTGCTGGACCTGGTCAATGACGACTTGCGCGTGCGCGCTCACAGCCACCACCTGGAAGACTCCCTGCTCAGCGCCTGCCTGGTGGCATGGCAGTCCATGGGCGGTGCGGCCACGCAGATCATTGTGGAGATGAAGGACGTGTTGCTCGACGACATCGTGCTGGACCCAACAGCCGAGAAGCTCCAGGGCGGCCTTCCGCCGCGGCACTACGCGTGGCTGGTCATCACCAACAGCACCCGCCTGGTGGCGGGGCCGTTCAGCAGCACCATTGCGGCACCGCGGCAGGTGGACGACCGGCCCAGCAGCGCACATCGGCTCAAGCTGCCCGAAATCCGCTACGTGGTGGAGCAGCACCACGGCTGGGTGACGGTCGAGCAGGAAGCCCAAAAAGGCACCGCCTTCGATATTTTTCTGCCCACCTCCATGCCGCTGGAAATGCCAGCCATGGACGCGTCCGGCGCCGATGTGCAGCACATCATCTATGTGGACGACTACGAGCCCATGCGTGACTTGGTGGGTGAAACACTGCCAGACGCCGGTTTTCAGGTCACCTGCTATGAGAGCGGCAAGGCCGCGTTTGAAGCGATCCGCGCCGAGCCGATGAAATACGCTGCCGTGGTGAGTGACTACCAACTGCTGGGCTACAGCGGCATTGACCTGCTGCGGCAAGTCAAGCAAACCCGCGCGGATTTGCCGGTCATCATCATTTCAGGCTATGTCGACGACGCGCTGCGCGCCAAGGCCACGGCCGAAGGAGCCTCCCAGGTCATCAGCAAGACCTCTGACCTGAGCCAGCTGTGCGTCGAGCTGCGGGCCCTGCTCATCAGCAACACCCCCAACCCGGCGCTGGTCAATTACTCGGAGTGGGCCCGGCTTTGACGACGCGGGTCAGCCGCGCGGCAGCTGGCAGGCGGCCTGCGCCAGCGCCGTGATGCGCGCCCAGTCTCCCTGAGCCAGCGCGTCCGGCGGCGTCAGCCAGGAGCCGCCCACACACACCACGTTGGGCAGGGCCAGAAAGTCGGCCGCATTGGCCGCTGACACGCCGCCCGTCGGGCAAAACCGCACATCACCGAACGGCCCACCCCAGGCCTTCAGCATGCCCAGCCCACCGGCCTGCATCGCGGGGAAAAACTTCAGCGCCATCAACCCGTCGGCCTGCGCCGCCATGATCTCACTGCCTGTGGCCACGCCCGGCAGCAGCGGCAAACCGGTGTCGTGGCAGGCCTGCCCAACGGCGTGGGTGTAACCAGGGCTGACGGCAAACCGCGCCCCGGCCATGGCGCTGGCCTGCGCGTCTGACGCGGTGCGCACGGTGCCCGCGCCCACCACCGCTTCAGGCACATGGCGGGCAATGGCTTCAATGCACTGCAGCGCCTGCGGGGTGCGCAAAGTCACCTCCAGCATGCGGATGCCGCCTGCCACCAGCGCACGCGCCAGCAGCACCGCCTGGGCCACGTCGGCCAGCACGATCACCGGGATCACGGGGGCGTCCTGCATCACGCGCAGGGCCGTCAGCGGTGCCTCGGTGGCGCTTGGAGTTTGGGGGTTCACAACCATGACAAGGCGCCTTGTTCTGCGGTCACGGCGCGCTGGCGCATCCCAGCAAACAGCTCCCGGCCCATGCCAATGCCGTTGGCCTGCGCCAGCTCGGCAGGCATCGTGTCCGGGATTCGGGCGGCCCATTCAGCGTCTGACACCAGCACTTTGAGTTCACTCGTCACGGCGTCCAGCCGGACCACATCGCCGGTGCGAACCTTGGCCAGCGGCCCACCGGCTGCCGCTTCGGGCGACACATGGATGGCCGCAGGCACCTTGCCGGACGCGCCGCTCATGCGGCCATCCGTCACCAACGCCACCCTGAAGCCCTTGCCCTGCAGCACCGCCAGCGGCGGCGTGAGTTTGTGCAGCTCGGGCATGCCGTTGGCCTGTGGGCCCTGCCAGCGCACCACACACACCACGTCGCCGTGCAGTTCACCGCCGTTGAAGGCCGCCAGCATGGCCTCCTGCGAGTCAAACACACGCGCCGGGGCTTCCACCACATGGCGGTCGTCGGGGATGGACGACACCTTGATCACACTGCGGCCCAGGTTGCCCAGCAGCAGGCGCAGCCCGCCGGTGTTGCTGAAGGGTGCGGTGGCCGGGCGAACAATGCTGGTGTCTTTGGAGGCACCAGCCACCTCCCAGACCAGCTGGCCGTCCTGCAGCGCAGGCTCGGCCGTGAAGTCACGGATGCCACCGCTGCGCACGGTCAGCACGTCGGCATGCATCAGCCCGGCGTCCAGCAGCTCGCGCAGGATGTAGCCTGTGCCGCCCGCCGCCTGAAACTGGTTCACGTCAGCGCTGCCGTTGGGGTAGACATGCGCCAGCGTGGGCACCACGTCGGACAGGTCTGAAAAGTCATTCCAGTCGATCACGATGCCAGCCGACTGCGCCACCGCCACCCAGTGGATCAGGTGGTTGGTAGAGCCGCCCGTGGCCAGCAGCGCCACCATCGCGTTGACGATGGCCCGCTCATCCACCACCAGCCCGATCGGGGCAAACCGTTTGGACTTGATGATGCCCAGTGCGGTGCGCGCGGCTTCCCGCGTCAGCTCGTCGCGCAGCTCCCCGCCGGGGGCCACAAAGGCGGTGCCCGGCACATGCAGGCCCATGGCTTCGAGCAGCATCTGGTTGCTGTTGGCGGTGCCGTAAAACGTGCAGGTGCCCGGGGCGTGGTAGCTTTTCATCTCGGACGCCAGCAGGCCCTCACGGCCCACCAGCCCCTGTGCAGCCTGCTCCCGCACCTGCGCTTTTTCCTTGTTGCCCATGCCGGTGGGCATCGGGCCAGCGGGCACAAACACGGTCGGCAGGTGGCCAAAATGCAGCGCACCAATCAACAGCCCCGGCACGATCTTGTCGCACACGCCCAGCATCAGGGCGGCGTCAAACATGTCGTGCGACAGCGCCACCGCCGTGGCCATGGCGATCACGTCGCGGCTGAACAGGCTGAGCTCCATGCCCGCCGTGCCCTGCGTCACTCCGTCACACATGGCAGGCACGCCGCCAGCGACTTGAGCCGTCGCGCCGTGTTGTCGGGCTTCGTCCTTGATGAGGTCGGGGTAGCGCTGCATCGGCGTGTGGGCCGACAGCATGTCGTTGTAGGCAGTGACGATGCCGAGGTTGGGCGCCCGCTCGGTGACCACCTTAAAACGGTCATCGACCGGGATGCCCGCCACCGCGTGCGCCAGGTTGGCGCAGCCCATGCGGTCGGTGCCGCGCGCACGGGTGGTGGCGGCGTGCAGCTGGGCCAGGTAGGCCCCGCGCGTGGGGCGGCTGCGCTCGATGATGCGGGCCGTGACGCTGGCAACAATCGGGTGAATGGCGGGGGTGGGGTGGGGTGCGGTCATGGTGGCAGTCATGGGCGTGTTGGGGGCAGTCAGGTGACGGAATGGCCAACGCCATCGTAGCCAGTTGCCCCGCGCACTGGTGTAGGCGGGGTCCCTGAAGACGATGGCGTTGGCGGGCGTGAA
>JBJXEI010000008.1:0-11948 GCA_046154065.1 Polaromonas sp. | reverse complement strand
GACCCCATGCCCACCGGACCGCACAGCCAAATGCACCGCCACGAGCCGATGCGGCACAGCCACCCCCACGTGCCAGACGCACACCACTTGCACCGCCACTGAGTCGGTCCGGGTGCGGCCCGCCCATGGGTGGGCGTCAGCGCGACATGCTGAGCATCGAGGACTTGAACGACAGGATGTGCGCCTTGGCGGCTTCGGCGGCGGCGGCCCCGTCGTGGCTGGCCAGGGACGCCACGATGGCACGGTGTTCGGCCATCACCTCGTCCACATGGCCTTCGGTTGAAAACGAGATGGCCCAAAAGCGCTGTGAGCGGGCGTGCAGCACGCTCAGAATGTCCTGCAGCATGGTGTTGCGGGCGGCCTGGGCGATTTTTTCGTGGAACAGGCGGTCGGTGTTCATCAGTGCCACCACGTCACGCTGGGCGGCGGCGGTCTCGAAGTCCTGTGCAATGGCTTCAAGCGCCTGGATTTCGGCGGCGGTGATGGCGGCGGCGGCCAGCCGCATGCAGAGCATCTCATTGACCAGCCGCACCTCGATCAGCTCCAGCGCGTCATTGATGGACAGCGGCGCGGCCATCGCGCCCTTGCGCGGAATGATCTGCACCAGGCCCTCGGCCGACAGGCGGTGCAGCGCCTGGTTGATCGGCGTGCGCCCCAGGCCGAAACGCTCCATGACCTGCGCCGTGTTCAGGTATTCCCCGGGTTTGTAGACCAGGGTGACCAGCGCGTCCTTCATCAGGGTGTAGGCCGTTTCGTTGCGGGACAGGTCGTCCCCGGGGGCTCGGGCGGCCGGCTTGCGGGCTGAGGAGGCAGTTTTCATGGGGGTTCGCGAATAGCACAGGGAGTGCACCGATGCTACACGGGAAAACGTGGCATGAAATTCGCTTGAAGCAACTGTAATATTTCACTGAAATTTCTCAGTAGTTTTAACAGGAGCTTTGCATTTCATGAACCTTTCCTTTGTTCTCCCCCTGGACACCGGCCTGCCGCCGCTGCAGATCGAGGTGAGTCGCCTTGTCATCGCGGGCTGGACTGGCCGCGACGTGCAGGCCATCGAGCACCACATCGGTGAGCTGGCGGCGATCGGCGTGCCCCGTCCCAGTGCAGTGCCCTTGTTCTACCGCGTGGCCAGCCACCAGCTGACCCAGGCCGACAGCGTGCAGGTGGTCGGTGAGGGCACCTCGGGCGAGGTCGAGCCGTTTTTGTTCTTTCTGGGCGGTGAGTGGTTTGTCTCTATCGCCTCCGACCACACCGACCGCCCACTGGAAACCCACAGCGTGGCCCTGTCCAAGCAGATCTGCCCCAAGCCGGTTGCCCGCAGCGCCTGGCCCCTGGCCGAGGTGCTGGACCACTGGGACACGCTGGAGCTGCGCTCGTGGATCGAGGAAGACGGCGAACCACGGCTGTATCAGGAGGGCACGCTGGCCGCTTTGCGCCCGCCGGCCGACCTGCTGGCGCGCTACAGCGCAGGCCACCCACCGCCCGCCGAAGGGTTCGCCATGGCCTGCGGCACGGTGGGCGCCATCGGTGGCATCCGCCCATCGGCCAGCTTTCGCATGGAGCTGTTCGACCCCCGCCTGGACCGCCGCATCACCCACACCTACCGCTGCGTGGCCCTGCCCGTGGTGGCCTGACCTTCTGGAGAAACCCTGATGAACCCCACCTTCAACAGCGCCCGCGCCGCCCTTGACGCCGGGCACAGCAGCGCCCAGGCGCTGACCATTGCGGCCCTGGACCGCATCAAGGACCCCGCTGGAGAGGGCGCGCGCGCCTTCACCCAGGTGTTTGACGAGCGGGCCTTGCGCCTGGCCCAGGCGTGCGACAGCTTGCGCGCCGCGGGCCTGCAGCGCTCGCCGCTGGAGGGCTTGCCCGTCTCCGTGAAGGACCTGTTCGACGTGGCGGGCACCGTCACCACGGCGGGTTCTGCCGTGCTGCGTGACGCGCCACCGGCCACCGCCGACGCGGGCGCGGTGCAACGCCTGCTGGCCGCTGGCGCGGTGCTGGTCGGCAAGACCAACATGACCGAGTTTGCCTACTCAGGCCTGGGCATCAACCCGCACTACGGCACACCGGCCAACCCGTGGCAGCGGCATGCGCAGCGCATTCCCGGGGGCTCGTCCTCGGGGGCGGCGGTGGCCGTGGCCGACGGCCTTTGCATTGCCAGTGTCGGCAGTGACACCGGGGGCTCGGCCCGCATCCCGGCGGCGCTGTGCGGCATCACCGGCTTCAAGCCCACCGCGCGCCGCATGCCGGGCACCGGCCTGGTGCCTCTGTCGCCCACGCTGGACGCCGTGGGTGTGCTGGCGGCCGATGTGGCGGGCTGCGCTGCGGTGGATGCGGTGCTGGCGGGCAACCCCGGCCCGGCCCGCACTGCACGCCTGGCGCAAGCGCGTTTTGCGGTGCCCACCACGCTGGTGCAGGACGGCCTGGACACCGACGTGGCCGCCGCCTTTCAGCAGGCGCTGCAGCGCCTGGCCGACGCGGGCGCTGAGCTGGTCGAGCTGGCCGTGCCTGAGTTCGACGAGTTGGCGGCCATCAACGCCGCTGGCGGCTTCAGCGCGGCCGAGTCCTGGGCCTGGCATGCCGATCTGGTGGCGCGCCGCAGCGCGGGCTATGACCCGCGCGTGCTGTCGCGCATTTTGCGTGGGCGTGACTTCCCGGCCCGTGCCTACATCGACCTGTTCACCCAGCGCGCCGACTGGCAGCGCCGCGTGGCAGCGCGCCTGGACGGGTTTGACGGCTGGCTCATGCCCACCGTGCCGCGCATCGCCCCGCGCTTGGCCGATCTGGTGGCTGATGAGGCGCTGTACTTCGCGGCCAACGGCGCCATGTTGCGCAACCCGTCGATCGTCAACTTCATGGACGGCTGCGCCATCTCCTTGCCCTGCCATACCCCCGGCAGTGCGCCCGTGGGCCTGAGCCTGGCCGGCCCCGCCATGGCCGACGCGGCCGTGCTGGCCTGGGCTGCGGCCATTGAAGCCACGCTGAATTTCCCTTCCTGATTTTTCACTCTTTTCACTTCAAGGAGCCTCCTGATGCACACCCATCCCCCCGGCATGCTGTTTGTGGCGACCGATGTCGCAGCCACCGACGACGCCGATTTCAATGCCTGGTACGACCAGGAACATGTCGAAGAGCGTGCCCGCATCGAGGGCTTCACCTCCGCCGCGCGCTACGAGTCGCTGCGTGGCGGCAAACGGTACCTGGGCCTGTACCGCACCCGCTCGCTGGACGCGTTCACGTCAGCGGCCTACCAAGCCGCCTTCGGCCAGCAAACGGCGTGGTCCGTCACCAACCTGGGGCGCATGGTCAGCCCCATGCGCCGCGTTTGCGCGGTCAGTGCTGTGGTGGGGCAGGGCAGCGGCAGCTGTTTGTCGGTGCTGACCCTGCAGCCCGGTACCGACGTGGCGCGGGCCAGCCAGCTGGGCCAGGCGCTGGCGGCGCAGCCGGGGTTTGTGCAGTCCTACCTGCTGGAGCCCAACGCCACGCTGAGCACGCCCTTGCCCAATGAGGTCACCGAAGGCCGTCAGCTGCAGCCGCTGCTGGTCATTGAAACCAGCAGCCCTGAGGCCAACGACACCGCCCTGGCCCGGGCCCAAACCGTGCTGGGTGTTGCGGTCCAGAGCAGCGCCTGCTACGCCCTGAAGTGGAAGCTGTTCTCGTCTGAACTGGCCCGCTGACTCCCCCTTTTTTTGTCACCCACTCGTCTTCAACGGAGATTTTTATGACCGCGCACACTTCCCCCCGGATGGGGCGACTCGCCGCCGCCAGTTCGGTTGGCACCACCCTGGAGTGGTATGACTTCACCATCTACAACCTGATGGCCGCGCTGGTGTTCAACAGCGTGTTTTTCCCCTCGTTCGACCCGCTCACCGGCACCATCCTGGCGTTTTCCACCTACGCCGTGGGCTACATCTCGCGGCCTCTGGGCGGCTTTGTGTTTGGCCACCTGGGCGACAAGCTGGGCCGGCGCTTCGTGCTGGCCGCCACCCTGATGATGATGGGCATCGCCACCGGCCTGATCGGCCTGTTGCCCGGCTACGCGTCCTGGGGCATCTGGAGCCCGGTGCTGCTGGTGTCGCTGCGTTTTTTGCAGGGCGCAGCCATTGGCGGCGAATGGGCCGGTGCGGTGCTGCTGTCGATGGAGCACGGCACCCAGCACCAGCGCGGGCGCAACGCGTCGTTCGCGCAGGTCGGCCCCTCGTGCGGCACCTTGCTGGGCACCGGGTTCATCACGCTGCTGACGCTGTTCCTGAGCCCGGAAGACTTCCAGTCCTGGGGCTGGCGCATCCCCTTTTTGTCCAGCATTGTGCTGGTGCTGTTTGGCCTGTGGCTGCGCTGGGGGGTAGAAGAAACCCCCGTCTTCCTGGAACTGGAGGCCCAGCACGACAAAGCCGAAACCCCGTTGAAAGACGTCTTCACCCAGCACTGGCGCCGCCTGCTGATCGCCGGTGGCTCGCGCATCGGCTCGGACGTGCTGTACGCGCTGGTGGTGGTGTTCACGCTCACCTACGTCACCACCGTGCTGCACCTGTCACGCCCGCTGGCGCTCACCGCCACCATGCTGGGAGCCGCTTGCAATGCGATGGCCGTGCCCTTCTTCGGCAGCCTGTCTGACCGCCTGGGCCGCCGCCCGGTCTACATCGCCGGGGCTTTGCTGGGCATGGTCTGGGCGTATGTGTTTTTCGGGCTGATGGACAGTGCGCAGCCGGTGCAGATCTGCATCGCGGTGGTGGTTGGCCTGGTCATCCACGCCATGATGTACGGCCCCCAGGCCGCCTTTGTCACCGAGCAGTTCCCGACCCGCGTGCGCTACGCCGGCTCGTCCCTGGCGTACACGCTGGCAGGCATTGTGGGCGGCGGTTTTGCGCCGCTGATCATCGCCACGCTGTTCAAGTCCTACGGCTCCACGCTGGCCATTTCGCTCTACGTCACGGCTGCGCTGTGCCTCACGGTGGTGGCTGTTTTTGTGGCCCGCGAGACGGCGAAGTCGCCGCTTGAAACCTGATGCCGCCCATCACCACGCCAGTCCCTGATCACCTATCAAAATCACATTTGTCATGAAAAAACAATTCCAACGCGCCATGGTCCTGGTGGCCGCCAGTGTGGCCCTGCTGTGTTCAGTGGCCACCGCCCAGGACGTGTACCCGTCCAAACCTATCCGCCTGGCGGCAGCAACGACATGGTGGCCCGCCTGGTGGGCCAGAAGCTGGCGGCCAGCCTGGGCCAGCCAGTGCTGGTCGACAACAAACCCGGCGCCAGCGGCAACATTGGCATGGACTTTGTGGCCAAGGCCCCGAAAGACGGCTACACGCTGCTGCTGGCGCACACCGGCCTGGCGTCCAACGCCCACCTGTTTGCCAAGATGCCGTTTGACCCGCTCAAGGACATCACGCCCATCATCCGCATCGCCGACCAGCCCAACGTGCTGATCGTCAACCCGAAGTGGCCCTTCAAAAACGTGGCAGAACTGGTGGCCTACGCCAAAGCCAACCCCGGCAAGCTCAGTGTGGGCACGTCCGGGCTGGGTGGGCCGCAGGACGTGGCCGCCCGCCGCTTCATGCAGATGACCGGCACCGACATGCTGAACGTGGCCTACAAAGGCGGCGCGCCCGCGCTGTCAGACCTGCTGGGCGGGCAGATCGACCTGATGTTTGAAACCTCACCCACCGCCGTGCCCTACGCCAAAAGCGGCAAGCTCCGGGCGCTGGCGGTGACGGGTGACAAACGCCTGGCCAGCCTGGCCGAGGTACCCACCGTGGCCGAAGCCGGTGTGGCGGGCTACAAATCGGTGGGCTGGGTGGGGTTGGCGGCACCGGCGGGCACCCCGCCCGCCATCATTGCCAAACTCAATGAACAGGTGCAGCTGCTGCTGAACACCAGCGAGCTGAAAAAGCAGATCACCGACATCAGCCTGGACGTCACCGGCAGCTCGGTGGCTGGCTTCAACACCTTTGTCCACAAGGAGTGGGCTGACTACGCCAGGTTCGTCAAGGACTCGAACATCACGCCGCAGTGAGCGGACGTGCCCCGGTGAGCGCTGCCGCCTCACCGGGGCTGGTGGTGTGGCCTGTGCTGTTGGTGATGGCCGGGTAGTCCCCATAGCCGTCCGGCCAGGGTGTCAGCACCTCAAAGCCGGTGTCTGTGACGGCCACCATGTGTTCCCACTGGGCAGACAGCGAGCGGTCCCGGGTCACCACGGTCCAGCCGTCTTTCATTTCCTGGGTTTCACGTTTGCCCGCGTTGATCATCGGCTCGATGGTGAACACCATGCCCGGCTCCAGCCGCAGCCCCTGGCCAGGGCGGCCGTAGTGCAGCACCTGGGGCTCGTCGTGGTAGACCTTGCCAATGCCGTGGCCGCAGTACTCGCGCACCACGCTGAAGCCTTCTTTGTGCGCCACGCTTTGGATGGCGTGGCCCACGTCGCCCAGCGTGGCACCCGGGCGCACCTGCAAAATGCCAGCCCGCATCGCCTCATAGGTGGTGCGCACCAGCCGCTGCGCCAGTGCGCTGGGCGCGCCCACAAAGTACATGCGGCTGGTGTCGCCAAACCAGCCGTCCTTGATGACGGCCACGTCGATGTTGACGATGTCCCCATCCTTGAGTGGCTTGCCCGACGGAATGCCGTGGCAGATCACGTGGTTGACCGAGGTGCACACGGTTTTCGGGAAACCCAGGTAGCCCACATTGGCCGGCACCGCCTGCTGCACATTGACGATGTAGTCATGGCACAGCTGGTCCAGCTGGTCCGTGGTCACGCCGGGTTTGACGTGCTCGGCAATCATGTGCAGCACCTGCGCGGCCAGCTGGCCTGCGGCGCGTGCCATCACCAGGTCTGCCGCTGATTTGATGTCGATGGTGTGCTTGGCCATCAGGCAGCCACCGCCAACACAGCAGGCGAGGGCGGCGTGCCCGCCAGGCTGGCCGCCTGCTCCGCCCGGATCAGCTGCTGGCAGATCTCGTGGTAGCCCAGCGCCGGGTTGGACTCAGCCAGCATGCCCACGCGCAGCCAGTGCTCGGCCTGCGCGTTGATGGAACGGCTCATCGCCGCGCTGGTGAGCCGTAGGTTTTCATGCATCTGCTCGGAAATTTTGACAATGCCCATGGCTTAACTTTGTATATGAAACATATACGAATCATATCGCATGCGCTTGGGTCAAGGTGTGCGTGCACCACTTGAGCGCGCCGCTGACCACCAGCCGCGGCGGCCAAATCGTGTTGGTCTGCTTCACCGCCATGATGGGTGGGTAAAGCCGCGCAGTGGCACGCTTGGCCAGCCGTTTGACCGGCGCCAGGGGCATCACCAGACCTATTTCAAGCTCAAATGCTGCGCTGGCCTAGGCAATCATTGCCTGGTCTGCTATCAAAATAATAGTATTCGACGACTGGCTGATCTGCTTGGGCTGGCCTGAAAACGCCGTCAGCCTTGCGCTGCCTCAGGCAGCTTTGCAATGACCTTGATCTCAAACTGAAAGCCGTCAAGCCAGGTCACGCCCACGCCCGTCAGCGTGGGGTGCGGTGGTGAACTCACCGGCTGGTGCCCCTGTTCGGCGGCTGGTCGCTGGCACCGATGCCGCTGTATGTGGCCTATGCCCCCAACCGGCACGTCAGCGCCAAGCTGCGGGTGTTCATGGACTGGGTGGTGGCGCTGATGGCGCAGCACGCCCCGGTGGCCGGGCGGCGCGGTTGACGCACCGCGCTAGGAGCCTGTCGGACTTAGGTCGTCGAAGCGAAAACCGCAGGTTTCGCCAAAATTGGCCCCAGCGAGGACAGTTTTTGACGATTTCGCAGGCGAATATCTGGATATTTGCCAAGAAAGCGGCGAAAAATGGACCGCTGCGGTCAATTTGCAGCCGGCGAATCCTAAGTCCGACAGGCTCCTAGGGCGTGCGCTGCCTCTACTGGTAGCCTTGCAGCCTTCTGGTTTTTTCACCCGGCTCCCCCCATGACCCTGCGCGACCGACTCCAACGCTGGGCCAAGGCCCTCAAACGCGACGGCCTGACCCTCTGGCTGGCGTGCAAACACCCTGCAACGCCGTGGTACGCCAAAGCGCTGGCGGTGTTGGTGGTGGCCTATGCGCTCAGTCCCATCGACTTGATCCCGGACTTCATCCCCGTGCTGGGTTACCTGGACGACGTGCTGCTGCTCCCCGGCCTGATCTACCTGACCCTCAAGCTCCTGCCCGCGCCTGTGTTGGCTGACTGCCGCGGCCAGGCCGACGCCTGGATGGCCACGCACGCCGCGAAACCCAGCAGCCGCTTGGGCGCTGTGCTGATCGTGCTGGTCTGGGTGGGGGTGGCGGCTGGGTTGTGGTTCTGGTGGTCCAGGTCGGCATAAAACGCCTAACCGCCACGGCAGAATCAGCGCTTCTACACGCCACCGGACTTCCCATGACCCCTGCCCACTTCGGCCAAGCCATTCCCGTTCTTGCGTCACTGAACATGGCGCGCACCCTGGCGTTTTATGCCGACGTGCTGGGCTTCACCACGCACCACGTCGAGGGCTACACCTACGGCATTGCCGTGCGGGGTGGTACGGAGCTGCATTTCTGGGACTGCGCCGACCCCCACATTGCCCAGAACACGTCGTGCTACCTGCGCGTGGACGACATCGCGGCCGTGTACCAGGAACTCATCCAACGGCTACCCGGCCTGCAGCCCGTGGCGCACACGGCCTGGGGCATGGACGAGCTGTACGTCATCGACCCGGACGGCAACCTGATCAAGTTTGGGCAGGCATCAGCGGCGGGGTAACGGGCTGGCAGCCTGTCAATCAAACCGGCCCGCAGCGGCGCAGCGCAGCAACTCATCGACGATGTAGCGCACCCGTGGGCTGAGCTGGGCGCGTTGGGGCCACAGCAAATGAATGTCCACCCCCAAAGGCGCATACGCCTGCAACACGGGCTGCAGCCGCCCATCGGCCAGCGGGGCACGCACCATGCACAGCGGAAACTGCGCAATGCCCAGGCCGCTGAGGACGGCGTCCACCATGGCTTCCCCGTCGCTGATCTGGTGGGTGGCGGGCGGCGTGACCTGCTGGTCCGCGCCCTGGTCCCTGACAAACCACACCAGTGGCGGCCCCTTGGCCGCGCCCACCACGCAGCGGTGCGTGGCAATGTCGCCCAGCGTGGCGGGCTCGCCGTGGGCACGCAGGTAGGCGGGTGACGCACAAATCACCCGCGGCTGGGTGACCAGGTGGCGGGCCACCAGGTGCGGCGTGTCCTGCAGCGCGCCAAAGCGGATGGCAATGTCCACGTCGTCGTGCAGCAGGTCGCTGGTCGCGTCGGTGAAGGTCAGGCTCAAACGCAGGCCGGGGTGCGGGCGTGTGATGTCGATCAACGCGGGCAGCAGCACCCGCCGCCCAAACGCCACCGGCATGTCGATGTGCACCGGCCCGCTCAGGACCCGGTGGCCTGACGACAGTGCCGCCTGCGCCGCCGTGATGTCGTCCACCGCCTTGGTGCAGACCGCCAGATACGCCTGGCCGTCGGCCGTCAGGCGCGTCAGCCGCGTGGTGCGGTGAAACAGCTTGACGCCCAGGTGCGCCTCCAGCCGGGCCACGGTTTTGCCGACTGACGACTTCGTCAGCCCCAGCCGGCTGGCCGCCTGCGTGAAGTTGTCGGCACGCGCCGCCGCCACAAAAACCGTGACGCCCAACAGCGGATCAGTGTCCAACATAGTCGTTAATTTTTCTACTCAGTATGGTTTTAATGGATTTAATCAGGTTAATTTTCTACTTTAGCATGGCGTTTGCAGCCCAAACTGGCCAATCGTGGCCCCCAGGCTTGCAGCAACCCCCTTGAAGGAACTCCCCATGCCCGTCGTTCGCGTCAGTTGGTTTGAAGGCAAAGACTCTGCACAAAAGCAAAAGGTCGCCGCCGACATCACCGAAAGCATCGTGCGCCACACCGCCACGGACCCCAACTACATCTACGTCATTTTTGAAGACGTGAAGCCCTCCGACTGGGCCGGTGCCGGCAAGCTGTTCGGCGCGCCCCCGGATGAACCAGCGCACTAACGCTAGCGAGTGACGGTGAGGACCCGCACCGCCGCCCAACCGGCCGGGCCCTTCACCAAACCGCCCCGCGTTGCGCGAAGTGGCGGGTCAAAAAATCAATTAGCGCCCGAACCTTGGGTGAGACATGTTTGCGCGTGGGGAACACGGCGTACACCCCGAACACCTGGGACTGAAACTCGGGCATCAGCTCCACCAGCGTTCCGGCGGCCAGGTCACCGCCCACCAGAAAATCGGGCTGCAACACAATGCCCTGGCCGGCCAGCGCCGCCACGCGGCAGGTGTCGCCGTTGTTGGTGTGCAGGCACGCCGTTGTTTTCACACTCACCGCCCCCAGCGGGCCGGTGAAGTGCCATTCGTCCTTGGTGGCCCAGTAGCTGTATGAAATCACCGCGTGCTGCGCCAGCTCATGCGGGTGCAGCGGCGTGCCATGGCGCTGCAGGTACTGCGGCGACGCGCACAGCACCATGCGTGTGCTGGCCAGCCGCTTGCTCACCAGGGTGGAGCTTTCCAGGTCCGAGATGCGGATCGCCACGTCATAACCTTCTTCCACCAGGTCCACCAGCCGGTCGGCCAGCGTCACCTCCAGCGTGACGTGCGGGTGCTGGGCCATGAAGTGCCCCCACAGCGGGGCCAGGTGCATCACCCCGAAGGTGAACGGCGCGTTGATCCGCAGCAGCCCGCTGGCGGCTTCGCTGCGGGACGTGATCTCGGCCTCTGCCTCGGCCAGCTCGGCCAGCAGCTCTTTGCTGCGCAGGTAAAAAATCTGCCCTTCGTCCGTCAGCGACAGCCGCCGCGTGGTGCGGTGCAGCAGGCGCGCGCCCAGCCGGGCTTCCATGTCCCCCACGTAGCGGGACACCGCCGCCTTGGACATGGCCAGCGCATCGGCCGCTTTGACAAAACTGCCCGTGTCCACCACCGCCACAAAGGTCTGCATTTCAAGAAATCGGTCCATGAGTTCCTTTGTTAATCCGTTTATTGATCCTCATATCGAGACAATTAATCATATTCAACCGTGTTTATCTTCGACGGTGGTTTCAATAAAGTCCACACCATGACTTCAACCGACAACACCCCGGTGCTTTTCATCTCACACGGCGCACCCACTTTCGCCACCGAGCCGTCACGGCTCGGTCCCTTGCTCCAGACCCTGGGCACGCAGCTGCCTGCCGTCCAGGCGGTGCTGGTCGTGTCGCCCCACTGGCAGACCCGCAGCGTGACCGTCATGCGCGCCGCGCGGCCAGACACCGTGCATGACTTTGGCGGCTTTGCGCCAGACCTGTACACCCAGCAGTACCCGGTGAACGGCGCACCCGCGCAGGCCAACATGGCGGGCGAGCTGCTCAGCGCCACCGGGTGGCCGGTGGCTTTTGACGACCGCCGCGGCCTGGACCACGGCGCGTGGGTGCCGCTGCGGCACCTGCTGCCAGCGGGCCAAGTGCCGGTGTTCCAGGTGTCCATGCCCGTCAACCTGACCACCACCACCGCCGTGGCATTGGGCCAGGCGCTGGCACCGCTGCGTGCGCAGGGCGTGCTCATCGTCGCGTCTGGCAGCATGACGCACAACCTGTACGACTTTCGCCCGTTCGGCGGCCAGCCCGAAACCTATGCCGAGGAATTCACCGCCTGGGTGCAGACCGCCGTGCGCGCCCGGGCACTTCAGCCTTTGATCGACTACCGCGCCCAGGCCCCGCACGCCGCGCGTGCCCACCCCAGCGAAGAGCACTTCCTGCCGCTGCTGGTCGCCCTGGGTGCCACCACCGACGCGGACGCCCTGCGCGTGCTGCCAGGCGGCATCGACCACGCCGCCTTGTCCATGGAATCCTATGTGTGGGGCATGCACTGATGACCACCGACGTTGACCTGATGTTTGTGACCCGGCAGCCTCTGCCGACGAAGCCCAAGGCCCTCGTGCTGCTGCTGCACGGGGTGG
>JBJXEI010000007.1:0-4908 GCA_046154065.1 Polaromonas sp. | reverse complement strand
CTTCCTTCAGGTGGTGCGTCTGCAGATGTGTTTTCAGGTGGGTTTTCAGCATGTCGGCCAGCGCGGCAATGCCGGTCTGGATCTGGTCCACCGAGGCGGTGACAAACGACAGCCGCAGCGTGTTCTGTTCGGCCACGCCGCTGTAAAACGCGGCGCCCGGCACGTAGGCGACGTTGCGGTCCACCGCCTGCGGCAGCAGTTCCACGGCATTCATGCCCTTGGGCAACTGGAGCCACAGGAACATGCCGCCGTCGGGCGTGTTCCAGGTCACGCCCGTGCCGGCCAGGTGGGTGTTCAGCGCGGCCAGCATCGCGTCGCGTTGTGACTTGTACAGCGCGCGGATGGTGGGCACGTGCTGGTCCAGAAAGCCGCCCTTCAGCACCTCGTAGGCAATGCGCTGGTTGAAGCTCGGCGTGTGCAAATCCGCGGCCTGTTTGGCCTGTAGCAGCTTGGGGTAAATCGCCTTGGGGGCCACGACAAAACCCAGCCGCAGGCCGGGGGCCAGCGTTTTGCTGAAGCTGCCCATGTACATACAGCCGTCGGGGTTGCGCGCCGTCAGCGGCAGAGGCGGCGGGGTGTCAAACCACAGGTCGCCGTAGGGGTTGTCTTCAATCAGCGGCAGGCCCAGGCGGGCCGCCTCGGCGCTCAGCGCGGCGCGGCGGGCCTCGCTCATCGAGCGGCCGGTGGGGTTTTGGAAGTTGGGCAGCACATATAAAAAACGTGCGCCCGGCGCTTTGGCAGTCAGGTCGGCCAGGTCAATGCCCTGGTCGTCGCTGGCCACACTCACAAAGTCAGGCTCCATCGGTGTGAAGGCCTGCAGCGCGCCCAGGTAGGTGGGCGTTTCGACCAGCACGCGGGAGCCGCTGTCGATCAGGATTTTGGCGATCAAATCCAGCGCCTGCTGGCTGCCGGTGGTGATCAGCACCTGCGCCGGGTCCACCGCCCAGGGCAAGGACGCGGCCACCCACTCGCGCAGCGGCGCATAGCCTTCGCTGGCGGCGTACTGCAGCGCGGCGCGGCCGTCTTCCTTCAGCACCTTGGCGCAGGCCGCGGCAAACGCATCGACCGGGAAGGTTTTGGGCGAGGGCAGGCCGCCCGCAAAACTGATGATGCCGGGCTTTTCCGTGACTTTCAGGATCTCGCGGATCACCGAGGGGTTCATTTTTTCGGCACGCCGGGCTTGGGTCCAGTGCATGGTCATCGGGGTGGTGATCGGTGCGGTCATCTCAAGGTCCTTTGTTGTTGTTCAGGGGGTGTTCGGGCGGGGCGGCGGGGGCTTGTGAACAGCAAGCTGTTTGCTCACAAACACGGTGGCAATCACCGCCAGGCCAAATCCGAGGGTAACGCCATCCAGGCGCTCCCCCAGCAGGGGCACGGCCATCAGCAATGACAAAAAGGGCTGCACCAGCTGCGTCTGGCTGACGCGCACCGCCCCGCCGGTGGCCAAGCCCCGGTACCAGGCAAAAAAGCCCAGCCACATCGAAAACACCGCCAGGTAGGCAAACGCCCACCAGCTGCTGGTGCGGATGGCCAATGCGTCCAGCGGCACGTTGGCCCAGGCCACGGGCAGCGTGACCGGCAGGCTCAGCACCAGCGCCCAGCAAATCACCCGCTCCGCGCCGAGTGACGGCGTGAGCCGCGCGCCGCTGACGTAACCCACGGCCGCGCTCCCCATGGCGGTCAGCAAAAACACATCGGCCAGGTGCAGGCTGAAGTGCCCGGCGCTGTCGGCCGAGCGCAGCACCATGAAGGCCAGCACCAGGCTCGTGCCCAGCAGCGCGCAAGCCCAGAAGGCGCGGCTGGGCCGCTGGCGAAACCACAGCGCCGCCACCACGGCCGTGGCCAGCGGCAGCAGCCCGGTGACGACGGCGCCGTGGGTGCTGGGCACAAAACGCAAGGCCAGCGCCAAAAACAGCGGAAAGCCCACCACCACGCCCAGCGCCGTCAGGCCCAGCAAGCGCCATTCGCGGCCAGTGGGCATCACCAGCGTGCCCCTGACGCGCTGCACCAGCAGGTAGACCAGCGACAGCACACCGGCCACGGCGGCTCGGCCAAAGGTGACGAACCAGGGCGACAGCTGCGGCGCGTCCAGCGAGCCCACGGCCAGCTTGGTCAGCGGCCCGGTGGCGGCAAAAATCACCACCCCCAGCAGGCCCAGCAGCAGGCCGCGCGACTCGTTGCTCATACGGGGGGACGGGGTGAGCGCGGTGGTGGCGGGTGCCATCACACCACCGCCATCCAGCAAGCGGTGGCCACCAGCACCCCGGCCATCACGCGGTTAAACCCCACCAGCCGGGCGCCGGTGCCGCGGGGCCCGGCCAGCCAGGCCCTCAGCAGCGAGCCGACCAGTGCATAGACCAGGTTGCTGGCAAAGGCAAACACCAGCATCACCGGCAGCACGATGGCAAACCGCAGGGGCGCGTCAGCATGCCCGGCGATCCAGCCGCTGACGATGCTGAGCGCCAGCATCCAGGCCTTGATGTTGACAAACTGCAGCGCCGCACCCTGCCAGAAGGTGACCACTGTGCCCGTTGAAGTCGGTGTGCCGGCCAGCACCGGCGGTGTTTTGAAGGCCAGCCGAAAGGCCAGCCACAACAAATACCCGACCCCCAGCAGCTTCACAGCCCAGCTCAGCAGCGGCACCGCCACCACCAGCGCGCCCAGGCCCAAGGCGCACAGTGCCAGCAACGCACCCCAGCCGACAGGCACAGCGCAGACAAAGGGCATGGCACGGCGCAGGCCGTGGTTGGCCGCCAGCGCGGTGGACAGTGTGGTGTTGGGCCCGGGCGAAAAACTCATCGCCGTTGCCAGCACCAGAAAAGCGGTGAAGTCTTGCCAGTTCATGCCAGTCACTTTATAGTCGAATGCGCGACGAAACCAGTACAGTGCAAGTACAGTTGGACTGACAAAAAATGCTGCTGTATTGCCCGCTGCAGCAGCACACCCCTGAGACCCCACCATGCTGACCCGCACATCTTCCCAATCCCTGACGCACCAGCTGTGCGAGCGTTTTGCCGAGCGCATCAGGAGCCGCCTGCTGGCCCCCGGTGCGCGCCTGCCGTCGGTGCGGCTGTGCGCGCAGCAGCAGGGGGTGAGTGTGTCCACCGTGGTGGCCGCGTACGACCAACTGCAGGCGCTGGGGCTGGTGGTGGCGCGGCAAAACAGCGGGTTTTATGTGCGGGATACGGCCATTTCAGCGTCAAATCCCGGGCCAGCCCAGGTGAATCAATCCGGCAGTGCTATCGAAAGCAGAGCGCCCAGCACGCTGGTGCCACGCGCTGTGGCGGCCCCGGTGGACGCCACGCAGCTGATTCGCGGCATGTTTCACCGGCCGCTGACCCCCACCGACGGGGCAGCCGACAAGCCGCAGCCCGGCATGGGCGTGTTCCCGCCCGACTGGCTGGTGTCCTCGTTTCTGCCCGCCGCCGTGCGCAAGTTCACGTCCGCCAAGGCGCTGGCCGACTGGTCGCTGAACTATGGCGAGCCCAAGGGCGACATCAGCCTGCGCCGCGCGCTGTCGCACAAGCTGGGCACCATCAACATGGCCGTCTCGCCCGACCAGATCATCACCACCGTGGGGGCCACCCACGCGCTGGACCTGGTCAGCCGCACGCTGCTGCAGGCCGGCGACTGCGTGATGGTGGAAGAGCCCGGCTGGGCCGTGGAGTTTGCGCGCCTTAGCGCGCTGGGCATGCAGATCCTGCCCGTGCCGCGCCATGCCGACGGGCCCGACCTGGCCGTGATGGAGCGCTACTGCCAGCTGCACACGCCCAAGCTGTTTGTCAGTGTCAGTGTGCTGCACAACCCGACGGGCGCGTCCATCAGCCCCGGCAGCGCCCACCGCGTGCTGCAGCTGGCGCAGCAGCACAACTTTCACATCGTCGAAGACGACACCTACAGCCACCTGGCGCCCGAACACGCCACCCGGCTGTGTGCGCTCGACGGCCTGCAGCGCACCATCTACGTCAGCGGGTTTGCCAAAATCCTGGCCCCCGGCTGGCGCGTGGGCTTCATGGCCGCGCCGCCAGACCTGGTCGAACGCTTGCTGGACACCAAACTGCTGGCCACGCTGACCACCCCCGCCCTGCTGGAAAAAGCCCTGGCCCACTGCATTGACCAGGGCCAGCTGCGCCGTCACGCCGAACGCATCCGCGTGCGCCTGGGCCAGGCCCGCGCCCGCAGCGTGCAGCTCGCCCTGAGCCACGGCTGCACCTTCGCCGCCGAACCGGCCGGCCTGTTCGGCTGGGTCGACACCGGTGTGGACACCGACACCCTGGCCCAGCGCATGCTTGACGAGGGCTACCTGATCGCCCCCGGCTCCCTGTTCCACGCCATGCGCCGCCCCACAACGCTGATGCGCATCAACTTCGCGACCACGCAGGACGCCACGTTCTGGTCGGTGTTTGCGCGGTTGCGGGGTGGGGCGTAGGGAGTGGGGGGGGTAGCGCGGACCACATCCGTAAAACCAACATCGTCAAAACCAACTTTAGTGGTCAGAGCCGTGTCTCAAAGACTAAAAATTAACACCCGAGTTAAATCCAAGCCCGTTAGACCTCTTTTCACCGCGCCAGAAGCCTCCAGAGCAGCAAAAACAGCCATTTTTGATGACAAAAATTGCCTCCAGCCTTTGATTTACATGCGCGGGCAGCTCCTGAATTAATAGCGAATATTCAGCCTGTTCTTCGCGGCATCACTCAGCCATGCGGGCCTTGATCAGGTCATGCAGGGCCTGGGCGGCCACGGACAGGCTGCCCACTTGGCGCCGCACGACGTAGATCTGCCGGGTCAGGGCGGTGTCGGTCAGGGGGCGGGTGACGAGGCTGGCGCGCTGGAAGTGGAACAGGGTCAGCGCGGGCACCACGCTGATGCCCAGGCCCGCCTCGACCATGCCGGTGACGGTGGCGAGTT
>JBJXEI010000006.1:0-12245 GCA_046154065.1 Polaromonas sp. | reverse complement strand
GTGGAGGCCGAAGACCCCCGAGCCGAGCTGGTGCGCCGCCTGCTGGAGTACGAACGCATCAAGCTGGCCGCCGCCGGGCTCAATGCCCTGCCCCAGTTCGGGCGGGATTTTCTGCGGGCCCAGGTGCATGTGGAGCAGTCGCTGGTGCCCCGCTTCCCGGACGTCCACGTGGCCGACCTGCAGGACGCCTGGCGCGACATCGTCCGGCGCGCCCGGCTGGTGCAGCACCACGTCATCACGCGTGAAGAGCTTTCGGTGCGGGAGCACATGTCCATCGTGCTGCGCACGCTGCAGGGCCGCAAATTTCTGGAGTTTGAAGAGCTGTTTGACACCACCCGCGGCATGCCCGTGCTGGTGGTGACCTTCATCGCCCTGCTGGAGCTGACCAAAGAAGGCCTGCTCGACATCACCCAGGCCGAGGCCTATGCCCCGCTGTATGTGCGGCTGGCGTACACCCCGGTTTGATTTGATTTTTTAACTGCCGACTGACGGCCCTTTCCAGACACCCCATGTCCCACACCTTTGATGTTTTGATCGTTGGCAGCGGCCTGGCCGGGCTGACCGCCGCGCTGCACCTGGCCCCCACCCACCGCGTGGCCATTTTGACCAAACGCGCCATGGCCGACGGCTCCAGCGGCTGGGCGCAGGGCGGCATTGCGGCCGTGCTGGAAAAGGGCGACACCTTTGAAGCCCATGTGGACGACACGCTGGTGGCCGGTGCCGGCCTGTGTGACCTGGCCGCCACCCAGCTGGTGGTGCAAAACGCGCCCCACACCATCGCCTGGCTGCAGGGGCTGGGTGTGCCGTTTTCAGAAGAAGACGGCGCCCTGCACCTGACCCGTGAAGGCGGCCACAGCGCCCGCCGCATCGTGCACGTGACGGACGCCACCGGGGCCGCCGTGCAGCGCACGCTGATCGAGCGCGTGCGGCAAACCGCCAACATCAGCCTGTTCGAGCAGCACACGCTGGTGGACCTGATCACCAGCGACAAGCTAGAAGGCTCGGACGAGCCCGAGCGCTGCGTGGGCCTGTACGCCCTGGACGAAGGCACGGGCGAGGTCATCACCTTCAGCGCGCCGCACATAATTTTGGCCACCGGCGGCGCGGGCAAGGTCTACCTCTACACCACCAACCCCGACACTGCGACGGGTGACGGCATTGCAGCCGCCTGGCGCGCCGGCTGCCGCGCCGCGAACATGGAGTTCATCCAGTTCCACCCCACCTGCCTGTACCACCCGCACGCCAAGTCGTTTCTGATCACCGAAGCCGTGCGCGGCGAAGGCGGGCGGCTGCTGCTGAGCAATTCAACCGATGGCACCCGCTTCATGCCCCAGCACGACGAGCGCGCCGAGTTGGCCCCGCGTGACGTGGTGGCCCGCGCCATTGACTTCGAGATGAAAAAACACGGCCTGGACTGTGTTTACCTCGACATCTCGCACCAGCCGCTGGCCTTCATCCTGGCGCACTTCCCCAACATCTACGCCCGCTGCCTGGAGTTGGGCATCGACATCAGCAAACACCCCATCCCCGTGGTGCCCGCCGCCCACTACACCTGCGGCGGCGTGCTGACCGACCTGCACGGCCGCACCGACCTGCCCGGCCTGTACGCCATCGGTGAGACCGCCTGCACCGGCCTGCACGGGGCCAACCGGCTGGCCAGCAACTCCCTGGTCGAATGCATGGTGTTTGCCGAAGCCACCGCCCAGGACATCTTGCGCACGCCGCGCCCTGCGGCGCCTCTACTTCCCGCCTGGGACGCCAGCCGCGTGACGGACGCCGACGAGTCGGTGGTGATTTCCCACAACTGGGACGAGCTGCGCCGCTTCATGTGGAACTACGTCGGCATCGTGCGGACCAACAAGCGGCTGGAACGCGCCGCCCACCGCATCAAACTGCTGCAAGCCGAAATCGCCGAGTTCTACACCCACTTCCACGTCACCCGCGACCTGCTGGAACTGCGCAACCTGGTGCAAGTGGCCGATTTGATCGTGCAGTCCGCCCAGGCCCGCAAAGAAAGCCGCGGCCTGCACTTCAGTCGCGACTACCCCGGGCTGGCAGCAACAGCCGAGCCGACCATCCTCATTCCACCCGCAGCCTGAACGGCCGCCTTCACACTTCACCAAAGACCACCATGCCCCACCTGATCGTTGAATACTCCAGCAACCTCGCCGGTTTTCCCGAGGCACAAACCCTCACAGAACTCAACCAAGCCGTGACCAGCAGCCCCGAAGTCCTGAACGAAGCCGACCTCAAAACCCGCATCGTCGCCGTAGGCAGCTACGCCATCGGCACAGCCCCAGGCCCCCGCGCCTTCGTCCACGCCCAGCTGCGCCTGCTGTCCGGCCGCAGCCCAGAGGCCAAACGCGACCTGTCAGACCGCATCGCCACCGTGCTGCGCCGCCTGGCGCCCCGCCCCGAAGGCGTGCTGGTACAGCTGAGCGTCGAGCTGGTGGACATGGACCGGGGGTCTTACACGAAGGAGCGGCTTTGAGCGGTTGTTGCCCCGTGACTTGCCACTGGCAGCGGGGATTTCAGCTGACCCGATGTTTAGGGTAAATATTCAGTCCGCTCGCTTATCGCGCATGTCGTTTCGAGGGCAAGACAAAGGCATGTGAATGGATGATTGACTGCTTCGCGGCTGAAGCCGAGATTCATCCATGCGAATTAACTGCAGGAATGGGCCATCTACAGTCACTGGCCAATGACAGCTTTGGTGTCTTGCATTTGTTGTCGCTGCGGGTTGGGAGCGCTACGACCATATTTCAGCAAAAGGCCAGAAGCCGACAGCCACCCACTCGAACAGCCTGCTGTAAACCGGTCCCTCGATATCCATGTATGAATGTCGATCTTTAGTTTGCAGCCGTCACGTCATGGAGATGCTAGCGCGGCCTCAATGTCCCGTTTTTTGACAACAATTTGCCTTACAGGCTCATACTCTCCTGCGTTGTTTGACCCCTTATCTTTCGCCGGATTTTTGCAACGCTCTTCAAGGATCAATTCGTCTGATGTCGTACGCACCGCCTGAACATGTATAGGGCTGCAAACAGCGTCAGCTTCCGACGCGGATGGTGGCGTAACCGTTATTTGCCAAATTAACGTGCCGTTTGCATCGTATCGGTTCAACCAGTTATTCTGGTCATAAAGCCAATTTCCCGAAAATACATAGAAACCTGCATCGGCAGCACGCTCGTATACATAAATATTCTGTCCAAACAACAAGCGCAACACTACACCGTTTTGTTGATCAACTAACTGCTGACCATAGTTTCCCCACCCGGAGCCCCTTGCCTCATCCAGCGCCCGTTCCCACTGTTCTCCAAAGACCAACTGAAACTCTTTGTTTGTGTAGTTCACAAAGCGGGCCGTGCTTTTTACGAGGGGGACTTTGCGAGCCGGGTCTGATCCAAACGGATGCTGTGTGGCGCGGACATTGCGATTTTGATAGACCTTATACGGAGGTAAACGGGGGGCATCGCGATTGTCAACCAGTGCAGCTAGGGCGACATAAGGTTCATTATCTTCAACTCTGAAGTCCCGTGATATGACTGGCGAATCGGACTCATCGGAGGTCGTGAGCGACCCAACCAATGTCCCAGCGAGATGGTCGAAAAGTTCCCACTTCGAAAAAGGGGCACCCAGCTCATGATTCGGGTTGTAGCGGAGATGGAAACGTGCCGTACTTTTTGGTGAAATCGTTAGCGAAAGACAGGTATTGGGAAGAAACGGGGATCGTCGAATTCGGCCCTGCATGTCGGAGGGAAGATTCTTGTCCGCAACACACGTACTATCCCCATCGTTCGATAAACGCAACTGAACAAACATATAGGACGCTACAGGGTAAAGCCATGCACCAGCATCTTGACCACGCCCCGTCCGAGCAAGACGAGTACGCTGAGGATCAATTCTTGATGGCGTGGGGGAAATCTCCACCATCTGGACGTTTCTCTCGCTCAACAGATCGAGGAGCCATTCTGCCCGTAATCCCGCTCCATCAATTCGTAGTGTTTCAGCTGCAACTTTTTTCGGTAGAAGAGACATCTCCTTTTTCTGTACTTTGGATGCCATGACACGTGGATGATGCGAAGATCCACAAGAAGCCAGCATCCCCAAAACCACCAAAGAACAAGCTAGGCGCATGCACCACCAAGCGCATCGAATATCAATTAACATCACATTCCCAACTTCAAATTGCAGGCAATTCCATTGTCTTTGCGTACTAATGTAATGCAGTCAACCATTGACAGTTCAAACCGTCGAAGACTATTCGCACTAGCAGCAACAGTAGCAATGCTGATGTCCCTTGGTTGCAGCTCAAATCCTCCCGGTGGAATCGTGGAGCGATTTACATACCAAGAAAAAATAAGCAGCGTTCTCTTCTCCCCCAAGCTTTCCAAATTGATCGTCTTGGGCGAGCGATATCACTATCTTTTTGATGATAAAAAAGGTATCGATAAAGTGATTTCCGCATCATTTGCTAAAGACCTTGTCGGATCATTTGGAACGTTTGCAGTCGATCCAAGCAACCGAATAACCGGTAATTATAAGATCCAAACTCGCAACATACTGACCCCAAGTCAGAAAGATGAAGCGAAACGACTGGGTTTTATTGTTTCCGCAAATGGTCAATGTGAAATGACTGAAGACATCGTCGGCGAACGTTTCACTACCATGCCCCTCCCCATCCATGTGGAGCCGTCACCTCTCATTCGACCTTATGTCCTAGATGTAAAAGTGTACGGTTATAACTACGGTGCAAAAGCTCCAACAAGCCCAGTGGCACAGTTTGCTGATTCAGTCGCCGGATTATTCTTGTTCCCCGTATTTGCGATAACTATGTTTGTTCTCTGGTAGTGAAGTTCAGCTAGCAAGCTGTTGCAACAAACCCTGGGACTTTCACCGGTATCGCGCGACACATATTTGGGTCAAGCGGGATTGCCTTAAAGCTGACGGTCGCTGATGCCAGCTCCCGCTGCAACGCAGTCATCGGACCGTGCACCTACGTGGCCGAGCCGAATGTCTGCTTTGAGCTCGCGAAACTAACGCCTTGAATTTCCGCTTTGCGGTCGAATGCGGTCGTTCGGTGAACTCAGCAATGTTTCGCTTTCGGGGCAGCAGCGGCCTTTTCCCCAAGGCGCTTGATCTCACATGTGCTGTGTGGATCGACGCATGAGCGCAAGCAGAGTTTCAATCCCTCCGCTGGCTGAGCCGACGGCTTGCCCTCGAAATGGCGTAATTCACCGCGCAGTACAGCACCGCGACCGCAAGGTACACGGGAACGAGTGAGCGGTAGTTGGCGATCAGAACCTTCGCGTTCTGCATGAGTTCGCCGTAGGTGACGACGTAGCCGAAGTTGGTGTCCTTGACCACGATGACCAGTTGCGCCACCAGTGCTGGAACGATGTAGCGCACCGCCTGGGGGAAAACAACGTGGATGAAGACGCGCGCTTCGGACAAACCCAGGGCCCGGGCCGCATCCGCCTGCCCGCGGGGTACGGCGAGCACACCTGCGCGGTACGCCACCCAGCAAACCGCAGGCCAGCGGCGGGGTGACACAGCGGCCACCCACCAGCACGGCCACATTGCCGCGTGTGCATTCGGTGATGTCGCATCAGGCCGCAAACAGCCGACCAAATCAACGCTGAAAGATTACAACATCACGGCTGACGCACGCTGGTGATGGACAGATTTCAGTCGCCATCAACCCGACCGAACGTAACGACTGTTCCTTTTTCAGGCTTCAATTGACAAAAAACCAAAAAGGGAACTATCATCAACGACGACTGCGGGAACAGTCACCATCCAAAAATGCAGCTACTCGGCCTTCTCAAACTCGACGACTTCAAACGCAGGCACGCTGATGCCCGTCGCCCACTGGACGCATGGCGCATTGAAGCCGAGCGTGCCCAATGGGCGGGCCCGCAGGACGTCAAGAGCCGCTACCCCAGCGCCAGCTTCTTGGCAGATAACCAGGTGATTTTTAACATCAAGGGCAATACCTACCGACTGGTCATCAAGGCCAAATACCAGAACGGCCTGATCTTGATCGAGTGGGTTGGCACCCATGCCGACTACGACAAGCTGAAGTTTTAAGCAGACTCCAGCCAATGAAAGGAAGAAATATGAAGCAACAGGTGAAAGTGATCAAGACGCAGCGTGATTACGATGCGGCCGTCGTTCGTCTGTCCGCTTTGATGGACGAAGACATGACCCCAGGGTCGAGCCAGGAAGCTGAGCTGGAGTTGCTGGCCTTGGTGATTGCGTCTTACGAGCGCAGCAAAATTGAGCCAGTGGTGGCCGATCCGATTGATGCCATTTTGTTTCGCATGGATCAGTTGGGGCTCAAGAAGGTGGACATGGTGCCCTATATGGGGTCACTGCCCAAGGTGTCTGAAGTGTTGGCTCGAAAGCGCCCGCTCAATCTGACGATGATCCGCAAGCTGCACCAAGGGTTGGGCATTCCGGCAGATGTGTTGCTGACCCAGGCTGATGATGCGCTTGAGCTGTCTGAGGATCTGCCGTATGACCCGTCTAAGTTCCCTATCAAGGAAATGATTAGTCGTGGTTATTTTGAAGGCTTCGGAGGCACCGTTAGAGAAGCCCGGGACAAAGCCGAGGAATTGATTCGCGCCTTCATGCGCGGGTTTGCCTTCGACACCAACCAGCAGGCTCGTCTGCGGGCCCCGATGCATCAAAGCGGTGCTCGGTTGATGGACGACTATGGCCTTCTGACTTGGCGTGTTGCTGTGCTCAAAAAGGCGCGTCAAATCAAATTCAAATCGGTCTACGTGAACGGTAGCTTGACCGACGAACGGCTGAAAGAGCTGGCACGCCTGTCGCGCTTCGAGCAAGGGCCCCGCTTGGCTCAGGAGTTTCTGGCCGACATGGGCATTGCCCTGGTGCTGGAAAACCATTTCAACAAAACCTACCTTGATGGCGCAGCCATGGTCGATGGGGAGCGCCCTGTGGTGGCGTTGACGCTGAGGCACAACCGACTCGATAACTTCTGGTTTGCCTTACTGCACGAGTTGGTACACGTCAAAGCGCATTTAGGGCCTGACCGTTCCTTTATTGCGGACAACCTTGATGACAAGATTCAGCAACAAACGCAAGAGGAACGCGAGGCCGACGAAGGTGCCCGGGAAATCCTGATTCCACAGACTGAGTGGCTGGCGTCAGGTTTGATCGACGCCCCCTCGATGGAAGCCGCCATGGCCTTGGCAGACAAGCTGCGCATTCATCCCACCATCGTCGCCGGGCGCGTGCGGTTTGAATCAGGTAACTGGCGCGTGCTCAGCAGCATCAAGGCTGAGGTTCGCCACCAGTTTGTTGATCAACTTGGGGCAAGCATTTAGTGCGGTTGATCTGATCTGCAAACAAACCCCTCAGGTAGGTGCGCGAACAGTTCCGAGGGTTGGCGAGGTGAAAGGAGTGCTACGCGCCATGTAACCGACCTAACTCAGCCGAACAGGTCAAAAATGGGCGGTCAATGAATGACTGGTCAAGCCAGCAGCAAGCCAGACTCGACCATTCAGCATCAAACCCGCACCGCCCCAACCCACCCCCGCAAGCTGTTCAAAAACGCCCAGCCCTGCACCCGCTCCAACTCATCCACCCGCACCACCGCCTCCACCAGCCGCCCAGACTGCAGCGCCAGCGCGCGGCCCACGCCGCCCAGCAGGCCGCAGGCCAGTGGCGGGGTGACCCAGCGGCCATTGACCAGCATAGCCACATTGCCACGTGTGCATTCGGTGATTTCGCCTTGTTCGTTCCACAGCACGGTGTCGAACACGCCGGACTCGGTGGGCGTGAAGGCGTCGTAATGGGCGCGGCGGGTGGTTTTGTAGCGGGTGAATTCGCTGTGAGCCTCAATCAGGGGCCGGTCGGCCAGTTGCAGCTGCACCTGTGAGGGGGATTCGGGCAGGGCAAAGGCTTCGGCTCTGGCTTGCCCGCACACGTCAAGCAGCAATCGCACGCGCCATGCGCCTTGGGGGTGGCGGGTGGCCAACTCGGTCAGTGCTTGGACGGCAGCGCCGTTGTCGACGAACCCGAAATGCGCCGCTGCGCTGGCCAGGCGGGCCAGGTGTTGGGGGGCGTGGCGGTGGTGGCCGCCCACCAACGCCAGCGTTTCCAGCAGTTCAAATGGCTGGCTGGCGCGTTGGACGAAGGCGCGTTTGTGTTGCCATTCACGCCACTCGCCTTCGGCGGTGGCGTCGGCCGTGATGCCGCTGCCGGTGCTGCAGCGCAGCACGCGTGCCTTGGCGGTAACGGTGCGGATGGGGACGTTGAAGGTGGCGTGCAGGCCGCCGCCCATGTCCTTGGCGATGGGCCGCACCACACCGACCGCGCCGCAGTACACGCCGCGTGGCGCGGCCTCCAGCGCCTTGATGATGTGCATGGCCTGCACCTTGGGCGCGCCGGTGACGGACCCGCAGGGGAACAGCGCGGCGAACACGTCGGCCAGGGTGCAGCCGGGGCGGGTGGTGGCGGTCACGTCAGACGTCATTTGCCACACACTGGGCAGCGCCTGGGTGTGGAACAAACGCGGCACCTGCACGCTGAAGGGCTGGGCGACGCGGGACATGTCGTTGCGCAGCAGGTCCACCACCATGACGTTTTCTGCGCGCTCCTTGTGGGACGTGCGCAGGGTTTGGGCTTGGTGGGAGTCGTCTTCGGCCGTCACGCCGCGTGGGGCGGTGCCTTTCATGGGTCGGGCCAGCAGCTGGCCGGTCTGCCCTCCCGGTGTGTCCGCCAGGTTCCAGTCAAAAAACAGCTCGGGCGACACCGACAGCACCTGCTCATCGCCCAGATTCAGCCACGCGGCGTACCCGCCGGGCTGGGCGCGCTGCAGGGCGGCGAACAGGGCGCGGGCATCTAGTGCCTCATCAGCATTTACCGCCAACGTGCCCGTCATGGGCGCGGTGAAGTTGACCTGGTACACGTCGCCGCGCTGAATGGCGGTGTGGATGGTGGCGATGGCTGCGTCAAAAGCGGGGCGCTGCAGGCTGGGCTGCCAGGTGGCGTGGGCTTGAGCTTCGGGCACTTCCTCGGGCCACGGCAGGGGCTGGTCGTACACGGCGAAGCAGGCCAGCGCCCCGTCAGGGACGTGCACGCTCAGGGCGGCATCGAACGCAGCGGCGGCTTCATAGCGCACGCTGCCCACGCACCAGTGGCCGCGCTGGGCGGCCTGCTGCACGGCGTCCAGCAGCGGGCGCAGCTGGTCGGGCGTGTGGGCCAGCAGGGTTTGCAGCGGCTGGCCGAAGGCGTGGCGCAGCCGGGGGCCACCCTGCGGGTCTTCAAAGTCAATCAGCGCGGTGATGAGCGCGTGGGTGCCCGCGCTGGCCACCATCAGGCGGCGCCGATGCCCGGCACCAGGCCAGGCGCTTGGTGGACCACCTTGCCCGCTGTGAAGGCCAGCATGCGGTCAATCGGCTGGCGTGCGCGTTGGCCCAGGGCCGGGTCGATGTGGATTTCATTCGTGCCCAGCTCCAGCACCTGGGCCAACCCGGCCAGCCCGTTCATGGCCATCCAGGGGCAGTGCGCGCAGCTTTTGCAGGTGGCGCTGTTGCCGGACGTGGGCGCTTCGATGAAGGTTTTGCCGGGGTTCAGCGTGCGCAGCTTGTGCAGCATGCCGTTGTCGGTCGCCACGATGAACTCGGGCGCGTCGAGCAGGCGGGCGGCCTTCAAGATGGCGGAGGTGGAGCCCACGGCGTCGGCCAGGGCAATCACGTCGGCGGGGGATTCGGGGTGGACCAACACCTTGGCCAGCGGATGGGCGCGCTTCAAGGCTTCCAGTTCAAAGGCCTTGAACTCGTCGTGAACGATGCAGGCGCCGTTCCACATCAGCATGTCCGCCCCGGTTTCGCGCTGGATGTAGGCGCCCAGGTGCTTGTCGGGGGCCCACAGGATGTTGCGGCCCTGGTCTTTGAGGGCGCGCACGATGCTGAGCGCGCAGCTGGACGTGACCACCCAGTCGGCCCGCGCTTTCACAGCCGCGCTGGTGTTGGCATAGACCACCACGACTCTGTCGGGGTGGGCGTCGCAAAACGCAGTGAACTCTGCCGTGGGGCAGCCCAGGTCGAGCGAGCAGGTGGCGTCCAGGTCGGGCATCAGCACGCGTTTTTCGGGCGACAAAATCTTGGCCGTCTCGCCCATGAAGCGCACGCCAGACACCACCAGCGTTTGCGCCGCGTGGTCACGGCCAAAACGGGCCATTTCCAATGAGTCACTGACCAGCCCACCGGTTTCTTCGGCCAGGTCCTGCAGGTCGGGGTGAACGTAGTAGTGCGACACCATCACGGCGTTGCGCTCTTTCAGCAGGCGGCGGATCTTGTCTTTGAGGGCGCTGCGCTCGGTGGGGCCGGGCTCCACCGGGGTACGGGCCCAGGCGTGGCGTGTGCTGCAGGCGGGTTGCTCGAATTCGACCTGGAAGGTGTTGGGGGTCATGGCGGGCCTCAAAAGTCGGTGAAACGCATCGAAAAGTCAGTGGCTTTGACGTCCTTGGTCAGCCCGCCGATGGAGATCCGGTCCACCCCGGTTTCCGCCAGTTCGCGCAGGCCGGCCAGCGTCACGCCGCCCGATATTTCAAGAATGGCACGGCCTGCGTTCAGGCGCACCGCTTTGTGCAGGGTGGGCAGGTCCATGTTGTCGAGCAGCACCATGCGTGCGCCCGCATTGAGAGCTTCGGCCAGTTGGGCCAGGGTTTCAACCTCGATTTCCACAAAGCTGGCCGATGCGGCCACCTCGGCTGCACGCGCTAGCACCTGGGCCACGCCACCGGCCGCAGCAATGTGGTTTTCCTTGATCAGCACCGCGTCATACAGGCCAATGCGGTGGTTGGTGCCGCCGCCAGTGCGCACCGCGTATTTTTGCGCCAGCCGCAGGCCGGGCAGGGTTTTGCGGGTGTCTACGATGTGGGCGGATGTGCCCTTGACCACGTCTACATACACCGCTGTTTTGGTCGCCACGGCGCTGAGCAGTTGCAGAAAATTCAGCGCGGTACGCTCGGCCGTCAGCAGCGCTCTGGCCTGGCCCTGCACCTCCACAATGACTTGGTCGGGGGTGCAGCGCTCGCCGTCCTGCACGTGCCAGGTGATGCGGGCGGCCGGGTCGCACTGGCGAATCGCGGCGTCTGCCCAGGCGCGGCCGCAGATGACGGCGGACTCACGGGCGATGACCCGCGCATGGGCGCTGCGCTGGGCGTCCACCAGGCCAGCGGTCAGGTCGCCAGCGCCCACGTCTTCCAGCAGGGCGCGGGTCACGTCGGCAGCGGCCAGCGCAGCCACGGCGTTTTCAGAAAAATCGAAGGCTTTGTTCATGGGACGTATCGGTTAATTTTTAATCTAGACTCCGCGTCTATTTGCCATTTGTCTCGGCGGCGCAATGTCACTATTGTCCCGCGAGTTTTGATTGTTTTTTGCCCACTGGAACCCCCATGCTGCGCACCCTGCTCAAATCCAAAATCCACCGCGCTGCGGTCACCCATTGCGAACTCAACTACGAAGGCTCCTGCGCCATCGACGAAGACCTGCTGGACGCCAGCGGCATTTGTGAAAACGAGCAGGTCCACATCTGGAACATCAACAACGGCGAGCGTTTTGTCACCTACGCCATCCGTGCCGCACGGGGCAGCCGCATCATCTCGGTCAACGGCTCGGCTGCCCGGCGTGCCTCAGTGGGGGATCTGGTCATCATTGCCGCGTTTGCTCAGCTTGATGACGTTGAGGTCAAAAATCACCAACCGCAATTGGTGTTCATGACCCCTGAGAACCGCATCGCCGAGCAGCGCCAGACCGTTCCTGTTCAACAGCCTTGAGCAGCCCCACGCTGGCCGCCCGCAGCCTGAAAGCGGTGTGGCACCCCTGCACGCAGATGAAGCTGCACGAAGCGGCGCCGCCGATTGCCATTGCCCGGGCCGAAGGCGCGTGGCTGTTTGGCGTGGACGGCCAGCGTTACCTGGACGGCGTCAGCTCCTGGTGGGTCAACCTGTTTGGCCACAGCCACCCACACATCCGCGCCGCGCTGGTGGACCAGCTGGGCCAGCTTGACCACATCATGCTGGCGGGTTTTACCCATGAGCCAGTGGTGGCGCTGTCTGAAAAGCTGGCAGCACTGACCGGCTTGGGCCACGCGTCTTACGCCAGCGACGGCGCGTCCGCCACTGAAATCGCGCTGAAGATGAGCGCGCACTACTGGCGCAACGTGGGCCGCCCGGAGAAATGCCAGTTTGTCGGCGTGGCGGGTGGCTA
>JBJXEI010000005.1:0-3242 GCA_046154065.1 Polaromonas sp. | reverse complement strand
TGTGCGCCGGGTTGGGCACCAGCCACAGGTGGGCGAGTTGGCCGCTGGCCTCAAACCGCGCCACGGCGGCGGGCGCAAATTCAAACCCCGGCATGAACACATCGCCCGCCAGCACCCAGAACACATCACCCAGCAGCGGCAGCGCCCGGGCAATGCCGCCCGCCGTTTCCAGTGCGTCGCCAAAATCACGGCCTTCGTGGGAGTATGAAAAAAATAGCATGCCCGGCAATGAATCCATGGGCTCGGGGGCTGTTTGGCTTAAAAACCGCTGATCCAAGTGCACCGGAAGCTGCTCACCAAGCCACGCCGTGTTCACCACCAGCCGGCTGTTGCCGCCCCGCGCCAGCGCCGCCACATGCCAGTCGATCAGCGCTTGCCCGCGCACCTGCAGCAGCGGCTTGGGCGTGGTGTCGGTCAGCGGGCGCATGCGCTCACCGCGACCGGCGGCCAGGATCATGGCAGTCGCCGTCATGCGGCAGCAGTCGCTTGAACCGGCAAGCTGCCCCGCTGCAGCGTGTGCCGCTCCACCGCTTGCGCATCGAACACCGCCAGCAGGTGATTCATCAGCGCCTGCGCTTTGGCCGAATGGTCGGCGCTGAAATTGCACACATACACATCCAGCGTGGCCGCGTTGCTTTCAGGCCAGGTGTGCAGGCACACATGCGATTCGGCCAGCAGCACCGTGGCGGTGTAACCGGCAGGTGGCAAGCCCGGTGACTCAAAGCCATGCACCAGCTGCGCCACCGCTTGCAGCCCCGCTGCCCGCACCGCCCGCAAGCACTCGGCCAGGCCCATGTCGGCGTCCAGCAGCCAAGCGGGCTCGCATCGGCAGTGGTGAAGATCAGCAGTCAGGTGAAGGCCTTGCATGCGGTGACTTTACCAATGAATGCGGGTAGCTGATTGCTCTGGTTTTGACAGCTGGCTGGGCTGTTTTTGCTTAGTCTGGGGGTGGCTTGGTACTCAAAACCTGGTGTTTTGGCGGTTTTGGGATGACGGGGTGGGGTGGCGCGGATTTTGTGCTGGGCGGTTAGGTGCCAACGGGGGCTCTTTAGGGATGCTGAGGATTCAACGTTGGAGGCCAACGGCACGCAGCAAGCGCCGCGCAGCGGCAACCTGCTGCTGCGTATCCGTGTGGGACGACTTGTTAAGCCTCTCATTCATAGTACGAACCACCGGTGACTTTGCCATCTGCGAGATCGACAGAAAACGAATGCCACGAGTTATCAAAACACCATGCCTCTCCCGTCAATTGGTTCCCAAGTACCGCCAGATTGCGAAAACCATCCCAGGAAATTCGACGTGTGCACCATACCTTCGCAGCACCTCGGAAAGCCGAAAAATCTGTAACGGTACCCGCAATAACCAGATCTGCTGCCGGGCTCGAAAATAGAAAGTCAATGTCGCTCTCGTACTGTGTCAGAAGGATTCCCGATTGAATATCGACTAAGTAACCCTGGCCGTTGGCGACCACTAGAACGGAATCGCTGTGCGGGAACTCGGCAAGGTCTGTGAAACTCGTGACCCCTGGCTGGAAGTTGCCCACCCACGGTTGACCCTGATTTGGTGTGAATTCAACAACATAGCCTTCACGGTGCATACCTTGACCCGTCGCGCTGTACTGGCGCGGACGCTCCCCTTCTCCCGGCAATCCCGGCAACTCTCTGCAGTGAGCGAGTGTTTTCATAGAGGCTTAACGTTGGAGGCCAGGCGCGGCCGAAGGCCGTCGCCTCTGGGCCGACCTGTTAAAGCGAATAGCCATAGATTGCCGCAAGTACATGGTCTGAGCTTTCACGTCGTGCCGTTGCCAACGACGTATCGAGTCACTATTGCGATTAACACCAAAAGTCCTGCCAATGCACCCCACCCTACCGCCTTAGCTCGATGAGATTGCCCCTGCGCGTTTAGTGCGCCAGGAAAAGCTGGTCCCAACCAGGGAACCAAATTGACCCACCATTGCGCTCGTGCTTGTATCCCTTGGAGCATGCAATAGAAGTGGTACACCGAAAGGGCGACAGCAATCATGGCCCCAACGGTACAACACAGCACGGCCAGAATGCGGATCATTTCCATAAGTGCGCTTTAACAAATGTAGACCGCAAAACCCGCGGGATAAAAATGGCGCTGCAACATAAAGTGGACATCAAAATCTCCTGAAACCCGCTTGCACATTGACTTTGCGGTGGATCAACTATTAATTTAAACAGGTATAAAACGAACTGTGAAACCCCGCAGCTCATTGCGGCGCGCTGCCCGCATTTTGGACCGGTTCTGGCTGCGGATTCAATGGCTGGCGCACTAGTCTGGACTGACGCGCAGTTTCAACTAAAAATGCTATTGAATCTGTAGCTGAACCGGCAAGAAAGGTTTGGGCCATCGGCTTGTTTGGCCTTAAATATTTGTCTTTTCGTCATTCCAAGCGGATTGCACTCCCTACGGCACCTCGGCGCCCTGGCACCGTACCGAAACCACCACAGACCACCGCCATGTCCGCTGATTTTTGTCTAGTCGGCGCCCATTTGGTGGCAGGCCGTCAACCCACAAGCCGCCACGTGAGCGACGGGCGGCGATACAGGTGAGTTTGCAGCCCCTAGCTGCTTTGCCGATCAAGGCGCTGAGCCACCGGAGCATGAAAAAAGCCGCCGGTGGCGGGGCGGCTTGTCATGGCAGGGGCTTCAGGGCTTACTGCAAATTCACCGTCGTTGCCCCTGGCGCGCACGTGGCCGAGTAGGTGTAGGTCAGGTTGGCCACGCCGCCCAGGCCGCCTTGACCGGCCACAGACTGGTTCAGCGCAGAGTTGCCGGCGTCGCAGGACCCGGCCTGGATGCCGGTGTAGCAGAAGTCAAAACTCACCGGCACGGTGAAGCCGGCGGTCGTCACGGACCCGGCGATTTTGATGCCGCAGGTGCCACTGCCACCGCCCACACCGGTGCCGGTGAAGTTGAAGGCGCTGCCGTCAAAACTCACGTTGGCGGTGGTGCCGTTGATGGTTCGGAAAGCGGTGTTGTAGGCGGTTGAAAACGCGGTGAATTCCGCCTGTGTGGTGAAGCTGGCGTTGGTCACCGTGGCCAGGGTGGTTTGTGGGGTGTTGCGCAGGTACTGGGACACGGCCCGCAGCGCGTTGCCATAGGCGTCGGGGGTGCCGGCCACCACGGGCACGGTGGTGGCCAGGTTCACGCTGCCCAGGCCAAACTGGGTGGCGATGCGGCTGGCCTGCGCGTTGAAAGCGGCGGCCGTGGCGCTGG
>JBJXEI010000004.1:0-5511 GCA_046154065.1 Polaromonas sp. | reverse complement strand
TGGTGCTGGCCGCCTACATGAGCGGGCCGCTGCTGGGCGCACTGGCGGGCTTGATCCCCACGCGCCGGGGCATTGCCTGGGCGCACTTTTTTGACATCGGCCTGCGGGATGTGGGCCGGGGCATCGCACAGGCGCTGTGGCAGTTCAGCCAGCTGCTGCCGCAGGCGCGCCTGGCGCTGGACGCCATCACCCGGGCGCTGTGGCGCATGGCCGTCAGCCGCCGCCAGCTGCTGCAATGGACCACCGCCGCCCAAGCCCAGGCGGCCGCCCGTTACACCCTGCGCACCTTTGTACTGCAGCACCGCAGCACGTCGGCAGTGGCCGTGCTGCTGGCCGTGGCCGCCCTGTTCAGCCCCCATCCCTGGGCCGGTGCGGGCCTGTTTGTGCTGTGGGCACTGGCCCCCGTCAGCGCGTGGTGGGCCAGTCTGCCCGCCGCACCCGCCCACACCCTGAGCGCGCCGCAGCAGGATTACCTGCACGCCCTGGCGAGCCAGACCTGGGGGTTTTTCGAGGCATGTGTAGGTGAAGCCGACCACTTCCTGCCGCCCGACAACCTGCAGCTGGAACCCGAACGCATGGTGGCCCACCGAACCTCACCGACCAACATCGGCCTGTACCTGCTGTCGGTGGCGTGCGCCCGGGAGTTCGGCTGGATCACCACGGCGCAGTTGGTCACGCGGCTGCAAGCCACCCTGGCCAGCATCGACCGCCTGGCCAAACACGAGGGCCACCTCTTCAACTGGTACGACACGCTGACGCTGCAGGTGCTGGCCCCGGCCTACGTCTCCACGGTTGACAGCGGCAACATGGCCGCGCACCTGCTGACCACGGCCCAGGCCTGCCAGCAACTGGCCGATGCGCGTGACACCCCGGCGGCAGAAGCCACCAACCTGCGCGCGCTGGCCGAGCACTGCACCGCCCTGTGCATGGCGATGAACTTCAGCGGCCTGTACAGCGCCAAGCGCCACCTGTTCCACATCGGCCTGCGCACCGACAGCCAGGCGCTGGACAGCAGCTACTACGACCTGCTGGCGTCCGAGTCGCGGCTGACCAGCTTCCTGGCGATTGCCAAGGGCGACGTGCCGCGCCGCCACTGGCAGGCGCTGGGCCGCCAGTTTTTGAGTGTGGGCGTGATGCCCGGGCTTAAATCCTGGTCCGGCTCGATGTTCGAGTACCTGATGCCGTCCCTCGTGATGACCGAGCCCGCGCAAGGCCTGCTGCACCTGTCCAGCCTGGCCGCAGTGCGCGAACAGCAAGCCTTTGGCCAGTCCCAGCAGCTGCCCTGGGGCGTGTCCGAGTCGGCCTACTTTGCGCAAGACCACACCCTGGCCTACCAGTACGGCCCGTTTGGCGTGCCGCGCCTGGCCTTGCGCAGCACCCCACCCACAGACCGTGTGGTGGCCCCCTACGCCAGTGTGCTGGCCACCCAGTTCACCCCGCAGGAAGCGACGGCCAACCTGCAGGCGCTGGAGCTGCTGAGCGCACGCGGCAGCCACGGTTTCATGGACGCGGTGGACTTCACCGTGTCACGCCAGCCAGCCGCAGAACGCCCCCCGGCCGACGGCCAGCCGCCACACCAGGTGGTGGCCAACTTCATGGCCCACCACCAGGGCATGTCGCTGGTGGCGCTGTGCAATGTGTTGTGCGGCAACGCGCCACGCCGCTGGTTTGCCGCCAGCCCGCTGGTGCAGGCCTTTGAGGCGCTGCTGCATGAAAACACGCCGCGCCAGATCATGGACGCCGCCGACCCACGGGTGCTGCCCGAGCCACCGGACGGCACCCACGAGCAGCGCTACCAGTCCCGCCAGGTTCTGCCCGCCAGCGGGCTCTGGCAACCCACCCAGCTGCTGTCCAACGGCCGCTACAGCGTGGCGCTGCGGGCCAATGGCGCAGGCGTCAGCCGTTGGAACCCGGGCACCGGGCAGACCCACCTGGTGTCACGCTGGCGGGACGACGCGCTGCGCGACGCCTACGGCACCTTCCTCTACGTGCGCCCCTCGGGCGACGCACAGGTTGCCTCCGTCACGCTGCACCCGGCCCCGCACCCCGACTGGCACTACCAGGCCACGTTTCTGGCCGACCGCGTCGAGTTTGAAGCCACCTCGCCCGACCTGCACCTCAAGACCACGGTGCTCGTCAGCCCCGAGGACGACACCGAGCTGCGCACCCTGCGCCTGCAGAACCACAGCGACCACGACATGACGCTGGACGTGATCTCGTGCTTCGAGCCCGTGATGGCCGACGCACGCGCCGACGAGGCGCACCCGGCGTTTTCCAACCTGTTCATCGACACCACCTGGCGGCCCGAATGGCGTGCGCTGCTGCTCAGCCGCAAGCCGCGCCTGCAGGGTGATGCGTCCATGGCCGTGGCGCACTTTCTGGCGGACTCCAACGCCAATGTGCGCGCCATCGACTTCATCGCCGACCGCCGCACCTTCCTGGGCCGCAACCGCCTGCCGGCCAACCCGGCCCTGCAAAGCCCGCACACGCCCCACACACCAATCAACCAGTTGGACCCCGCCTGCGGCCTGCGCCTGCGCATCCGCATCCCGGCGGGTGGCAAGGCACGCCTGACCTTTGCCACTGCCGCCGCCCACACCACCGCCGAGCTGGAGGCCCGCATCGACAAATACCTGCAGCCCATGCACGTCAAACGCAGCGCCCGCATGGCCGCCACGCTGGCGCAGGTCCGCCTGCGTGACCTGGGGGTGGCCCCGGACGAGAACGCCGCCCTGCAGGACCTGACCACCGCGCTGATGTACGCCTGCAGCCGCCCGCCTCTGGCCAGCCCGCCCACCCCGGACCGCAGCCTGGTCAACCAGCGCCTGCTGTGGCGGTTTGGCCTGTCAGGCGACCAACCCATCGTGCTGGTGCGCATCCATGCCAGCAGCGGGCTGCCGCTGGTGCAGTCCCTGCTGCGGGCGCAGCCCTGGTGGCGTTTTGGTGGCCAGGCGATGGACCTGGTGATCCTGAACAGCGAGGTCAACGCCTACCTGATGCCGCTGCACCGCGATATCCTGGCGCTGCACGAACGCACCCACCAGCAAACCGCCAACAGCTTCCCGGCTGGCGACGCGGCCGGGTTCTACCTGCTGCGCGACCACGAAGTTACCGCCGACGAAAAAGCCGCGCTGAGGGCACTGGCCCGCGTGGTGCTGGTGGCCGACGGGCGGCCGCTGGACGTGCAGCTTGACGCGCTGCTGCACGCCCCGCTGGCTGCGCGGCAGGCCGACCGCGTCGTTGAAATCACCCCACCGCCTCCGCCCATCAACGCACCACGGCCGATCCCGCAGCCTTCCCCGGTCGGCCACTTTGACGCGGCCAGTGGCGAGTTTCAATTCGACCTGGCCGCCGGGCAAACCACGCCACGCCCCTGGGTCAACGTGATCGCCAACGCCACGTTTGGCTTCCAGGTGTCTGAAGCCGGTAGCGGCTACACCTGGGCCATCAACAGCCGCCTGCACCAGCTCACGCCGTGGTCCAACGACCCGGTGGGCGATGCCCGGGGCGAGCACTATTTGCTGCAGGACCTGGACAGCGGCGCGCTGCTGGCCCTCACACCCAACACGCCAAACACCCCCACCGCCAGCGCGCCCTCGTCGCCCTGGCAGCACGCCCCCCGCTACCGGGTGCGCCACGGCCAGGGCTACAGCACCTTTGAAGCGGCCCTCGGCACACTGCAGGTCCACACCACGTTTTTTGCCGATGCGGTGGACGCCGTCAAGGTCGTGCAGCTCCAGCTGCACCACACAGGCCCTGCGCCGCGCCGCCTGCGCGCCATCGGCATGGCCGAATGGCAACTCGGCGCGGCCCGGCATGACCGCCGCACCGTCCGCACCTGGCCAGCTGCCGACACCCCCACCGTGTTCGCCCAGCAGCGTGAGCGCCGCGCCGGGTTCGGCGGCAACACCGCATTTTTCAGCCTGCTGGCCCCTGCCTCAACCCAGCCGCAATGGACCTGCGACCGCAGCGAATTTTTCAACCCCGCCGGCAACTGGCAACCCCCAGCGCAGATGGCCCAGCGCAGCGGCCTGGCGCTGGACCCCTGCGCCGCCCTGTCGGCCGACATCACCCTGCAACCCGGCGAACGGCTGACGCTGGCCTTTGTGCTGGGCCATGCCGCAGACGCGGCGCAGGCCGAAACCCTGGCCCGGCAGTGGGCCAACGCCGACACTGCCCAAGCCCTGGCCACCGTGCAGGCCGACTGGCGTTCGCGGCTGCACCAGGTCACCGTCAGCACCCCCGACCCACTGTTTGATGCGCTGGTTAACCACTGGCTGCTGTACCAAACCCTCACCTCCCGACTGTGGTCCAAGGCCGGCTTCTACCAGGCCGGTGGCGCGTTTGGTTTCAGGGACCAGCTGCAGGACGCGATGGCGTTTGCCGTGGTCGAGCCAGGCCGTCTGCGCGCGCAGATCGTCCTCAACGCCTCGCGCCAGTTCCCGGAGGGCGACGTGCAGCACTGGTGGCACGCCCCCGGCGGCGAAGGTGTGCGCACCCATTTTTCAGACGACCTGCTGTGGCTGCCCTACGCCGTGGCGCACTACGTCAGCGTGACGGGCGACCACGGCCTGCTGGACGAAGCCGTGCCCTTCATCGACGGTGCGCCGATTCCCGACGGGGCCGAAGACGCCTACTACCCGCCCGAGGTCAGCCCCCAGACCGCCAGCGTGTACGAGCACGCCGCCCGCACGCTGGACCGCAGCCTGCGCACTGGCCCCCACGGCCTGCCACTGATGGGCACCGGCGACTGGAACGACGGCATGAACCGCGTCGGCCACGAAGGGCGCGGCGAATCGGTCTGGCTGGCGTGGTTTTTGTGCCGTGTCGTCAGCGACTTTGGCCCGCTGGCCGAAGCCCGGGGGGACACGGAACGTGCCGCCACCTGGCGTAGCGCCCGCGCAGGCTGGGTCAGCGCCCTGCACAGCCACGGCTGGGACGGCGACTGGTTCAAACGTGCGTTTTTTGACAACGGCGACGCGCTGGGCTCCCAGGCCAACGACGAATGCCGCACCGACCTGATCGCGCAGGCCTGGTCGGTGCTGTCCGGTGCGTCCACGCCTGATTTCACGCAGCCGGCCATGGCGTCGATGAACCGCGAATTGATTGACCTAGACACGGGCTTGCTGCACCTGCTGGCCCCACCGTTTCAAACCTCCGCCAACAACCCCGGCTACATCCAGGCCTACCCGCCCGGCGTGCGGGAAAACGGCGGCCAGTACTCCCACGCCGGGGTGTGGGCGCTGATGGCGCAGGCCGAAACAGGGGATTCAGCAGCAGCCTGGCAAAGTTTTAAGGCCCTCAGCCCCGCCCACCGCAGCGCCCACCCCACACGCGGCCCGGTCTATGAGCTGGAGCCCTATGTGATGGCCGGTGACGTCTATGGCAGCCCGCCCTACGTCGGGCGCGGCGGCTGGAGCTGGTACACCGGCTCCGCCGCCTGGCTGTACCGCGCCGCGCTGGAAAGCCTGCTGGGCCTGAGCGTGAAGCAAGGCCAGCTCTGCCTGAACC
>JBJXEI010000003.1:0-5103 GCA_046154065.1 Polaromonas sp. | reverse complement strand
CTCTCCAGCCCTTTATTTGCCAGCTCAAGCAGCTATAAATACAGTAGCATTTTGCACAGCAATACCGACTACACCGCTTTTTCCGCGGCCTTCAACGCCCGATTCAAGTCATCAATCAAATCGTCCGGGTCTTCCAGGCCTATCGACAGGCGGATGGTGCCCTGACCAATGCCACCCGCCGCCAGCGCCTCGTCCGTCATGCGAAAGTGGGTGGTGCTGGCCGGGTGAATCACCAGGCTGCGGCAGTCGCCCACGTTGGCCAGGTGGCTGAACACCTTAAGCGTTTCGATGAATTTTTTGCCCTGCTCGCGGTGGCCCTTGATATCAAAGCTGAACACGCTGCCTGCGCCTTTTGGCAATAGTTTTTGCGCCAACGCGTGGCTGGTGTGTGATTCCAGCATCGGGTGGCCCACGCGGCTGACAAAGGCGTGGCTGGCCAGGAATTCCACCACCCGCGCCGTGTTGCTCATGTGCCGGGCCATGCGCAGCGGCAGGGTTTCAATGCCTTGCAGGATCAGCCAGGCCGTGTGGGGGCTCATGCAGGCACCAAAGTCGCGCAGGCCTTCGCGCCGGGCGCGCAGCAAAAACGCGCCCACGGTGCTTTCCTCGCTGAACACCATGTTGTGAAAGCCGTCGTAGGCCTCGGTCAGCTCGGCAAACTTGCCCGCCGCGCGCGGGCCGTTCCAGTCGAAGCTGCCGCCGTCCACCACGATGCCGCCAATCACCGTGCCATGCCCGCTCAAAAATTTGGTCGCCGAGTGGTAGACCAGGTCCGCGCCATGGTCAAACGGCTTGATGAGCCAGGGCGACGTCAGGGTCGAGTCCACCAGCAGCGGCGCACCGGCTTCGTGGGCGATGCTGGCCACGGCCTCGATGTCCAGCACGTCCAGGCCGGGGTTGCCCACCGTTTCACCAAAAAACAGCTTGGTGTTGGGCCGCACGGCGGCGCGCCAGCCGTCCAGGTCGCCAGGTTTGACGAAGGTCGTGTCAATGCCGAAGCGCCGCATGGTGTAGTGCAGCAGGTTTTGCGAGCCGCCGTACAGCGCGGTGGAGGCCACGATGTGGGAGCCCGCGCCCATCAGCGTGGCAATGGCCAGGTGCAGCGCCGCCTGACCGCTGGCCGTGGCAATCGCGCCGATGCCGCCTTCGAGCGCCGACACCCTTTGCTCCAGCACCGCGTTGGTCGGGTTGCTGATGCGGGAATAGACGTGTCCTGCGCGCTCCAGGTTGAACAGGCTGGCCGCGTGGTCGCTGGACTCGAAGACAAAAGACGTGGTCAGGTGAATCGGCACGGCGCGCGCGCCGGTGGTGGGGTCAGGGGCTGCACCCGCGTGCAGCGCGAGCGTGTCAAAACCGGGGTCAGCGTAGCCGGGCATGTCGCCTCCAATCGGTGAACAGGGGTAATTTCAGGGGTGCGGATCCAAATCAACACAAAGTGCGGTTTGATTGTGGGCTATATTGAAATGAAGCCCTGCCAAAGGCCACCTTCAGCCGCCAAGCGGTGGGAAAATGCCGAACTTCAACCCATAAATCACCGAGGAGCCCCCATGAAAGTCTCAGACATCTTGCGCGTCAAAGGCAACACGCTTTATTCGGTGCAACCCGATGAACCGCTGGCCAAGGCCGTGGACATCATGGCGGACAAGGACATTGGTTCACTGGTGGTCATGGAGCATGGCGACCTGGTCGGCATGCTGACGTTTCGGGAGGTGATTGTGTGTGTGGTCAAAAACGGCGGCACCATTGGCACCACCCTGGTCCGCACCGCCATGGACGACCACCCACTGACCTGCACCAGCGAAACCGAGCTCGACGAAGTGCGCCGCATGATGCTGGAGCGCCACGCCCGCTACATGCCGGTGATGAATCAGAAAGTGATGATGGGCGTGATCAGCCTGTATGACGTCGCCAAAGCCGTGGTGGACAGCCAGAACTTCGAAAACAAGATGCTCAAGGCCTACATCCGCGACTGGCCTGAGGCTGAAGACGGCAAAGCGGATTGACGCGCCATCCCCGTGACCTGAGCTGACCGCGCGCCTCAGCCCTGGCTGCTGTGGATCATTTCCCGCACCCGCGGGTAGATTTGCTGGTTCCACTTCTTACCGCTGAATACGCCGTAGTGGCCCACGCCGGTTTGCACATGGTGGATTTTGCGGTAGGGGCGGATGCCGCTGCACAGGTCCTGGGCGGCCACCGTCTGGCCCACGGCACAGATGTCGTCGCGCTCGCCTTCCACCGTCATCAGGGCGGTTTTGCGGATGGCTTTGAGGTTCACTTTGCGGCCGTGCCAGGTCAGCTCACCGCGGGGCAGGTCGTAAGTCTGGAAGACCTTGGCCACCGTCTCCAGGTAGAACGGGGCGGGCAGGTCGTTGACGGCCAGGTACTCGTCATAAAACGTACGGATCACCTGCGCCTTGTCAAATTCTCCGTCCCGCACGTGTTGGTACAGGTCGCTGAAGGACTTTTTGTGGCGCTCCAGGTTCATGCTCAAAAATGCCGTCAGCTGCAAAAAACCGGGGTACACGCGGCGCATGGTGCCCTTGTGCGGCCAGGGCACGTGGCTGATCAGGTTTTTCTCAAACCATTCAATCGGTTTGCTGTTGGCCAGCTCGTTCACCCCGGTGGGGTTGACGCGGCAGTCCACCGGCCCGGCCATCAGCGTCAGGCTGCGCGGCTGGGCGGGGTTGTCGTCCTCAGCCATGAGGGCGGTGGCGGCCAGCGCGGCCACGCAAGGCTGGCACACCGCCACCATGTGGGCGTTGCCCGCGCCTTGTTGGGCCATGGTTTCCAGGAACTGGATCAGGTAGTCGGTGTAGTGGTCCAGGCCGAATTCGCCGTGGCGCAGGGCCACGTCGCGGGCATTGTGCCAGTCAGTGATGTAGACGTCGTGGTCGGCCAGCAGGGTGCGGGCGGTTTCCCGCAGCAGCGTGGCGAAGTGGCCCGACAGCGGGGCCACCAGCAGCACCGGCGGGCCGGGGTTGTCCATCTGCTTTTTGAAGTGCAGCAACGTGCCAAACGGCAACGCCATGACCTGGCGCTCCAGCACGTCCACCGGGCCGCCGTCGGCCTGCACGCTGCCCAGGTTGTAGGCCGGGCGGGCGTGGGTCAGCCGCAGGCGGGCCAGCACTTCCATGGCCCCAGCCAGTTTGCCTGCAGACGCGGACAGGCCGGCCAGCGGGTTTGTGCCACCGCTCGGGCCGCCTGACAAGGCAAACCGGCTGCCGCCCCACATCAGACTGGCTTGCTCGGCAAACATGCGCATCGGCGAGGTGAGGTCAGACTGCAGTTGATAGGCTTGGTACAGCATGGGTCGTGTCTCTGGTTGTCGCGGGTGGGCACCGGGCTGCGGTAGTCACCGGGTTCAGCAAGTTGCGGGCCACTTGCCGCTGGCACGGGCTTGGCACGGGGCTTGCGGCGAGGCGGACACATCCCCTCATGAAAGTCATCCCATGGCCCACGCAGTCCTGACCCTCAGCAGCAAAAATTACGGTGCCTGGTCGTTGCGGGGCTGGCTGATGCTGAAATTCTCCGGGCTGGCCTTCACCGAGGACGTGCTGCCGCCCGACGACGTGGACTCCCGCGCCGAGCTGCTGCTGCTGTCATCGTCCATCCTGGTGCCCAGCCTGCTGCATGACGGCGTCAAGGTCTGGGACACGCTGGCGATGGGTGAGTACCTGCATGAAATCAAGCCCAAGGCCGGCTTGCTGCCCGCCGACCGGGCCGCCCGCGCCCATTGCCGCGCCATTTGCGGGGAAATGCACTCGGGCTTTGCATCCATGCGCTCGTCGATGCCGCTGAACATCAAGGCGCATTTCCCCAAGTTCAAAACCTGGTCGCGGGCCGAGGCGGACGTGCAGCGCATCGTTCAGATCTGGGGGGAGTGCCTGGCGCAGTACGGCGGGCCGTTTCTGTTCGGTGCCAAGCCGTGCATGGCCGACGCGATGTACGCCCCGGTGGTGAGCCGCTTCAAAACCTATGACATTGCCCTGAATGAAGTCTGTGCGGCCTACTGCGTCAGCGTGTGGACGCTGTCCGCCATGCAGGAATGGGTGGCCGCCAGCTTGCTGGAGGAAGAGGACTTTGACGAGCTGGAAGCGGAGTTTTAGGGCCAGCAAACTGCCGCCAAAGCGCTTCTGAATTGATAGCGCTCCAGGCAATTAACACCTTGGCCGGACGCGGATTTGGTCTAAAAACCGGTGTGACCGGCGGCCCAATCAAGCCCAGGGCGCTGGCGCGGGGATTTCGCACACCGGGGGCACATCGATGCTTTTGAAGTCCGCCGGCGAGACGATTTCCAGGTATTCCATGTCGGGGGAGTAATCAAACAGGTAGTGGCTGATGCCGGGCCGCTGGTGCACGCAGTCGCCGGCGGACACCAGGGTTTCCTGGTCCTCGTACATGAACTTGGCCCAGCCCTTGAGCATGATGACGATCTGGAAATCCGCGTCATGCCGGTGCCACCCCGTGCCTTTTTCCGGTGCCATATTGGCCTTGACCAGGTGCGCAATCACTTTTCCGTGCGTGGCCTCGGCAATGCCCAGGTCACGGTAGAGGAAAAAGTCGCGCAAGCCCTCGGGTTTGAAGGCGGTGTCGCCGGGTTTGACGTGGGAGAACAGCGTGGCGGTTCGATCAAGCATGAAAAATCCCTCCGTGATTGAGATGAATGCACAGAATGCGCGCTTTCTGGGCGTCGTTTCTTGGCTATTTTTTCCTTGCATGAAGCGTTCCAGCGCCGTCCTGGTGCGGTCTTGGGGCCAAAACCCCAAGGGTAAAATCGCCGCACTATGTCAGGCAGCACCCTCGGAAACCTCTTCGCCGTCACCAATTTTGGTGAATCCCACGGACCCGCCATTGGCTGCGTGATTGACGGGTGCCCCCCCGGCATGGCGCTGTCAGAGGCCGACATTCAGGCCGACCTGGATCGCCGCCGCCCCGGCACCAGCCGCCACGTCACCCAGCGCAACGAGCCCGACGCCGTCGAGATCCTGTCCGGTGTGTACCAGGGCGTGACCACCGGCACCCCGATCTGCCTGCTGATCCGCAACACCGACCAGCGCAGCAAGGACTACGGCAACATCCTGGAGACCTTCCGCCCCGGCCACG
>JBJXEI010000002.1:0-15512 GCA_046154065.1 Polaromonas sp. | reverse complement strand
GACCTGACAGACGGTGATGTGCGCCTGACCATGGGCGGCGAGCCGACCTTTGTGGCCACCACCGACCGCGACGCGGCCGAATGGAACATTGACGCCCTGGGCCCCACCAAACGCGGCTACGCCACCGAACTGGTGCAAAAACTGCGCGCCGAGTACGGCGACGGCGGTTTTCTGCACTTCGGCCAGGGCAAGTGGTACCCGGGCGAGCAGCTGCCGCGCTGGGCACTGAGCATTTTCTGGCGCAAAGACGGCCAGCCGATCTGGCAGAACCCGGCCCTGTTCACCGACGAGCGCCAACCCTGCACCTACACCAGCGCGGATGCACAGCGCTTTGTGGCCACCCTTGCTGGCAAGCTGGGCCTGGCCCCGGACTACATCACCCCCGGCTTTGAAGACACCTGGTACTACCTGTGGCGTGAACGCCGTTTGCCGGTCAACGTGGACCCGTTCGACTCCCGGCTGGACGACGTGATGGAGCGCGAGCGCTTGCGCCGCGTGTTCATGCAGGGCCTGGACTCCGTGGTCGGTTACGTGCTGCCGCTGCAGACCGAAGCAGCAGCCCAAACCAAGGCGACCGGCCTGCGCGCGCAACCCTCGCTGTCCGGCCCGAAATGGGTCACAGGCCCCTGGTTCTTCCGCGACGAGCGCATGTACCTGATGCCCGGTGACTCCCCGATGGGCTATCGGCTGCCGCTGGACTCGGTGCCATGGGTGTCGAAAACAGACTACCCCTACATGATCGAGGCGGACCCGTTTGCACCGCGCGACGCGCTGCCAGCGGCCACGGCGCTCAGCGCGCGCTACGCACCCGGCGCTGCCGCCAGCACCCCGCAAACCAGCAGCGCGCTGGCTCAGTACATGGCCCGCTTCAAAACCGGCCACGGCGCCCCGCGTGAAGCCGCGCGTGTCATGCAGTTTGCAGGCCCGGCTGATGCGGCCAAACCCGCCACCGAGCCACCCCGCGCACCCAACGCGTTCGAGTCCGCCGCCTGGCTGACCCGCACCGCACTGTGCGTGGAAGTGCGTGACGCCGCCCGATCCAACGGCCCCAGGGACGAGAAAAAGCTACCCAAGGCCGACCCGGACAACCCCCGCAACATCAAGGGTGAAACCGGCGCGCTCTACATCTTCATGCCGCCGCTGGAGCGCCTGGAAGATTACCTGGACCTGCTGGCTGCGGTAGAAGCCACGGCACAAAGCCTGGGCGTGACCATCGTGCTCGAAGGCTATCCGCCCCCACGCGATCCACGCCTGAAAATGCTGCAGGTCACCCCCGACCCGGGCGTGATCGAGGTCAACATTCACCCGGCCTACAACTGGCACGAGCTGGTCGAGCACACCGAGTTTTTGTACAAGATCGCGCACGAAACGCGTCTGTCGGCCGAAAAATTCATGACCGATGGACGCCACACCGGCACCGGCGGTGGCAACCATTTTGTGCTGGGTGGCGCCACCCCGGCCGACAGCCCCTTCCTGCGCAAGCCCGAAGTGCTGGCCAGCCTGATTGCCTACTGGCACAACCACCCGTCGCTGAGCTATTTGTTCTCCGGCATGTTCATCGGCCCCACCAGCCAGGCGCCGCGCGTGGACGAAGCGCGCAACGACCAGCTTTACGAGCTGGAGATCGCCCTGCGTGAAATTGCGGCCAATCGCGAAAAATACGGCAAAGACATGCCGCCGTGGATCGTCGACCGCACGCTGCGCAACATCCTGGTGGATGTGACCGGCAACACCCACCGCAGCGAGTTTTGCATCGACAAGATGTACTCGCCGGACTCCTCCACCGGCCGCCTGGGCCTGCTGGAGTTGCGCGCTTTTGAAATGCCACCCCATGCCCGCATGAGCATTGCGCAGCAGTTGCTGCTGCGCGCGCTGGTGGCCCGTTTCTGGGCGCAGCCTTACCACGGCCGCATGACCCGCTGGGGCACCGAGCTGCACGACCGCTTCCTACTGCCGAGCCTGATCCGCATGGACTTTGCGGACGTGCTGACCGAGCTGAACGAAGCCGGTTACGGCTTTGACATGGCCTGGTTCGAGCCGCATTTCGAGTTCCGCTTCCCGCTGATCGGCCAAGTCAAGGCCAACAGCATCGAGCTGACGCTGCGCAGCGCGCTGGAGCCGTGGCACGTGATGGGCGAAGAAGGCTCCGCAGGCGGCACCGTGCGGTATGTGGACTCGTCGCTGGAACGTGTCGAGGTGCATGTGACCGGACTGAACGACAACCGCTATGTGGTCACCGTCAATGGCCGTGCCCTGCCGCTGCAAAGCACCGGCCGTGTCGGTGAGTTTGTGGCCGGTGTGCGTTACAAGGCCTGGAACCCGCCGTCGGCCCTGCATCCATCGGTGGGCGTGCATGCCCCGCTGACGTTTGACATCGTGGACACCTGGATGGAGCGCTCGCTGGGTGGCTGCCAATACCACGTCGCCCACCCGGGTGGCCTCAGTTATGAGAGCCTGCCCGTCAACTCGTATGAAGCCGAAAGCCGCCGCCTGACCCGCTTTTTGCGCATGGGCCACACACCCGGCAAGATGCAGGTTAGCCCGGCCATGCCGAGCCGCGAGTTCCCCTTCACGCTGGATTTGCGCTGACTTGAACCGCCGGGGCCTGCTGCAAACCCACCAGGCCACGGCGGCGAGTCACCTTGAAAACATCACCAGGCTGCAACTTGTCACGCCAAAGCGGTGCAAATCTGCGGCCTGGGCGGGTACATACCCTGCCAGGCCGTTAGTGCGCTGGCGCGCAGGCATACTCAACCGCCGTGGAAAATAACAACAACTCTCTTTTTACCGACCTGGCGCTGGAGGGCCCGACCGAGTTTGCCTCGGCGCTGGCGCCGCCCGCCGCTGCGGGTCACTTCGACGAGCTGCGGGGCGCCCTGTCCAGCCGCCTGCACACCCCAGCCGAGATGCCCGGTCAATTTCAAAGCCAAAGCCAAGGCAACTTGCCTCCGCTGCCGGCCATGCCCCCCCTGCCCACGCTGGCTGGCGTCACGCCTTTGTTCGGCGCGGGTTCACCCCCGCCTGCCACCAAAACACCCCCCCTGGCGCAGAGCGCAGCCAGCCCGGCGCCGCTGTCGCCCACCTGGACCACGTTTTTCAACTTTCTGGGCACAGACGGGTTTTATGACCTGAACCACCGCAGCGCCAACCTGCAGCGCCAGATCCGCGACAACGGCGTGACCTACAACGTCTACGCCGACGCTGACGGCCCGCAGCGGCCCTGGTCACTGGACCTGTTCCCGATGATCGTGTCCGAGCAGGACTGGGCCAAGATCGAGGTCGGCGTGGCGCAGCGCGCCCGGCTTCTGAACCGCGTCATGGCCGACATCTACGGCCCGCAAACCCTGCTGGCCAATGGCCTGCTGCCCAGCGCCCTGGTGCACGGCCACGCCGGCTACCTGCGCGCCATGAATGGCTACCAGCCACCGGGCGGCACCTACCTGCACATTGCGGCGTTTGACATTGCCCATGGCCCCGACGGCCAGTGGTCCGTGGTGTCGCAGCGCACCCAGGCTCCGTCCGGGCTGGGTTATCTGCTGGAAAACCGGCTGACGATTTCCCTGCTGTTCCCGGATGCTTTTCGTGACATGAAGGTGCAGCGCCTGGCCGCCACCTACCGCGCGCTGATTGACGGCATGCGGGCCGCCAGCCCGGTGGCCGACAGCCGCGTGGTGTTGCTGACGTCCGGACCCTACAACGAAACCTATTTTGAACACGCCTACCTGGCGCGCTACCTGGGCCTGACGCTGGTCGAAGGCAGTGACCTGATGGTGCGCAACGACCGCCTGTTCCTCAAGACCCTCAAGGGGCTGGAGCCGGTGCACGGCCTGCTCAAGCGCTTGGATGACGAGTTTTTAGACCCGCTGGAGCTGCGATCCGACTCCACGCTAGGCGTGCCCGGTCTGCTGCAGGTGATCCGCGCCGGGCATGTGGTGGTGGTCAACACGCCGGGCTCGGCCTTTCTGGAGTCCAGCGCGCTGCTGGGGTTTTTGCCCGCGCTGTCCCGGCACCTGCTGGGTGAAACGCTGGCGCTGCCGTCCCAGGCCACCTGGTGGTGCGGGGAGCGGGCCGTCATGCGTGACGCACTGAGCCAGCTCAAACACTGCGTGATCAAACCCACCTACCCCGGCACCGGTGTGGCGTCGGTGCTCGGGCATACGCTCAATCAGCGGGAGCTGGACGAATGGGCTGGGCGCATCCTGCGGCGCGGTGAAGACTTCACCGTGCAGGCCTACCAGCCGCTGTCTCAAACACCCACCTGGCACGGCCAGCGCCTGGAGCCCCGCTCCGCCATGCTGCGGGTGTTTGCCGTGGCCGACGGCAGAGGCAACTGGCAGGTGCTGCCCGGCGGCCTGGCCCGCCTGGCGGGCAAGAACGAAAACATCGCGTCCATGCAGCATGGCGGCAGCAGCGCAGACGTGTGGGTGATGGGTGGCGCCAATGACCGCCGCGCCACCGACCCCAGCGCCCCGACAACCCCGCCTCCGGCCGCCGACCCAGGCGCTCTCCGGCAGCCTGCACCGTCCGTGGGCCCCGCACTGCAACGCCGACCGGTCACCAGCCGCGCTGCCGAAAACCTCTTCTGGCTGGGCCGCTACACCGAACGGGCTGAAAACGCGGTGCGGCTGTCCCGGCTCACCTTGCAATGCCTGGGCGGTGAAAACCAGAACGCTCAGCCGCTTCTGGCCTGGTTGAGCCGCATGGCCGTGGGCAACATGCTGATCCTGGGCACCGTGCCCCCCGCCACCCAGGCCAAGCGGGTGTTTGAACGCGCACTGATCGCCAACCTGGCCGACACGACCCAGGCCGCCAGCGTGGGCTACAACCTCAGCGCGGTGAAAAGTACCGCCTCCGCCGTGCGGGAACGCCTGTCGCAAGACCAATGGCAAATGATTGTGCGCACAGAAGCCGATTTTTTTGAGCACAGCGACAGCTTCAGCCCACCGAGCACCGAGGCGGCCCACCTGGCTCAGGAGCAAAAACACGGCCGACGTGTCACCGACCCACAGCACGAACACGCCCCGGACGTAGCACCTGAACACCCGATCGAATACTCCCCCGTCGAGGCATTGAAGGCGCTCGAATCCGTCAGCGGACACCTGGCCGCCATGACGGGCGCCCAAACAGACCGCATGACCCGCGACGACGGCTGGCGGCTGCTCAGCGCGGGCCGTTTGATCGAGCGACTGCAGATGCTGGCCGCCGCCCTGCGCCGCGGATTTGACACTGGCGCGGTGTATGACGAAGGCGGCTTCGGGGCCATCCTGGCGCTGTTTGACAGCACCATCACCTTCAACGCCCAGTACCAGCAACGCCGGGACGTGGCGTGCCTGATTGAATTGCTGGTGCTGGACCGGGACAACCCGCGTTCTTTGGGCTGGGTGCTGCAAACCCTGCGCGGACGCCTGACCAAACTGGCCAGCCTGACCGGCGGCACCGACACCGGTGAATCTTCTGTGCCCGACTTTCTTCAGAACCTGCCGGACCCGAACGATTGGACCCTGGCCAACTTGTGGCCGGACCCCCGGCCCACCCCCTTGAGCGAGCCCGAACGCCAGCAGCAAAGCGAACACCTTGAGGCCGTACTGGCCACCTGCACCGAAGAAGCGCTGGAGTTGTCCAATGCGCTGAGCCGGCGCTACTTCAGCCATGCGGCCAGCGCCAGCCAGAGCCTGGGAGCCTGAGACGATGCTGCTTCACGTTCTGCACGAAACCAGCTACCGCTACACCCCGGAAGTCGAAAACGCCCACCACATCGTGGTGCTCAAACCCGCCAGCCGCCACGGGCAAACGCTGTTGCGCTATGCGCTGGACATCGACCCAGCGCCTGTGCAACTGCATGAATCCCGCGACAGCTGGGGCAATGCGCGCACCTACTTTTCACTGCAGGCCGCACACCAGCAACTGACGGTGGTCTCAGACAGCCTGGTAGAAACCTCGCCCATGGTGCCGGTCAACAGCTTTGCCTCGCCCCTCTGGGAAGCCGTGCGGGAGCAGTTTCGCTACCGCGCCGGGGTGGCCTATGACAGCGCCTGCGAATTCCTCTTCGCCTCCCCCTACATCCCGCGCGACGAGGCGTTTGTGGCGTTTGCCAGGTCCAGCTTTTTGCCCGGCCGTCCCCTGATCGACGCCGCCCAGCACCTGATGAGCCACATCCACACCAGCATGGCGTATGAGAGCGAAAGCACGCACGTCAACACCCCTGCGCTGGAAGCCCTGCACCAGGGCAAAGGGGTGTGCCAGGACTTTGCCCACATCATGGTGGCGTGCTGCCGCGCCATGGGGTTGCCCGCCCGGTATGTCAGTGGCTACATGCTGACCAACCCGCCCCCCGGCCAGGCCCGGCTGATTGGCTGCGACGCGTCCCACGCCTGGGCGTCGGTGTACTGCCCCGGCCCAGTGCCGGGCCAGGGGCGCTGGCTGGACTTTGACCCCACCAACAACCGCATGCCGGGCGAGGACTACGTGACGCTGGCCACCGGACGGGATTTTCTGGACGTGTCCCCGATGCGCGGCGTGATCCGCGGTGGTGCACGGCACGCCCTGAGCGTGGCGGTGACCGTCGAACCCCTCTCACCAACCCTTCAGATGGCCGTGTGACGGCGGCAGAAACCACTATGATTTCGATAGCTGCTCAGGCAATTAAAACCTAGGCACAGCCCTGTTTTGGTGTTAAAAATGCCTGAATATCACCATTTTGGTGCTGCAGCGCGCCACACCCGACTTTTCAACCCTCCCTGGACCCTTCCATGACCCTCAACACCCACCCCAACGTCAACGACAAACTCAAGGCCCTGAACATCACCTTGCCCGCCGTCAGCGCCCCGGCCGCTGCCTACCTGCCCTTTGTGCAAACCGGCAAGCTGGTGTTTTTGAGCGGCCACCTGGCCAAAAAAGACGGTGCCGTCATCGTCGGCCAGTTGGGTAAAAACATCACCACCGCCGAGGGCAAGCTCGCCGCGCGCGCCATCGCCATTGACCTGATGGGCACGCTGCAAGCGGCCGTGGGCGACCTGGGCCGCGTCAAACGCATCGTCAAGCTCATGAGCCTGGTCAACTCGACCGCCGACTTCACCGAACACCACCTGGTCACCAACGGCGCGAGCGAGTTGCTGGTCGAAGTGTTTGGCGACGCGGGCAAACATGCCCGCTCCGCTTTCGGCGTGGCGCAAATCCCCATGGGGGCCTGCGTCGAAATCGAAATGATTGCCGAGGTCGAGTAAACCCGCCTTGCCGTTGAATCTGCAATCCGCCTGAACCGCTATCAATAAAATAGCAGAACAGGCAATAAACGCCTAGGCCGGTGCCACTTTTGGCTAAAAGTGACAGCCCACAAAGGCTGTTCAGGCCCCTAGCGCCGGCCCATCACTCCACCCGGCTGATGCTCACGGGTTTGAAGCCCAGGTCAGCGGCCTTGCCCTTGCGGGCCCGGGCCCCCTTGGCGTTGTTCAGGCTGCGGATCTCCAGCGTTTCTTCGCGCGGCTTGCCGCCCCGGCCCAGGCCTTCAATGCGCACACTACGGGTGTAGGCCGCTGCACCCGCCAGGGTGTCCGTGCCCTCCAGGTCCAGCAGCATCAGGCCGCGCCCGCCGCCGGGCTGCAGCTTCAGGTCGGTGATCTCAAAGGTCAGGATGCGTCCGCCCACCGAGGCGCAAGCCACATGGGTGGCCGCCGCCACGGCCTGGCTGCCACTGCTGCCCGCCACATGCGACGGCCTGCAGATGGACTCGCCCGCCGCGCAGGTCACAAACGCCTTGCCCGCCTTGTGGCGTGAACTCATGGCCTCCACGGTGGCCAAAAAGCCATAACCCCCCGTGCTGCTGAGCAGCAGGGTCGCACTGGCCGGCCCAGCAAAATAATGCAGGATTTGCGTGCCGGTCTCCAGCTCGATCAGGCTGGTCATGGGCTGGCCGTCACCGCGCGCGCCGGGCAGCAGCGACACCGGCACCGAGTACACCCGCCCGTTCGAGCCGAACGCCAGCAAAGTGTCCACAGTGCGGCACTCAAAGGTGCCGTACAGCTCGTCGCCCGACTTGAAGGCAAAGCTGCTGGCTTCGTGCCCCTGGCCGCCCCGGGCACGGATCCAGCCCTTGCTGCTCACCACCACGGTCACCGCTTCGTCCAGCACTTTGACCTCCAGCACGGCTTTTTTCTCTGCCTGGATCAGCGTGCGCCGCGCGTCGGCAAATTGTTTGGCGTCGGCCTCGATTTCCTTGATCAACAAACGGCGCAACGACGCCGGGTTGCCCAGGATTTCTTCCAGCCGGACCTGCTCGTCCTTCAGCGTTTTCAGCTCCTGCTCAATTTTGATGGCTTCGAGCCGGGCCAGCTGGCGCAGGCGGATTTCCAGAATGTCTTCGGCCTGCCGGTCACTCAGGCCGAAGCGCGCAATCAGCGCGGCCTTGGGCTCGTCGGCCTGCCGGATGATGGCAATCACCTCGTCGATGTTGAGCAGCACCAGCTGCCGCCCTTCCAGGATGTGGATGCGGTCCAGCACCTTGTCCAGGCGGTGCTGTGAGCGCCGCTGCACCGTGGTCTGGCGGAACTCGATCCACTCCAGCAAGATTTGCCGCAGCGACTTTTGCGTCGGCCGCCCGTCCAGCCCGACCATGGTCAGATTGATGGAGGACGACGTTTCCAGGCTGGTGTGCGCCAGCAGTGTGGTGATCAGCTCCTGCTGGCTGGTCCGGCTGGTTTTGGGCTCAAACACCAGGCGCACCGCGGCGTCCTTGCTCGACTCGTCCCGCACCACGTCCAGCACGCTGAGGACGGTTTGTTTGAGCTGCACCTGCTCCTGGCTCAGTGCTTTTTTACCCGCCTTGATTTTCGGGTTGGTGATGTCTTCGATCTCTTCCAGCACCCGCTGCGTGCTGACGCCGGGCGGCAGTTCCTGCACCACCAGCTGCCACTGCCCACGCGCCAGGTCCTCGATCTTCCAGCGCGCACGCACCTTGAGCGAGCCACGCCCGGTGGTGTAGGCCGCCGCGATCTCTGCGGCACTGGAGATGATCTGCCCGCCGCCGGGGTAGTCCGGCCCGGCAACCAACGTGTAGAGCTCCTCATCGCCCAGCTTGGGGGTCTTGATCAACGCCACGCAGGCGTCGGCAATTTCACGCAGGTTGTGGCTGGGGATTTCGGTGGCAAGTCCCACCGCAATGCCACTGGCCCCGTTGAGCAGCGTGAACGGCAGGCGCGCAGGCAGCTGGCGCGGCTCGTCGGTGGAGCCGTCGTAGTTGGGCACAAAGTCAACGGTGCCGTCGTCAATCTCGTCCATCAGCAGGCTGGTGATGCGGCTGAGCCGGGCCTCGGTGTAACGCATGGCGGCCGCGCCGTCGCCGTCCCGGCTGCCAAAGTTGCCCTGCCCATCGACCAGCGGGTAGCGCTGCGAAAAGTCTTGCGCCATGCGCACCAGCGCGTCGTACGCCGACTGATCCCCGTGCGGGTGAAAGCGGCCCAGCACGTCGCCCACCACCCGGGCGCTTTTCACCGGCTTGGCGCCACTGGCCCCATTGGCCCCGCCAAACCCCAGGCCCATGCGGGACATGCTGTACAAAATGCGCCGCTGCACCGGCTTCTGGCCGTCGCATACATCAGGCAGTGCCCGGCCCTTGACCACACTCAGGGCGTATTCCAGGTAGGCACGCTGGGCATAAGCAGCCAGGCAGTCGTCGTCCGCAGTTGGTGTCGGGGCGTCGGGAAGAGGGGTCAGTAAATCCATGGAAATCGCTAAAAAGTAAGTGCTGCGAGGCGCAACAAGATGATGGTCACCGCGTCAGGCGTGGCCGCCAGGGCCGCATGCCAAGGGTACGCGCACGTCACACGCTGGAGGTCACGTCGGACTGGTCGCTCGACAGTTCAACAGGCGCCGTGTCAAACCGGATGTCCACCGCGCTGGCCGATGCGGCGTCACGCGACTCGCTCACCAGAAGGATGTTTCGGGACCGGTGGCTGGCAGGCCATTGCTTGAAATACCCGATCAACTGTGTCAACCAGAGCTGTGTGGCCAGCAAGGTACCGCCCCGATTCAACGTCAATTTGCTCACCACGATCCTGAATTTGAACTCCACGCCCGACAACAGGGGGCTGTCGATCCGCAGGCCGCTGACCATCAACCGCGTCGCCAGTGAACTGACTTCCGTGGAATCTGCCAAGCCTTGCGCCACCACGGCGAAGCGCCCACCACTCAGACGTGCCGCCAGGTCGTTGTCGCCAATGGCACGGCGCAGGCGCAACGCAGCTTCAAGGATCAGCTTTTCATTGAATTCCTCACCCAGCTCTGCGACCAGGCCATGCCAATTCTGAACCTCGATCAAAAACAGCGCGCTGACAGTGCTGCTTTTGCTGGCCCGAGACATGACTCGCATCAGCCGCTCGACCAGCACAGCGCTGGTGGCCAGCCCGGTCAAAGGGTCGGTCACATTGGCTGACGAACTGCGCAACTTGCTTTCATTGAGCAGGCGACTGCGCCACACCAGCGACAGGTAGATCGGCGGAACCTGCAGCAAATGCATCAGCACCTGCGGCCAGTAAGCCTGTTCGGCCTCAACATTGCCGGACAAAAACGCCAGCGACACCCCCAGCCCCCCTGAACAGCCGGCAAACATCCACCAGCTCCAGGGCCCTGCAGAAGCCCGGTGCTGCACCAGGGTGTAGACCGAAAAGCCCAACACCAACGCAGCCCACCCATAGCTGGCCATGTGGTCCAGCGAGTCAGGGCTTGGAAAACAAAACAAAGCCATCAACACCACGGACACGATCAACATGCCCATCAGCATGATCTTGGAGCCCGTCCGGGCGCGCCTGTCACGCAGCAGCCACATCTGGCTGGCGGCTGCCACCGTGGGGCCCAGCACCAACATCACTTGCTGGAGCAGACCCGCCGGGATCTCGAAGCGGCGCAGCACCATCGGAATCGCCACCATCAAAGCCATGTAGGCAGCCAGGGCCAGCAAGGTTCTTTCGTCGTAGGCGTAGGCAATGATCAGGCTGAAGACCAGCACCAGGCCCAGCACCCCCACCGCAACGCCAAGGGGGAAAATACCCGGGTAGAAGTACAAATTCATGCCAGTCAGTCGCGTTCTGTGAGCGGGCCAACACCCATGTTGACGCCCGGGGTACCAGCCGCCAGACTGCGGCGCGGAGCGCCCCCGCCAATTTCCATGCGAACCCTGCCCGTTGCCACAGGGGCAGTGGATCGGGGCGCTACTTGGGAAGGCTGAAGCTGTTTGTAGAGCTGCATCACGTTTTTGACGTAGTTTTTGGTTTCTGGGTAATTGGGTATCTTGTTGCCCGCACGCTGCACCGCGCCCTCTCCGGCGTTGTAGGCCGCCACAGCCAGCTCGAGCTGCCCTGGAAACATGGTCATGAGGTCACGCAGATAGCTCGAGCCCGCCCGGATGTTGGTCCTTGGATCTGTGAGTTTTTTCTCAATTGGCGTGTTCTTGTCAGCTTTGACACCATACCGCGCCGCCGTCGGCGGAATCAGTTGCATCAAACCGACGGCCCCCTTGGGCGACACCGCCTGCGCATCGAACCCAGACTCCGTGGCGATCAACGCTTGCAAAAGCTCGTAGTCAATGCCGTGCGTGGCCGAGGCTTCGCGCAGCAGGTGTTTGACGGCCTTGTAGTTCGGCGAAATATCGAAGTACGTCATCAGCCGCAGTGACGCAGGCGTCTGCGGCACCGCAGCGCGCCGGGTGCTGTCGGCCGGCAGTGGCTCGCTGATCAGGTCCAGCGCGCCTCTGGCAAAGGTATTGCCCACGCTGAAGCTGTCGCTGCCGCGCAGAAAAAGCTCGTAGCTGTCGTCTACCTTCACCGTGGCGAAGTGAGACGTGCCCTGGGCATCTACAAAAGTCCAGACATCGGCCCGGGCCGGCCGTGTCACAACAACCATCAGCATGGCAACGACAACCGCCACCCACGCCCAAGCCGACGCGCGCCATGGCCGCAAAGGCAATTCAAGCGCAGGGGCAATAGCGGCTTTGGCAAGGGTCATCAAATGTCGATCTCTACGGCATCGCCGTGCAGTTCCATCAGCTCACGGCGCGCCGCCGCCTCGCCCTTGCCCATGAGCTTGGTGATCAGGCCTTCGGTTTGCGCAAAATCCTGATTGCCCAGTTGAACTGGCAGCAGGCGCCGGGTGTCTGGATTGAGTGTGGTTTCCCACAATTGTTCCGCGTTCATCTCGCCCAACCCCTTGAACCGGCTGATGCTCCAGGCGTTTTCACGCACGCCATCCTTGCGCAGCTTGTCCAGAATCGCGGTGAGTTCACCCTCATCCAGCGCATACACCTTGGACGCCGGCTTTTTGCCACGGGCCGGAGCGTCCACCCGAAACAACGGCGGCCGCGCCACAAACACATGGCCAGTTTCAATCAGTTTGGGGAAATGCCGGAAGAACAGCGTCAGCAGCAGCACCTGGATGTGGGAGCCGTCCACGTCCGCGTCGCTGAGGATGCAGACCTTGCCATAGCGAAGCCCACTGAGGTCTGGCGAATCATTCGGGCCGTGCGGGTCCACCCCGATGGCGACCGAAATGTCATGGATCTCGGTGTTGGCAAACAGCCGGTCACGCTCGACTTCCCAGGTGTTGAGCACCTTGCCACGCAACGGCAAAATCGCCTGGCTTTCCTTGTTGCGGCCCATCTTGGCGCTGCCGCCAGCCGAATCGCCCTCAACCAAAAAAACTTCGTTGTGCGCCAAGTCCTTGCTTTCACAATCCGTCAGCTTGCCGGGCAGCACAGCCACGCCAGAGCCTTTGCGTTTTTCAACCTTCTGTCCCGCCTTCTGGCGTGTTTGCGCAGCCCGAATGGCCAGCTCAGCGAGTTTTTTGCCGTAGTCCACATGCTGGTTCAGCCACAGCTCCAGCGCCGGGCGCACATAGCTGGACACCAGCCGCACCGCGTCCCGCGAGTTCAGGCGCTCCTTGATCTGGCCCTGAAACTGCGGGTCCAGCACCTTGGCCGACAGCACATAACTGGCGCGGGCAAACACGTCTTCAGGCAACAGCTTGACGCCCTTGGGCAGCAGCGAATGCAGTTCAATAAAGCTCTTCACGGCGGTGAAGAGTCCATCGCGCAGACCACTTTCATGGGTGCCGCCCGCGCTGGTCGGGATCAGGTTGACATAACTTTCGCGCACCGGCTGGCCGTCTTCGGTGAAAGCCACACACCAGCTGGCGCCCTCGCCTTCGGCAAACGTGTCGTGCGACGAGTCGGCAAACCCTTCGCCTTCAAACATCGGGATGACCAGCTCGCCGTTGAGCGTCTGCATCAAATAGTCACGCAGGCCGCCCTTGTAGGACCAGGTCTGGGTGTCCTTGGTTTTTTCGTTCACCAGGGTCACGGTCACGCCGGGCATCAGCACCGCCTTGCTGCGCAGCAGGTGGGTCAGCTCGGCCATGGGCAGGGCGGCCGATTCAAAGTACTTGGGGTCTGGCCAGGCGCGCACGCTGGTGCCTGACTTGCGGTCACGCGGCGCGCCTTCAATGGGCTCAGCCGCCTCACCGGCCTTGCGCAGCTGCAACGCTTCAATCACGTCGCCGCCAGAAAACACCAGCCGGGCCACCATGCCTTCACGGTAGGACGTGACTTCCAGCCGCTTGGACAAGGCATTGGTCACTGACACGCCCACGCCGTGCAAGCCACCCGAAAAGCTGTAAGCCCCGCCCTTGCCTTTGTCGAATTTGCCACCCGCATGCAGGCGGGTGAACACCAGCTCGACCACGGGCGCTTTTTCTTCGGGATGCATGCCAAACGGAATGCCGCGCCCATCGTCGTCGATGCTGACCGAGCCATCGGTGTGCAGCGTGACCTTGATTTTTTTGCCGTGCCCGGCCAGCGCCTCGTCCGCCGAGTTGTCCAGCACTTCCTGAATGATGTGCAGCGGGTTGTCGGTGCGGGTGTACATGCCCGGCCGCTGCTTGACGGGCTCTAGCCCTTTGAGCACGCGGATAGAGCTTTCGGAGTACTCGGGCAGCGACGCGGCGAGTGTGTGAGGAGGAACGTTGGGTGCGGCCATGCGGATTCTGAAGTTTGACGGAATTGTAGTGCGAGCCATCGAAAAACTGTATGTATAAACAGCCCATCAACAGCATCACCCCGATGCTGTGACCGTATTTTCGTTAAAGTCCGGTCATGTCATCCACCCTCGCCCCAAGGTCTGCCCAGCAACCCCTGTCCATCCTGCAGGTGTTAGCCTGCGGTGCCGCCATCGTCACCCTGTCCATGGGCATTCGCCACGGCTTTGGCCTGTGGCTGCAGCCCATCACGCAAGCGCAAGGCTGGACCCGGGAGACCTTTTCCTTTGCGCTGGCGGTACAAAACCTGTCGTGGGGCGTGTTCGGGGTGTTTGCAGGCATGGCGGCAGACCGGTTCGGCGCGTTTCGGGTAATTGTGCTGGGCGCTTTGTTGTACGCCGCCGGGCTGGTGGGCATGGCGTTGTCACCCACTGGGCTGGTGTTCACGCTGACTGCCGGGGTGCTGATTGGCGCGGCGCAGGCGGGCACTACCTACGCCGTGATTTACGGGGTGATCGGGCGCAATATTTCAGCGGACAAACGGTCCTGGGCCATGGGGGTCGCGGCGGCTGCCGGGTCGTTCGGGCAGTTTTTGATGGTGCCCACAGAGGGGTTTTTAATCAGCAGCCTGGGTTGGCAGCAAGCCCTGCTGGCATTGGCGGCGGCAGTTCTGCTGATTGCGCCGCTGGCGCTCGGCCTGCGGGAACGCTCTTTTGCGGGCGGCCAGTCTGCCCCGCGTGAACAAACCATCGGCCAGGCGCTGCGGGAAGCCTTCAAGTACCCCAGCTTTCAGCTGCTGATGGTGGGCTACTTCGTTTGCGGTTTTCAGGTCGTCTTCATTGGCGTGCACATGCCCAGCTACCTCAAGGACAAGGGTTTGTCACCCCAGGTAGCCAGCTACGCGCTGGCGCTGATCGGGTTGTTCAATGTCTTTGGCACCTACCTGGCCGGATCGCTGGGACAAAAAATCGCCAAGCGGAAAATTCTCGCCACGATTTATTTCTCCCGCGCGGTGGTGATCGCCGTGTTTCTGGCGGTGCCCCTCAGCCCCACCACGGTCTATATTTTTGCCAGTGTCATGGGTTTGTTGTGGTTGTCCACCATTCCGCCCACCAATGCACTGGTGGCGCAGATCTTTGGCATCCAGCACCTGTCGATGCTCGGTGGCTTTGTATTTTTCAGCCACCAGGTGGGCTCCTTCATGGGGGTGTGGCTGGGCGGCTTTTTGTACGACCGCACTGGCAGCTACGACATCGTCTGGCTGATTGCCATCGCATTGGGCGTGGTGGCGGGCTTGGCCAACCTGCCCGTGCGGGAAGGCCCCATCGCCCGGCCTTCCCGGCCCGAGAACCCGCTGCCACAGGTGTCATGACATGGCCCTCAAAGTTTCGGCCTGGCTGGTGAGCATCGGTGTATCAGCCGCCGTGTTCATGCTGTACACACGCGCCGACTTCATGGTGGGGCTGGCCAACCAGGTCTGGGGCTGTTTCTGAGCC
>JBJXEI010000001.1:0-53598 GCA_046154065.1 Polaromonas sp. | reverse complement strand
TGTCAGCACCCGCCCGGTCAGGAGTAAATCTCGCTGCCGCCCTCGCGGAATTCCTTGGCTTTTTCTTCAAAGCCGGTGGCCATGTCGGGGCTGATCTGCTTGATCGGGATCACACCCGGCGCGGTCGCCAAGGTGGTGGTGGCCGGGTTCAGCCGCGCAAACTCACGCACCTCCTGCGAGATCTTCATCGAGCAGAACTTCGGCCCGCACATCGAGCAGAAATGCGCCACCTTGGCGTTCTCTTTTGGCAGGGTTTCGTCGTGGTAGGCCATGGCCGTGTCGGGGTCAATCGCCAGGCGGAACTGGTCTTCCCAGCGGAACTCAAAACGCGCTTTGCTGACTGCGTTGTCCCACATCTGCGCGCCGGGGTAGCCCTTGGCCAAATCACCCGCGTGCGCGGCGATCTTGTAGGCAATCAGGCCCTGTTTCACGTCGTCGCGGTTGGGCAGGCCCAGGTGCTCCTTCGGGGTCACGTAGCACAGCATGGCCGTGCCGTACCAGCCAATGTTGGCCGCACCCATGGCCGACGAGATGTGGTCGTAACCGGGGGAGATGTCGGTGATCAGCGGGCCCAGGGTGTAGAACGGCGCTTCAAAACAGGCTTCCAGCTGCTTTTCGACGTTTTCCTTGACCAGCTGCAGCGGCACATGGCCGGGGCCTTCGATCATCACCTGCACGTCGTGTTTCCACGCGATCTGCGTCAGTTCGCCCAGCGTGTGCAGCTCGGCAAATTGGGCTTCGTCATTCGCGTCGGCAATCGAGCCGGGGCGCAGGCCGTCACCGAGCGAAAAGCAGATGTCGTACTGCTTCATGATCTCGCAGATGTCTTCAAAGTGCTCGTACAAAAAGCTCTCTTTGTGGTGCGACAAACACCACTTGGCCATGATGGAGCCACCGCGCGAGACGATGCCCGTCAGGCGGTTGGCCGTCAGCGGCACATAGGCCAGACGCACACCGGCGTGGATGGTGAAGTAGTCCACGCCCTGCTCGGCTTGCTCGATCAGCGTGTCGCGGAAGATTTCCCAGGTCAGGTCTTCGGCCTTGCCGTTGACTTTTTCCAGCGCCTGGTAGATCGGCACCGTGCCAATCGGCACCGGGGAGTTGCGCATGATCCACTCGCGTGTTTCGTGGATGTTCTCGCCCGTCGAGAGGTCCATCACCGTGTCTGCGCCCCAGCGGATCGACCACACCAGCTTGTCGACTTCCTCCTCGATGGAGGAGGTCACGGCCGAGTTGCCGATGTTGGCGTTGACCTTGATCAGGAAGTTGCGGCCGATGATCATCGGCTCGGTTTCGGGGTGGTTGATGTTGTTCGGGATCACGGCGCGGCCACGGGCCACCTCGTCACGCACAAATTCAGCGGTGATTTGTTCCGGGATGGACGCGTTGAACGAGTGCCCTTTTTTCGGCATGCGCTCGGTCGCCAGGCGCTCGGCCAGCTGGGCGCGCACCAGGTTTTCACGCACCGCGATGTACTCCATCTCGGGGGTGATGATGCCTTTGCGGGCGTAGTGCATCTGGGACACATTCATGCCCGGCTTGGCGCGGCGCGGCACGGGCGCGTGCGCCATGCGCAGGGGGGCCAGCGCCGGGTCGTTCAGGCGCTCCAGGCCGTAGGCGCTGCTGATGCCGGGCAGGGCCTCGGTGTCCTGGCGTTCGTTGATCCACGCGCCGCGCAGCGGGGCCAGGCCACGCGTGATGTCGATCTGCACGGTGGGGTCGGTGTAGACACCGGACGCGTCGTACAGGCGCAGCGGCGGGTTGGCTTCGCGGCGGGTCTGGTCGCCTTCGGCCACCAGCGTGTCGGTCAGCGTGACTTCCCGGAAGGGCACGCGGATGTCGGGCCGTGAGCCAGACACGTAAATCTTGGCAGAGCCGGGAAACGGCGCGCGGGTAATGCGGCCGGCGAGGTCCAGCGTGTCAACAGTGAGGTTTTTCTTGGCCATGGCGGGTGTCTCCGAAAAAAGCAGGTGGGGTGTGCGCCTGCCTGGAGAGCCGGGTATGCCACCTGCGAAGGGCAGGCGGTCCGGGGCCAAAAGCGTTGTTCCCTACGCGGGCATCAGGGGCCCACCCCTTGTCCCGATCAGGTTCAGCGGGTCTTGCGTCCATCACTGGATGTGTGCAATCTCAGCCCGGATTTTTCAATCCTGGGCACCCCGACAAGCTGCGTTGATTGTAGGCACGCTGGCGTTTTGTGCCAATCTGAGCGCGTATTGAACCCCCGCGGCTGCGCTAGCAGCATCAAAAGCGGGTGGTGAGTCGCGTCAGCCAGTCGGGCGACACCTGCACCGCCCAGGACTCGAACTGTTTGTCAAGCCCCGTGAAGATCGCCAGGCCGATCAGCAGCATGATGGCACCGAGGACGATTTTTCCGTACTGGCCTCCGGCCATCATCCGACCGCGCAGGCGCAGGGCCACACCCTGCGACACGCTGCCCAGCACGACCAGCGGCGTGCCAGCACCCAGCCCGAACAACAGCATCAGCAGCGCCACCTGAGGCAACTGGGTACCCTGCGCGGCCAGCGCGGTGGTGGCGCCCAGCGTGGGGCCCACGCACGGTGCCCACACCAGGCCCAGCACCAGGCCCACGACAAATTGCGCGCCCCAGCCCTGGGCCTGAAAGCCTTGCAGCCAGCCGCCGGTGGACGAGCCAAAGCGTGAGGTCGCTGTCGCAAACAGCGCCTGCAGCTTGGGCGACAACAGCGTGACACCAAAGAGCCCCAACATCACCGCCGCCCCTTGGCGCACCACGTTGGTGTCCAGGCCCATCGACAGGCCAATGGTGGCAATGAACAGGCCGATGACGGTGAAGGAGATCGTCAGGCCCGTCGCCAATGCCAGGGCGCCGAACCGATGCTGCGCCATGGCGGTGGCCACCAAAATGGGCACCAGGGGCAACACGCAGGGGGAGAGCGTGGACAGAACGCCGGCACCGTAGCCCAGCGCAAAAGTGCCTAAACCGAAGTCCATCGCGGGTCCTGTGGTCCGGAGGTCACAGCGCTTTGTCGAAAACCGATGCCAGCACGTCCGCGTCGGTCTGACCCGTGGAGCGGGTCACTTCCTTGCTCCCTTTGAACACCACAAACGTGCTTTGCTGGACCACACGGAGTTGCTTTTTCAACGCCACTTCCTTGTCGTAGTCCGCCACGAACAGCGTCACCGCCCTGTACTTGGGCAGCGCCATGAGTTTGTCCACCACGGTTTTTTGGGCCTTGCAGGTGGGGCACCAGCTGGCTGAAAAATCCACCACGACGGACTCGCCAGCGGCGACGGCGGCGTCGAATTTTTTCTGCTCAAAAGGCAGCTCGCCTGCCAGCGCCCCGGTGACCGAAACGGCCATCAGAGAGGTGTAGAAAAAGCGACGGAAAAGGATGGAAAGTTTCATGGTGTGTCCATTCAAACGGGTTAAAAACAACGGGGTGAGCGTCAGCGAATGCCCAGCCCGTGGTCGAGCGACCAGCGCCCTGCCCCACGCCCGGCCAGGTACAGCGCCAACGCCGCCCACGACAAGTGGGTGGGCCACGCGTCGGGGTAGACAAACACCTGGATCACCGCCGTCATGCCCAGCAGAGCCAGTGCCGACAGGCGGGTGGCCAGGCCCAGCACCAGCAACAGCGGGAACAGGTGCTCTGCGTAAGCCGCTAGGTGCGCGGCCAGCTCGGGCGGGATGAAGGGCAGCTTGTACTCGGTGCGAAACAGCTCGTAGGCGCTGTCGGTCAGCGTCAAAAAACCCGTGACCTTGGTCCGCCCGGAATAGAAAAAGATCGCAGCAATGCCCACGCGGGTGGCCAGGGCCAGCACGTCGTGCGTGACCAGGCGAGTCAGTGCGTCGGCGGCTTGGCTCCAGCGCGTACGAAGGCCGGTGGGTGCGGTGTGGGGGGCAGGTGATGCGGGGGTGTTCATGGCGGGCTTTCATCGGGTGGGGCCGGGGCGTTGGGGCTGGCGAATGCACCGGCGCGCAGCAACAGGGCAAACAGCGCCGCCATGTCCACGTCGGGCTCAGCGGCCAGTGCTCTTTCGGCGGCTTGCGCCAGCCCCAAGCCGTTGTCGCAGGCATCGAGCAACACACACCCGGCCTGGGGAATGGCCTGCCAGGTCACGCTGTCGGTGGGGCGTGTCAGCAGCGCGCCTTCGCTGTGCCATGGCAGATCCGGCAGTTCGGCGGGCTGGCGGTTGCTGTGCCAGATGCTGTAGACCGGCTGCGCGTCAAACCACGCCCAGCGCGCCGCCGGGTGGGGTTTGAGCACCAGCGTGGCCATGTGCCCGGGGGGTTGTTGTGCCATCCACGCCGCGTCCGCACAGGGCGCGTCCAGCGCGGCGTGGGACGCACGCCAGAAGGTGTCCAGCCGGGCCACGCCGGGCAGATACGGCAGCTCTGCCGCGGGCTCAAACCCGCGCAGAAAATCGGCGAAACCGCCGCCGTAATGCAGCAGGCGCGCGTCGCTGGGCGCATCCTGCGCCACGTACAGCGCTGCTGCTGCCCGAAACCAGTCAGCGCCCACCAGCCGGGCCACCGCCGGGAAATTCGCCTCAAGCGCGTCAACACATGCCTTCATCACCGTGTTGCGGTACACCGCGAAGGCGGGCTGGGCGGTGAGCGCCTGCACCGTGGGGTCTGCCGGGGTCTGCGGCGCCCGCAAGGCCTGGGCGAATGCCTGCTGGAACTGACGCAGCGTCGCGGTCATAGTCGGCCCGCCTGTTCTCGCTCGGCCATCAGCACGTCGAAGTCGGGCAGGTTGCCGTCGCGCTCAATCAGCGTGGGTTTGGGCCCGGCGCGGTCCATGAAGCGGCGGTACAGCGCCCAGACGTCAGGGGCCACCGGGGCGTCGTGGGAGTCAATCAGCAGCGCGTCGCCCCACTGCGGGTCCGTGCTGTGGCCCGCGAGGTGGACCTCACTGACCCGCGCGTGGGGAAAGCGGTCGAGCCAGTCGTCAGCGCAAAACCCCAGGTTGCGGGCCGAAACATGCACGTTGTTGATGTCCAGCAGCAATGAGCAGCCGGTGCGCTGCGCCAGCGCGTCCAAAAAATCAATTTCGTCCCATGTGTGGCCGTCCAGGCGCAGGTAGTGCGACGGGTTTTCAATGGCGATGGCCCGGCCCAGCGCGTCCTGGGTGCGGGACACATTGGCCGCCACGCGGTGCAGCGCCGCGCTGGTGCGGGGGAAGGGCAGCAAATCGGGGAAGTACTGGCCGCCCCAGGTGGACCAGGCCAGGTGTTCGGAAATCAAGGCGGGCTGAATCCGCCGGGCCAGCGCGGCCAGCCGTTGCAGGTGGGCGGGGTCCGGCTCGGTGTCACCCGCCAGCGACAGCGACACGCCGTGCAGCGACACCGGGTGCCGGGCCCGAATGGCCTGAAGCCAACCCAGTCGGGGCCCACCGGCCACCAGGTAGTTTTCCGGGTGGACTTCAAACCACAAGCCGGGGGCCTGCGACAACAACGCGGGTGCGAAATGTTCAGGCTTGAGGCTCAGGCCCACGGTGAGGGAGTCGTGCATGGCGGTGGGTCGTGGGGGATCAGGACTTGATGGCTTCCGGTGAGGCCGCGCTCATGCTCTTGACGGCTTCCAGTGAGCCCATGCCCTTGGGGGTTTTGATCGTGGTGCAGGTGCCGGCGGCCACGTTTTTCCAGGCATTGCCCTGGAAATCCATTTTGGAAGTGCCTGCGCAGGTGGTGCCGGGGCCGGCGGCGCAGTCGTTTTTGCCAGCCATGGACACGCCGTAGCACTTTTCCATTTTGGCCATTTTGTCGGCCATGGGTTTGTCTTGCGCCATGGATGAACCGGCGGCAAGGGCACCCAAAACGAAGGCGGAGATGATGAGGGGACGTTGGGTCATGAAAAAGCTCCTTGAGGTGTGTTGACAACTTGACGGCACCCAATGGCGCTGTCGTTGAGTAGTTCGTTGCCAGCCTCGCTGCGGTTACACCGTCCGCCACAATCTGCAAAAAATTTATTTTTTCTGCTGCCTGTAACCCGCCGCGCCGACAGCTCGAACAACCATGGGGAGTGGGATATGTTGAAAAGCGATGCACAGCAGGTGCTGCATGACTTGTTGGTGCGCGGGCTCAAGGGGGATGCGGTGGCTTACCGCGCCTTTCTTCAACAGCTCAGCGCCTACTTGCGCGCGTTTTTGCGCAAGCGCCTGTTCGGCTGGCCTGACGAAGTGGAAGACCTGGTGCAGGAGTGCCTGCTGGCCATCCACAACCAGCGCCACACCTACCAGCCGGGCCAGCCGCTGACCGCCTGGGTTCATGCCATTGCCCGCTACAAGATGATTGACCTGTTGCGTGCCAAGTCCATCCGGGAGGACCTGCACGAGGTGCTGGACGATGACCTGCCCGTGTTTGCCGAGTCCGCAACCGACGCCAGTGACGCCCAGCGCGACCTGGCTGGCTTGCTTGACACGCTGCCCGAGCGCCAGCGCCTGCCGATCGTGCATGTGAAGATTCAAGGGCTGTCCGTGCAGGACACCGCCAAGCTGACCGGCCTGTCCGAGTCGGCCGTGAAAGTCGGCATTCACCGGGGCCTCAAAGCCCTGGCCAACAGATTGAGAAAGACGAAGGACGACGTATGAAAACTGACGATCTTGTCGCCATGCTTGCCACAGGCGTGACGCCCGTTCCCCCCCACGCGGCCAGCCGCCCCATGGGATTGGCGCTGCTCTTGGGCGTGCCCGTGTCACTGGCGATGCTGCTGCTGGGTTTTGGCGTGCGCCGTGACCTGCTGCGGGTGATTGACGTGCCCATGTTCTGGCTCAAGCTGGCGTTTCCGCTGTGCATCGCGCTGGCGGCGTTTGTCGTGGTGCAACGGCTAGCGCGGCCGGGTGTGCCCGTGCGGCGTGCCTGGTGGGCGCTGGTCGCGCCGGTGGCGATGGTGTTTGCCATGGCGTTGGGGGTCTGGTTTGCCACGCCCGAGCAGGAGCGCCTGCCGTCGCTGATGGGCGTGTCCTGGCGCACCTGCGCGGCCAGCATCAGCCTGATGGCGCTGCCGATTTTTGCCCTGGCGTTGCTGGCGCTCAAGCGCCTGGCACCAACCCAGCCAGCCCTGGCGGGCGCGGCGGCGGGCGCACTGGCGGGCGGGCTGGGCGCGGCCATTTACGCGCTGTACTGCGTGGAGATGGCCGCGCCCTTCCTGGCCGTCTGGTACACGGCAGGCATGCTGGTGCCGGTGCTGGCGGGCGCCCTGCTAGGGCGGCGCTGGTTGCGCTGGTAGCTTGGACGCAAAACATTCAAAAATGTCCAAAATCACCCAAAAATTAACCTGCAGGTTAATTTCTCAACCGCTTCAACCATCATTTCATGCCAAATCGCCCACCAGCCTAAGCTTTCATTGCCTGGAGTGCTATCATTTTAATAGTGAATCTACACGCCTGCGGCGTCGTCGTCCACCTTGGGCACAAACACCATGCCGGTGCTGGCGTTGAAGTCCATCAGCCCGGCGTAGCGGCCCCAGGCGATCAGGGTCTGGAAGACCTTTTCCGGGCTGTCGTAGGGCAAAGCGCTGCCGATGTCCTTGATGACCCGCTCGGCCTCGACCTCTTCAAACTCGTGCAGCAGCGCAATGATGATGTGAAATAGCCGCAGCTTGAAGACCTGCTCGGCAAACAGCGTGCGGCGGCCTGCCCGGTCGGCGGCCACAAAGCGGCGGCCCAGCTCGGTGAAGCGCACCTCGTCCTTGGGCGTGTCGATGAAGGCCAGGATTTCAGCCGCCTTGACCAGCGCAATCGTCTCGCCAAACTCCTTGCCGATCTCGTCCGAGATGTCGTAGATGTTGGACAGCTCGGGCGCGTCATGCAGGATGCTGAGCAGGCCGAGGATCTGCCCCACGGGCACCAGCGGAATCGACTCCATGCGGGCGCGCGCGCGCGAGACGGGCGCGCCGGGCACGGGCAAATCCACCGGGTGGTCGGGCAGCGTCGTGGTGGTGATGCATTCGTGAATGATGCTGACGAGTTGTTGGAACTCGGCGCTTTTGGGGTCGCGTGGGTAGGGCAGCGGGTTGTGCAGCACCAGCCCCAGCCGCCCCGGGCGCGGGAACAGCACCACGATGCGGGTCGCCATTTCCACGGCTTCCTCGATGTTGTGGGTGACCATGAAAATCGAGCTCAAACCCGTGCTTGGGGTGCGCCACAGGTGGATCAGCTCCTGGCGCAGGTTTTCGGCCGTCAGCACGTCCAGCGCGCTGAAGGCCTCGTCCAGGCACAGCAGGCGTGGCTGCGACACCAGCGCCCGCGCAATGCCAACGCGCTGGCGCATGCCGCCCGACAGCTCACGCGGAAACGCGTGGTGGTAGTTGCCCAGACCGATCAGCTCGATGGCGCGGTCTACGGCCGCGTCGCGTTCGGTGCGGGGCATGTCATGCGCCATCAGCCCCACAGCCACGTTTTGCGCCACCGTCAGCCACGGGAACAGCGCAAAGGTCTGGAAGACGACCGAGGCGTCGGTGTTCACCCCGTGCAGTGGCTGGCCCCGGGCCAGCACCCGGCCCGAGGTGGGCTCAATCAGCCCCGTCAGGCAGCGCAGGATGGTGGACTTGCCCGAGCCCGACTGCCCCAGCAGCGCCAGCAGCTCGCCCTCGTGCACAGCCACGTCGATCTCGTCGAGCACTTTCAGCGCGTGGCCACCGGCGGTGGTGAAGGTCTTGTTGACGGCGCACAGCTCGGCAATCGGTGGGGTGGTGGTCATGGCGTGGGCCTTTCAATCGAGTTTGTAGCGCCGCTCGGCCAGCGCGTAGAGCGGGCGCCACACCAGCTTGTTCATGGCCATCACGAAGAGCGACATCACCGCGATGCTGGTGATGATGAGCGGCGTGTTGCCGACGCGCGTGGCGTCGGCAATGAAAGCGCCCAGGCCGTCGGCTTTGAGTGTGGTGCTGCCCCAGGTGGCCAGCTCGGCGACGATGCTGGCGTTCCACGCGCCGCCCGCCGCCGTGCACGCCCCCGTGACCCAGAACGGGAAGATCGCCGGCAGGATCAGCGTGCGCCACAGCGCCCAGCGGCGCAGGCCGTGGATGCGCGCCACTTCCTTGAGCTCGTTCGGGATCGCCATCGCCCCGGCGATCACGTTGAACAGGATGTACCACTGCGTGCCCATGGCGATCAGCAAAATGCTGCCCCAGTTCATGGGCGTGCCAGTGGCCACAAACAGGCCCACGACGAGCGGAAACGTCATGTTGACCGGGAACGACGCGCCCACCTGCACCAGCGGCTGCGCCCACCGCGCGGCCCGGGGGTGAAAGCCGATCCACACACCCACCGGCGTCCAGACCAGCGTGGCCAGCACCGTCATGGCCAGCACACGCAGCAGCGTCAACAACCCCAGCCAGACGATGTGGCCAAACACCGGCAGCGTCATGGCCCCGTGCAGCGCCGCCACGGCGGCCGACACGCCCACCAGCACCTCGTAGCCCAGCCACACCGCCAGGCCTGCGCCCAGGATGCGCAGCGGCCAGTTCACCACCGCACGGCGCAGCCTGGCCGAGCGGGGCAAGCGGGACGTCAGTCGCCGGGCCAGGCGGTCAGACACGTCCGCCAGCGGCTGCCAAACCTGCGCGCCCAGCCAGCCAAACACCACCGTGCCGCGCAGCAGCGTGTAGACCCAGGAGGTGGGCGCGCGGCCGGCCCCGGTCAGCTCCATCTTGAACTTGTCGGCCCAGGCCAGCAGCGGCCGCCAGACCAGCTGGTCGCTGGCCAAAATCAACACCAGCATGGCCACCACGGCCAGCAGCGCGGCGTGGTGGTCGCCCTTTTCAAGGGACATCGCCATGTAGGAGCCCAGGCCCGGCAGCTTGATGTCCCGGTTCATGACGCTGATGGCTTCGCTCTGCGCGACAAAAAACCAGCCACCGCCGAACGACATCATCGAGTTCCAGATCAGGCTGTGGCTTGAGGCGGGCAGTTCCAGCGTGCGAAACCGTTGCCAGCGCGACAGGCCGTAGGTGGACGCGGCCTCCTGCAGGTCGGTGGGCACCGTGACCATCGAGTGGTAGAAACCGAACGCCATGTTCCACACCTGCCCGGTGAAAATCGCAAAAATCGCCGCGCATTCCACGCCCAGCAAACTGCCCGGAAACAGCGCCATGAAACCGGCCACCGTGGCCGACAAAAAGCCCAGCACCGGCACCGACTGCAGCACGTCCAGCACCGGCAGAATCACCGCCCGCGCCGCGCGGCTTTTGGCCGCCACATAACCCAGCAGCAGCGCAAAAAACAGCGAAAAGCCAAACGCCACCCACATGCGCAGCAGCGTGCGGCCGGCGTAGTAGGGGATCTGGCTGGTGGAAAAGTCCAGCGGCGCAGCGGCGGTGCCGTCAAACGCCACCAGCATGCCGCGGCCAAAGTGCAGCGCGCTCCACAGCAGGCCGAACAGGGCCAGCAGCACCAGCGCGTCCACCGCACCCAGGCGGGGGCGGTCTGGCTGGGCGATCAGGTGCGGGGCGGTGGGGGTCATGGGGGCCAGTCTGGGTTGGGCAAAAACCAACGCGCAAGACTAACCACGTTATGTGACGTGAACCTTAAGGCACGGTCACCTCAAGACGCATCAGAACGGAGCGGAGTCGTCGTCAGCCGCTGGCGCCCGGCGCGGGCTGGGCGGCTTGTCTGTGGGGGTGGGGGTCACGGGCAGGCCCATCGTCACCTCGCCGCCCAGCGCCATCAGCAGGTCCACCAGCATCTGGCTCAGCTCGCCGGTGGTGATCGCGGCGTCAGCGTCAAAGCGGTCGTCCTTGCCGTCGCCCGAGGTGGCGGCGCTGTCGTCCACCACACCCTCGACCAGCGTCACTTTTTTGATCTGCAGCGCGTCCGTCAGCACAAAGGACACGCGGCCTTCCCAGGTCAGTGCCAGCCGTGTCGGCAGCTTGCCGTGGCTGATGTGCTGCTGCACTTCCTCGATGTCCAGCGCGTGGTGGGCATAACGCACGGCGGCCTTGCTCTCGTCGGCGGCTTTCAGCTCGCATTCGCGGTCAATGCTGAAGCCAGCGGGCGGCTCCTGGCTCAGCAGCCAATCGGCCATGGCGCTGACCGGGCTCAGCGTGGTTTGCAGCAGCATCGCGCCCAGGCCGTCCATGGCCTTGGCCAGACAGGTCAGCACCTCGTCGGCGCGGCCCGAGCTGGTCGCGTCAATCACCAGCAGGCGGGCGCTCGGGTCGATCCACACCAGCACGGCTGATTGTTTGGTGAACGCCATGGGCAGCAGGCTCAAGCGGGCCTCTTCCTTCAGGTCGCGGATTTCTTTTTTGCCCGGCTTGCGCCCGGTGGCGGCTTCGATCTGGGCGCAGCGTTCGTTGACCTTGCGCGTCACCACCGAGCCGGGCACGGCCTTGGACTCCAGCATCAGCTTCATGATCCACTGGCCGCCAATGGACTCGACCATCGCGCCGTCGGCCTTGCCGCGCGGCGGCACCCAGCCGACAGACTTTTCCTGCGTCATGCCGCATTCGACAAAGCGGGCTTCCTGCAGCGCGCTTTCAAGCAACTCCAGCGCGCCCGCCCAGCTGGGGCTGATCCGGTACGTCATCAAGTTTTTAAACACAGTGGACCTTTTCTGAATTGCTATTTATTCAATAGCTAACAATGCAATTAAAACCTAGGCTGGTGGGGGTTTTGGTGTGATTTTCAATCATTCAGAAGGCCTGAACGGCCGCCACAGCCCCAAGGCAGCCGGGGACTGTACCAAAGCCGACTTTACAAACCATCACGACCCGGCAATGGCGGCGAAACATGCGCCCCGCAAACTTCGCTCCACCTTGAGTCCTGATGCCGTCGCGGCGCAGGTTCCAGGCGTTGTCAACACTCTCTTTCATTGTTCACCAAGGACTTCGCATGACCGCATCGACTACCTCCAAATTTGCGACCAGCCGCACCCTGAGCGGCTTGATGCTGGCCGGCCTGCTCACCGCCATGGGCGGCGCGGCCATCGCCCAGACCCCGCCGCCCGGCCCGGCCGGCATGCGCGCGCCCGACGCCATGCGCGACGCTCCACCCGCCGACGGCCAGATGGGCCACCGCGACCCCGCCAAAATGCAGGCCATGATGGCCAAGCGCGCGGCCGAGATGAAAGCCAAGCTGAAGATCACCCCGGCGCAAGAACCGGCCTGGACCGCTTTCATCGCGTCGATGAAGCCACCCGCTGGTGCTGCAGGCGCGCGCCCATCGCCCGAGCAGCGCGCCGAGTTCGACAAGCTCACCACCCCCGAACGCATCGACAAAATGCGCGCTCTGCGCACCCAGCGCATGGCCGAAATGAACGCCATGGCCGACCAGCGCGGCGACGCCACCAAGGTGTTTTATGCCCAGCTGTCGGCCGAGCAAAAAGCCGTGTTTGACGCCGAGCACAAAAAGCGCGGCATGCACCACGGTGAAGGGCAACGCGGCGGCCACCATGGTGGGATGAACAAGGGTTGATCAACCCACCGCCCCGGGCACAGCGAAGCGGTCTGGTCGAAAAAAAACCCACATCAGTGGGTTTTTTTTCGTCTGGCGTCACATCACGGCTTGATACGGCTCGGGTCTTCGGTGGGGCCTGTCCTGACCATAGGCTGCTGCGTCGTCTGATTCATCGGGCGAGCTGCCTTGTGGGCTTTGTGTTTGACCTTTTTAGCCTTCAGCGGCTTCATGGGTTCGGCCATTGGCGGCTTTTCGGCGGCCGGTCCGGCACCAGGGGTACCGGGCGCAGGGGCTGCGCCGTTTTGCACGGCACTGGTTCCAGCGCCTGGCGCGCCCGCACCTTGTGCATGAACCGCATTGCCCATCACCAGGGCGGCAGCCATGGCGACGACCAAAGGAATGGATTTCAACGACGATGATTTGATCATGAAAGCTCCTCAGAGCAGCCAGCCTCAAGGGCAGGTCCGCAGGTTAAAAAATTGAAAGCGTTCAAAGGTCAGCGCCGTAGAGGCGATGACCCCTGCGCTCAGGGCTTGACCATCGCAGGATCCGCAGCGCCAGACTTAGCCATGCGTTTGGCGTCCCGTTCTGCCTTGCGCTCAGCGCGGGTCTTGCCCGTGGCGGCCGGAGCCACCGAGGTGGCCCCATTGCTCACGTTGTTGGCTTCGGGCGAGGTCGTGCCGCCGTTGGTGGCAGCCATTTCGCGCTTCATGCGGGACTCGTTGCGCTCTTGCATGGTCATCGGCTTGGCTTTGGAGACCGGTGGGGTCGCCGTGTTGGACACGTTGTTGTTCTGCGGCATGCGCACGGCGGGTGCTGCCTGGGTGCTGGTGCCGCCCGGGGCAGGGGGAGCCATCTGGTCGCCCTTGACCACGGCCGGGGCGGTCGGTGGCAGTGGGGTTTGCGTTTGCGCCTGGGCTTGCGCGCCGAACATCATGGCCAGGGCCAGGGTGGCAGCGGCGGGCATCGAGCGTTTGAGGGTTGAAGTCATGTGGTTTCCTTTTCAGATGGCCTGTGGATGCAGGCCGGGGTTCAAAAAGCGCTTCGGCCACAAGGGCAAAGAGCAGACTTTTAATTTACGTGCCGAGCCCGCCCAACCCCATCAGCCAGCCGCCCCGCGCCCTGTAGGACGTGTGCGCCGCGGCGTGTGGCCGTGTTGTAGAGTGCAGCGAAGTCCCTTCGCCCTGTGCCTTCTGCCGAACCCGCTGAATCTTTGAGCCGCTGCCATGCCCCAATTTGCCGCCAACTTGTCCCTGATGTATGCCGACCTGCCCTTTTTGGACCGCTTTGAAGCGGCGGCAAACGACGGTTTCAAAGCAGTGGAATGCCAGTTCGCCTACGCCTTTGACGCGCAGGACATGGCCGCCCGGCTGCGCGGCTGCGGCCTGCAGCAGGTGCTGCTCAATGCGCCGCCGGGCGGGGTGGACACCGCGTCCATCGCCCATGCCATTGACGTGGCCGGTGACCGGGGCACGGCTTGCGTGCCCGGCCGGGAGGCGGAGTTTCGTGCCGGGGTGCTGCTGGCGCTGCGCTACGCCGACGCGCTAGACTGCCCCCGCATCCACCTGATGGCGGGGCTGATCCCGGCCTGCCTGGCGCGGGAAGACGTGCAGGCCACCTATGTCAACAACCTGCGCTGGGCGGCGGCTGAGGCGGCCAAGGCCGGCCGAAGCGTGATGGTCGAGCCCATCAACCCGCGTGACTTTCCGCGTTACTTTTTGAACCGCCAGGACCACGCGCATGAGATCGTCGCCGCAGTGGGCGCGGCCAACCTGCAGGTGCAAATGGACCTTTACCACTGCCAGATCGTCGAGGGCGACGTGGCCACCAAAATCCGCAAATACCTGCCCACGGGTGCGGTCGGGCATGTGCAGATCGCCGGGGTGCCGCAGCGCCAGGAGCCCGACCTGGGTGAGCTGAACTACACCTACTTGCTGGGGGTGCTGGACGAGGTGGCCGCGCAGTGCGGCTGGCAAGGCTGGGTCGGCTGTGAGTACCGGCCCCGCTTAGGCCAACAAAGCGGCGGCACCACCGCCGGGCTCGGCTGGATGGCCGCGCTGCGCCGGTGATGTGTTTTGGAGACGGCCTGAAGCTATTTCAGAACCATCAACATCACGCTTTCAATGATGCTGCTGCGCCTTTCGGCCATGGCTTGCGGGCTGTCAACATCCTGTTTGAATACCAAGGCGAATGTTTTTCGATTCGACACGTTGTAGAACGATTGGGATGTGATTAAAAAATGCAAATCGATGGGCCGGATACCGGGCCGGAAAATACCGGCCACCACGCCGCGTTCATAAATGACCGATAAGGTTTCAATGGCCGAGTTGTTCACCGACTGAATCACTTTGGAGCGTGCCAGGTAAGCGCCATGGTGAATATTTTCGACCATCACCAAGCGCACAAACCCGGGGTTTTGCAAGTGATAGTCATGGGTAAACCCCGTCAAATCCCGAAGTGCTTGCGCCGGGTCCTGGTCTTCAAGGTGCATGGACAGCTCAATGTCCCGAATGCGCCGGTACTCAGCTTCCAGAACCGCGATGTACAGGCCTTCCTTGCCCTCGAAATGGTAGTAAATCATCCGCTTGCTGGTGCGTGTCGCTTCAGCAATGGCGTCGATGCGGGCGCCGTTGAAACCTTTGCTCTCAAATTCGCGTGAAGCCACCTCCAAAATATTCTGGAGGGTTTTCGCAGAATCGCGCACTTGAGGGGTCCCGGCCACCCCTTCCGGTACGGACTTTATATTTTCTTCAATTATTTTATGCATGGCTTGCATCGTCGGGCTTGCTCAGGAACGGCGGCGTTTTTCTGATGACTTTTGATTATCTCCAGAAAGTATGCCGCTGCGGCCTCCAGGTTGTTCACGCCGATGCCGATGGGTGCCGCCGTTTGCATTGAAATCGGCCAACGCGGGCGATGCGGTCAATGGCTCGGCGCAATTCATTGGGGGCTAACCTCATACGGTTGGTACTCACCAGTTCGTACATTCAAAACATCGGGCGAGGTGCTGACGCCTGACAAGCATTGAGACGAACACTCGGCAAGCCAACCAGGAAAATTGACGATGACAGACAAGACCATCACTGCGGCCCACGCGCCGTCATCCCACCCGGCGCCCACGGGCAGTCAGCCGCAAGGCGTCTCGCGACGGTTTTTCGGTCAGATGCTGGGACTGCCTGCGCTGCTGGCCTCTGCGGCCACCGTCTCGGCAGTGACGGCTTGCGGCGGCGGGGGTGACGACGTTGCGCCGGTACCGCAGCCTGCCAACCCCGATGCGGTGGTCATGACACGGGCCCTGTTCGTGGCATCGGTCTCCAAGTACTTCGACTGGGTTCATTCGTCCGAGTACAACGACCCGTACAAGCTGCCGCAACCCACATTTGTCGATGTGAAGATTGGCGTCACGCCCAATGCCAAAGAAATCGAGACCGCGCTCGAAGAAGCCATCATCAGCAACGTGCAGGGGTTCTTCTACCCCGACCAGCCGATCACGCGTGAAGAAGCCGCTGAAATCTACGCCAAGGCCTTCAAGGTTCCAGCTGCCAGCACCAACGCCTTGTCATCGTTCACCGATGCAGGGTCCATCAGCGCCAGCCGTCAGGCCAGTGTCAACGCGCTGGTGGCGGCGGGTTACATGAAGGGCAGCAGCGCCACCTTGTTCGCGCCAGCGGCATCGCTGACGGCCGGTGAAGCCAAAGCCATCTTTGACAGCATCACCAGCCAGCTGGTGGCCCCGCCGCAGGTGATGTGCAAATCCGGCACGACAGCGCCGCGCTGCTACGTTCGGATCTCCACGCCCACGCCAGACGCCAAGATTTACTACACCTACACCTTCGATGGCACGGAGCCCGCCGACCCGGTGGCCGCCGGCATCGAATACGACTTCGTGAACAACGGCGTGTTGCAGTTCGTCAACCCGCTCACCTCCACCACCGACTTTCGCCTGTACCGGTTGAAGGCGGTCACCAAAAAAGCTGGCATGGCGACCAGCGCGGTCCAGACCTTCACCTGGAACGTGGTGCGTCCGCAGGTGGGCGCCTTCCAGGCCAAGCTGATGCACCCGGGCACCCCCACCACCCCCACGGTGTGGAAGATCAACAACCCGGCCGAGTATTTCCAGGCTTTTGTTTTCTACATTGAGGGCTCGACACGCGGCCTGGTGTTTGACGCGGGTGAGTACGGCTACCAAAAAGCCAACCTCAAGGCGTTCATTGACACGCTGGCCACCAAACCTTACGACGTCATCGTGGGCCACAACCACTCTGACCACGCAGAACAGATCTACAACTTCACCTCTGCAGGCGTCACCCTGTATGCCTCAGCCATTGAAAAAGCGGCCATCACAGCCGCTACGCGTGCGGACTTCAAGCTGGCCGGTGCCGCGGCAGTAGCCCTCAATGACGGCCAGGTGCTCGACCTGGGCAACGTACAGGTCACGGCCTACACCCAGCCCGGCCACACCAACGGCCTGATGACGGCCATCGTCAACCAGACAGGTTGGGTCTTTGGCTCAGACATGTTCTGCTGCAACCGAGCCTACACGGCGGACACCACCCAGTACAACGCCGTCAAGGTCGATGTGTTTTTGTCGCTGCTGCAGCAGCTGATGGCCAACTACCGAAAAAGCAGCACGTTGGGCCTGGTCACCGAAGTGACCAACGCGCACCAGGAGGTGTCGGTGGGCATGGAAGGCCTCAACAACTTCGTCAAGTGTTTCCAACAGCTGATCGACAAGGGTGATGCGGTGACCGTGCCTTCGATCCGGGGGGGCCGTGTGGGCAACCCGACCAGCCCGACCACCCGGAACTCCCGCATGAGCATCGTTGGCGACATGTGGCGGGACAAAAACTGGATGGCCGTTGGCAACGCCCTGGGCACCGGACTGGACAGCGCGGTGGACTATTTCACCGCCCCGACCACCAGCTTTCCGTGCAACGCCACCATCAACTACAACACCGCCGACGGCTACAAAAAATACTCGGTGTTGAGCAACATCGAACTGGTTGGCGGCGATCTGGTCGGTGTCGACGTGTACTGGGCGGTGCCCGCCAACGGTGTGGCCAACAAGGTGTCCAACAAGTTTGACCCCTGGACCTATGCATACCCGGTCAAGGTGCGCAGCGGAACTGCCAGCCTGGTCGTCAAGCCAACCGCCATGTCCAACCACATCAGCGCCATGAAGGTCAACGGGGTGGTGGTGGCGCAAGGGGCCAGCACCACGGTGGCTGTTGCAGCGGGTACCGTCATCGCCATTGACGTCGTGTCACCAGACGGCAGCGCCACCAGCCGCTACCAGCTCACTGTTGAGTTGGTGTGAGCAAGGCGCCAGGGGCTTCAGTTTGACAACCGCCAAAACAGCCGCATGGCTGATCGCCCTGGCCTCTTGGGGGGCCAGCACCAGTGCCTTTGGCGCGTTGGGAGCCCACTACCTGGGCACCAGCCGGAACGAGGGCGAGTTCAGGCTGTACCTGGATGGCGGTGAATTTCTCGGCCGTACAGCGTCGTTTCACAGCATCCGGGTTGCGGTACACCAGCGCCGCAAAGGGCACCCACTGCGCGCGCTGGGCGGCTGCGTTTATCGTTTTGATGACACGGACCGGCAAAAAGACAGAATCGAGTGCGCGACGAACAAGGGCAGCCCCTTGAGTGGCGTGGCGTACGCCCGGGACCCAAGGCTCAAAGGCGCAGGCGCAGATGCAGACGCGCTCAGCCAACTGGTATGCGTGCGCCGATGCAGCCCACAAGCGCCGTTGCGGCTGACGCTGGAGAACGCGGAGGAGGACAACGGCTGATCCCTGCGGCGCAAGTGCTGTGTACGTTTTCAGCCCAAGACGCTAGCCGCCGTCCTACACCCGCCGTTGCGCTGCAGCGCAACAATCAAGGCTTTAGGCGCGTCGGTGCGGGCTTGTCATGGGCCTGCACTACGCTTGATTCATGCAACCCAACGACCCTCCCCCTGCTCATCCACATGCTGAAGGCGCCATGCAAGGCACGCCGCCCGGCGCGCTGGCGCAAACCGTGACGGTGCCCATGCCTGACAGGCTGGCTCCGCCCGGTGCCGTGGACATGAACGCGGTGAACGACGATGTTCACACCGCGCTGAGTGCGGCCAGTGCCGAGACCGGGTTTTCCTTCAAGGTGTTGACGGTCAACATCCACAAGGGCTTCACGTTTTTCAACCGCAAATTCATCCTGCCTGAGCTGCGTGACGCTGTGCGTAGCGTGGGCGCCGACGTGGTTTTTTTGCAGGAAGTCACCGGTAGCCACACCGGGCACGGCGAGCGGTTTGAAAACTTCCCGGACACCCCGCACTACGAATTTTTGGCCGACGACATCTGGCCGCAGTTTGCCTATGGCCGCAACGCGGTGTACACCAAAGGCGACCACGGCAACGCGGTGATGTCCAAGTTCCCCATCGTCCGGTTTGAAAACATGGATGTGTCCATCAGCGGGCCCGAGCGGCGCGGCCTGCTGCACTGCGAGCTGCAGATTCCTGGACGCAGCGTCAACGTGCACGCCATCTGTGTGCACCTGGGGCTGATGGAGTCACACCGCGTGCAGCAGATGAAGATGCTCTGCGACCGGGTCAAACACCACATCCCGGCGCACGCTCCGGTGGTGGTGGCCGGTGACTTCAACGACTGGCGGCGGCGGGCCCACGCCGTGCTGGAAGAAGGGGCCGGTCTGCACGAGGTGTTTGTGCAGGCCCACGGAGAAGCCGCCCGCACATTCCCGGCGCGGCTGCCACTGCTGCGCCTGGACCGCATTTATGTGCGCAACGCCATTGGCCACGCGCCCGTGGTGCTGCCGGCCAGACCTTGGTCGCACCTGTCTGACCACGCGCCGCTGGCGGCAGAGATCGAGCTGTGAGCGCGTGACCTACAGCTGAACCCGGCGGATGGCCTTGCGGGAGCCGTCGTTCATGTCGCCAACGGCGCGCAACATGCGAGCAAAGCAGCTGTCGGCCTGGGTGTCGGGCAGGCTGTCCATGTCGTCCAGGTGGCCAATGGCGATGTGAAAGTGCAGTGGCTCGGCGTCGGGCAATTCGTCGGACGGACGCAAGCCGCTGGCCAGAATCCTGGTGGCAATGTCATTGGCCAGCAGGGCGCTCACGGGGCCGTCCATCAGCAAGGCAAATTGAGCGTCGCCGGCCCGCGCAACGGTATCCGAGGGGCGCGCCACGGCCCGGATTCGGGCCGCCGCCATGACCAGCGCGCGTTCACCAGTTTCACGCCCGTGCTGATTCTGCAAAAGGCTCAGGTTCACGAGATTGACCATCAAAATGGCAAAGGGCTGCTGGTGCTGAGTTGCCACGGCCAGCGCCTGCCGCAGACGGTTGATCAGCACGCGTGGCGAATGGAGTCCCGTGAGCGGATCGATGGTTTGCAACGACTTGGCGCGGCTGCTGGGCAAGCGGCTGCGCAGCAGGCGCTGGTACAGGCCGTAGAACAGCACCGGCGCTGCGATGGCCGAACCAACCATCAAGGCGTATTGCGTCAGGAAGCTGGACCCGATCACGCCGTAGTTACGCAGAATCGGGAACACAGCGGCCAGCACTACTGGCAAAAAACCAAGCCCGACCCAGCGCGGTTGCCCATCACCGCGGAACATAGCAGTGAGCAACGCCAGGATCAGCACCGCAATGCCGAGGCTGACCAGCGCGTTGTAGACCGCAAATGCAGCTGAGTTGAGCAACAGGGCATTGACCAACCCGCACAGGGGTAGCGCCAGCATCAGGAACTGCATCAGTCGGCTCAGCGCAGGGAAAAGATGGGGGATACGGGTGATGGTGTGGACAAACCACAGGGCCGACGCGGCCGACATCGCGCTGAATAGCACGGCCCCCGCATTGTTCAACTGCGGCGATGCCGGCCACCAGTACAGGCCCGCCACACCGGTGGTGATGCCCTGGGCAGCAGACAGCATGGCCACATACAGCGCGTAAGTACCAAACCCAGGGTCTCGGTAGGCCAAGGCGTTGGCGGTCGCCAGCACCACCACCAGCATCGCCAAGCCAAAGTAAATGCCCAACAGCATGTGTTCGTTCTGCCGCAAGTTGATGAGTTGCACGTCGCTCATCAACTCAGGCACCACAGAATACGGCACGCGTGAATGGCGAATCTGCAGGTAGTAGCGCTGCAGCACATCCGGGTCGCCTGACAATGAAAACACCGGGTAGCGTCCTGGCAACGCCCAACGGCTCATGGCCCGCGTGTCCCCGGCTTCCTGTTGCACCCAATGGCCAGATTTGTCTCTAAAATACAACGTCGCCTCATCCAAAGCGGGCAAAGCCAAGGCCACGTGCCAGGGGCGAGACGCATGGTCCAGCACCACGTCAAAACGTTGCCACAAGGTTGCGCCTTCCAGTTTGAGCGGCACGCCCGTCACCGGCGCAAATTGCCCACCGGCGAGCTGGTCAATGTCCGCCACCGCCAACTGGCCGGAGGTGTCCAGAAAAAATTGCAACGAATCGGTGATTTTCTGGGGTGCGGCCTCTGACGTCAGGCGCACGGCCGACGGCGGGTAAGCATCCTGCACAGCCGTCAGTTCGGTCCCAAACATCACCATCAACAAGGCCAGCAGGTGGCGCAGCCAGCCGCACGTGCGCACTGCACACGGCTGAAGCAGATTGATCAGCGATTGAATGTTAAATTTTGTAATCGCCACCCGTCGATTTTGCTATGCCTGGCGGGTTTGGGCTACTTCTTTTGGCTTAGAACGTGTTCCCGGTCTAAAGCCAGCGGCGACTCAGGGCACAGCACACACCCGCAGCACTTCCGCCCCATAAGCGTCCAGCTTTTTGCTGCCAATGCCGCTGATGCCTTCCAGATCGGCCAGGGCGCTCGGGTCCCGCTCGGCAATGGCGCGCAGCGTGGCGTCGTGAAAAATCACAAACGCGGGCAGGTTGTGCTGCTGCGCCACTTCGGCGCGCCAGGCTTTGAGGCGGCCCAGACGCTCCAGCGCCCCGGCGTTGAGCGCCGCCTCGGCCATGCCCTTGGCCGATGTTTTGGTCGCCTTGCTTTTGCGGGTGGATTCCTTGCCGCTGGCGACCTGCTCGCGCAGCAGCACCGTCGCTTCACCTTTGAGCACCTGCCGCGCATCAGCCAGCAGCCGCAGCGTGCCGTAAGCCTCGGCGTCGGCGTACACCATGTTTTTGGCGATCAGCTGGCGCAGCACGCTGCGCCACTGCGCCTCATTCAGGTCCGCGCCAATGCCGAAGGTGCTGAGCTTGTCATGCTGGTACTGGGCCACCTTGTCGGTGGTTTTGCCGCGCAGGATGTCCATCAAATGCCCGGCCCCAAAGCTGATGCCGCTAGCCTGTTGCACGCGGTAAATGCAGCTGAGCATCTTGCGTGCCGCCTCGGTGGCGTCCCACACCGCCGGGGGGGCAATGCAGTTGTCGCAGTTGCCACAGGGCTGGCTGGCCTCGCCAAAGTAATGCAGCAGGCTGACGCGGCGGCAGTCGGTGCCCTCGGCCAGGCTCAGCAGCGCGTCGAGCTTGCCGCGCATCACCGCCTTGAACTCTTCACTGGCCGCGTCGCTGGTGTCGATCATGCGGCGCTGGTTCACCACGTCCTGCAGGCCGTAGACCATCCACGCGTCGGCCGGCAGCCCGTCACGCCCGCCCCGCCCGGTTTCCTGGTAGTAGCCTTCGATGTTTTTGGGCATGTCCAGGTGCGCCACAAACCGTACGTCGGGCTTGTCAATGCCCATGCCGAAGGCAATCGTGGCCACCATCACCACGCCGTCTTCACGCAGAAAGCGGTCCTGGCGTTCTTGCCGCAGGGCCGAGTCCAGCCCCGCGTGGTAGGCCAGCGCCTTCAGGCCGTGGTCGGCCAGCGTGCTGGCAATTTCATCGACCCGCTTGCGTGACTGGCAGTAGACGATGCCCGCCTCGCCCGCGTGTTCGTTCTGGATGAAGCGCAGCAGCTGGCGCGTCGGGTCGGTTTTTTCGACGATGGTGTAGCGGATGTTGGGCCGGTCAAAGCTGCTGACGAAGTGCTGTGCGTCTTCGAGCTTGAGCCGCTCGATCATGTCTTGGCGCGTCAGATCGTCAGCCGTGGCTGTCAGCGCCATGCGCGGCACATCGGGAAAGGTCTCGTACAGCAGGCTCAAGCTGCGGTACTCCGGCCGGAAGTCGTGGCCCCACTGGCTCACGCAGTGCGCCTCGTCAATCGCAAACAGGCTGAGCAGTCCCCGCTCATGCAGGCTGCTAAGTAAGCCCTTCATGCGCGGCGTGTTGATGCGCTCGGGCGCGGCGTACAGCAGCGTCAGTTCATTTTTGAGCAGCTGCTTTTCCAGCGCGCTGCTTTCCTCATAGGTCTGCGTCGAATTCAAAAACGCTGCCGCCACACCCGCCTCATGCAGCGCGCCCACCTGGTCGTGCATCAGCGCGATCAACGGCGAGATCACGATCGTCACCCCGTGCCCCGCCTGCTGCCGCACGATGGCCGGGATCTGGTAGCACAGCGACTTGCCGCCGCCCGTGGGCATCAGCACCAGCGCGTCACCACCGTTGACCACATGGTTGACGATGGCCGCCTGCGGACCCCGGAAGTCGCTGTAGCCGAAGACCTCGTTCAACACAGTCAATGCGGGCGAAGCGGCGAGGGAGGTTGTGGGGGTCATAGGGGCAGGAAGAAAAGGCCAAAATTTTGCTACTAAATATATAGCAGAACAGGCAGTGAAAACGTTGGCCAGGGCCATCAAACACCCCAAAAACAGATGTGCAGCACCCCAGCGCAGCCTATTGTCGGCCAAAGCGGCTTGGCCACGGTTTGCAAACAAGGGGGTTCGTGTGCCGTGGCGTCGGCTCAAGCTTGCGCGTACTTCACCATCAGCGCGGGCAGGGCCGGTTTGGCACAACGCTGCAGCGCCGTCAGCATGGCGTGGTCAGGGCGCGGCACACGGTGGTGGGTACGCAGGTCGTGCTGAATTTGGCCCAGCAGGGCGGCGGCCATTTCGGCGTCGGCCAGGGCGCGGTGGGCACGGCGGGCGGTGGGCAGGTGGTGAAAGTCGGCCAGCATGCCGAGTTTGTGGCTGGGCGCTTGCGGGTACAGCCGCCGTGACACCAGCAGCGTGCAGGCAAAAGCGTGGTCGGCCCACTGGTCCGCGCGCTGCAGTTCGGCCTGCCAGAACTTACGGTCAAACGCGGCGTTGTGCGCCACCATGGGCGCGCGGCCCACAAACCGGCTGGCGTCGCCCATTACACTGGCGGCGGGTGGCGCGCTGGCCACCATGGCGTTGGTGATGCCGGTGAACTGCGTGATGAAGGATGACAGGCGAACGCCCGCATTCATCAGGCTCTGGAAGCGGTCCACCACCTGGCCATCTTCCACCAGAACGATGGCTACCTCCGTGGCGCGGTCGCCCAGGGCGGGCGACAGGCCGGTGGTCTCAAAGTCGATGACGGCGATCAGGCTCATGCCCGGCGGCCCTGGTGGCACTGGCGCAAAGTCAGGCGTTTATTTGTAAAAAGCCGAGACCGTGCCCTTGAGCTTGATCGTCAGCGGGTTGCCCTTGCGGTCCACCTTGTTGCCCACCGGCACCTTGATCCAGCCTTCGCTGATGCAGTATTCCTGCACATCAAAACGCTCTTTGTCGTTGAACAGAATGCCCACATCGTGTTCAAACACTGCCGCCACATGGTGTGGGCTGCGGGCATCAGACGAGAGGTGATCGGGCAGGTCGGGGCGTTGGGTGGTGTCTAGCATGGTTCGGTTTTAAATATCAATGTTCGCAGCACGCAGTGCGTTCTGCTCGATGAACTCGCGGCGCGGCTCGACCTCGTCGCCCATCAGCATGGTGAACACGCGGTCGGCTTCAATGGCGTCATCGATCTGCACACGCAGCAGGCGGCGCACGGTCGGGTCCATCGTGGTTTCCCACAGCTGGGCGGGGTTCATTTCGCCCAGGCCTTTGTAGCGCTGGCGGGCGGTGGCGTTTTCGGCCTGGCCGATGAGCCAGCGCATGGCTTCGCGGAAATCACCGACTTTTTCTTCCTTGCGGCGCTCGCCCTCGCCGCGCATGACCTTGGCGCCCTCGCCGATCAGGCCCTTGAAGGTGGCAGCGGCGTCGGCCAGCGTGGCGTAGTCGGCCCCATGGACAAAGTCCTGGGTGATGACGCTGCTTTTCACGTTGCCGTAGTGGCGGCGGCTGATGCGCAGAATCGGCTTGTCGGTGCGCACGTCGAACTCACCGGCCACTTCAGCCGGGGCGCCGGTGGTGTTCAAGGCCCGCAGCTGCCCCTGCAAAGCAACGGCTGACACTTCAGCGTCCGCCACGGTGTCCAGGTTCAGCGACACGCCGTCGGCAATGCAGCGCAGCGCCTCGGCGTCCATGAAACCGCGCAGGCGGGCAATCACGGACTCGGCCAGCTGGTGTTTGCGGGCCAGTTCGGCCAGCGTGTCGCCGGTCAGCACCGCGGTTTCATCGGCGCTGGTCTGCACGTAGGCGTCTTTCATGGCGATGCGCAGCAAAAAGCCGTCGAGGGCCGCCGTGTCTTTGAGGTACTGCTCTTCCTTGCCAGCCTTGACCTTGTACAGCGGCGGCTGGGCGATGTAGATGTGGCCACGCTCGACCAGCTCGGGCATCTGGCGGTAGAAAAACGTCAGCAGCAGGGTGCGGATGTGCGCGCCGTCCACGTCGGCGTCGGTCATGATGATGATGCGGTGGTAACGCAGCTTGGCGACGTTGAAGTCGTCCGCGCCCGGGGTGCCGCCCACGCCGCCGCCCTTGCCAATGCCAGTGCCCAGGGCTGTGATCAGCGTCAGGATTTCATTGCTGGTCAGCAGCTTTTCATAGCGCGCTTTTTCAACGTTCAGGATCTTGCCGCGCAGGGGCAAAATTGCCTGGAACTTGCGGTCACGGCCCTGTTTGGCAGAACCGCCGGCGGAGTCGCCCTCCACCAGATAGATTTCGCAGCCTGCCGGGTCTTTTTCCTGGCAGTCCGCCAGCTTGCCGGGCAGGCCCATGCCGTCCAGCACGCCTTTGCGGCGGGTCATGTCGCGGGCTTTACGCGCGGCTTCGCGGGCACGGGCCGCTTCGATGATTTTGCCGACGATGATTTTGGCGTCGTTCGGGCGCTCCTGCAGGTAGTCGTGCAGCAGGCGGCTGACGATGTCTTCCACCGGGCCACGCACTTCGCTGGACACCAGTTTGTCCTTGGTCTGGCTCGAAAACTTGGGCTCGGGCACCTTCACACTCAGCACGCAGCACAGGCCTTCTCGCATGTCGTCGCCAGTGACCTCGACCTTGGCTTTTTTGGCCAGCTCGCTGTCGTCGATGTATTTGTTGATGACCCGGGTCATCGCGGCGCGCAGGCCGGTCAGGTGGGTGCCGCCATCACGCTGCGGAATGTTGTTGGTGAAACACAGCACCTGCTCGCTGTAGCCGCTGTTCCACTGCATCGCCACTTCCACACCGATGTTGGTGCCCTGGTCACTTTGGCGGTCGCCCATCGCGGCAAACACGTTGGGGTGCAACACGGTTTTGCCCTTGTTGATGAAGCCCACAAAGCCCTTGACGCCATCGGCCCCGGCAAAGTCGTCTTCTTTGCCCGAGCGTTCGTCTTTCAGGCGGATCTTCACGCCGTTGTTCAAAAAGCTGAGCTCACGCAGGCGTTTGCTCAGGATTTCATAGTGAAAATCGTTGTTTTCCTTGAAAATGTCGGTGTCGGGCAGGAAGTGAACCTCGGTGCCGCGCTTGTCGGTTTCACCCATCACCTTCATCGGTGACACCTCCACACCACCCACGGTTTCCACAATGCGGTTTTGCACAAAACCCTTGGAAAACTCCATGGTGTGGACCTTGCCGTCACGCCGGATCGTCAGTCGCAGCATTTTGCTCAATGCATTGACGCAGCTCACGCCCACGCCGTGCAGGCCGCCCGACACCTTGTAGCTGTTCTGGTTGAACTTGCCACCCGCGTGCAGTTCGGTCAGCGCAATTTCAGCAGCCGAGCGTTTGGGCTCGTGTTTGTCGTCCATCTTCACGCCGGTCGGGATGCCACGGCCGTTGTCGACCACGCTGATCGAGTTGTCGGTGTGGATGGTGACCACGATGTCGTCGCAATGCCCGGCCAGGGACTCGTCGATCGAGTTGTCGACCACCTCAAACACTAAATGGTGCAAGCCAGTGCCGTCCGACGTGTCGCCGATGTACATGCCCGGGCGTTTGCGCACGGCTTCCAAGCCTTCCAGAATCTGGATCGAGCCTTCACCATAGGCTTCGGACGCGCCGGCCTGGTTGGTGTCGATCTTGGGTTGGAAATTGGAACTGGCCTCGCCCGCGCCACCACCTTCGTTGTGGGTGTTGGTCACGTTGACCTGGTCGGCGTCGTTCGGTTTGTTTTGTTCAGTCATGGCCCACTTTTCTCTTGTCTATCAATGACCAAACCCGCGAATGTGCGCGGGTCTGTCGGTATTAACTGCAGGTTAGCGGCTGGTTGGACGCATCAAATGCGCATCGGCATCACCACGTATTTGAAGGACATGTTGTCAGGGATGGTCAGCAGCGCCGAGCTGTTGGAGTCTGCCAGTTCAATTTTCACCATGTCCTGGCTCATGTTGGCCAGCGCATCGATCAGGTAGGTGACGTTGAACCCAATTTCAATCGAGTCACCGCCGTAGTCAATGTCCAGCTCATCCACCGCCTCTTCCTGCTCGGCGTTGTTGGACGCCACCCGCAGGGTGCCGGGATCGATGTTCAGGCGCACGCCTTTGAACTTTTCGCTGGTCAAAATCGCGGTGCGCTGCAGGCTACGCAGCAGCGGCTCACGGCCCAGCGTGATGATGTTTTTGTGATTCTTGGGGATCACGCGGTTGTAGTCGGGGAATTTGCCCTCGACCAGCTTGGTCACGAACTCCATGCCGTCAAAGCTGAACTTGGCCTGGTTGCCCGCGAACTGCATCTCGATGGCGCCTTCCTTGTCGCTGAGCAGGCGCTGCATTTCCAGCACCGTTTTGCGCGGCAAGATCACTTCCTGTTTAGGCACTTCCACATCCAGCGTCGCGGACGAAAACGCCAGCCGGTGCCCGTCCGTGGCCACCAGGCTGAGCTGTTTGCCTTCTGCCACAAACAAAATCCCGTTCAGGTAGTAGCGGATGTCATGCACCGCCATGGCAAACGACACCTGGTTGAGCAGGTCTTTCAACACCTTTTGCGGCACAGAAAACGCAGGGCCAAAGTTCGCCGCTTCCTGCACCAGCGGGAAATCTTCGGCGGGCAATGTTTGCAGTGTGAAGCGGCTTTTGCCGCCTTTGAGGATCAACTTGTTCTGCGCTGACTCCAAAGACACCGTCTGGTCACTGGGCATGGAGCGCAGGATGTCGATGAGTTTGCGTGCGCCAACCGTCGTGGTGAAACTGCCACTGTCGCCGTCCAGTTCGGCACTGGTGCGGATCTGAATTTCCAGATCACTGGTGGTCAGCTGAATTTGTGATCCGGTTTTACGAATCAGCACGTTCGCAAGGATTGGCAAGGTGTGACGGCGTTCAACGATGCCGGCAACGGATTGAAGAACAGACAACACCTTGTCTTGAGTGGCTTTCAGAACGATCATGAATTCCTCTTGTCTTTATCTTTAATCTTTTAATTCAATGTAGTAGCAGTAGTAAGGATACGACCTGCCTGTGGACATCTGAATTTTCCTGTTTCAAATCAAGTGCTTAGCGGTTGTTTAACCTTGTGTTGCTGTTGCACCCGGCGTGCGTTGCGAGATGGAACAACTTCGCATTGTCATCGGCTTCTGTGGATAAGCAGGTGGTTGTTCAAAAGTTGTCCCCATGCTTTTTTCACGCAAAACCGCCCCTGTCAGCTGGTTGCAACGAATTGTCCTAGCCCTTCAATGTCTGTTCAAGCACGTGCAGCTGCTGGTTGAGCTCCGTCATCTGCTGGCGCTCGGCCGCCATTTTGCGTACCGCATGCAACACCGTGGTGTGGTCGCGCCCGCCAAACAGCTCGCCAATCTCGGGCAGGCTCTTCTGAGTCAGCTCCTTGGCCAGGTACATCGCGATCTGGCGCGGCCTTGCAATGCTGGCAGGCCGCTTCTTCGAATACATGTCCGCCACTTTGATCTTGTAGTAGTCGGCGACCGTTTTCTGGATGTTTTCCACCGAAATCTGGCGGTTTTGAATCGACAGCAGGTCCCGCAGCGCTTCACGGGCTAACTGGATGGAGATATCTTTCAGATTGAAGCGTGAATACGCCAGAATCTTACGCAGCGCACCTTCCAGCTCACGCACGTTGGAGCGCACGTTTTTGGCCACAAAAAAGGCCACTTCTTCCGGCATCACGGTGCCTTCAGACTCGGCTTTGCGAATCAGAATGGCTACGCGCATTTCCAGCTCGGGCGGCTCGATCGCCACGGTCAGACCCGAGTCGAAACGCGACACCAACCTCTCATGGATGTCCGTCAACCCCTTGGGATAGGTATCGCTGGTCATCACGATGTGAGATTTTTTGGTCAACAGCGCTTCAAAGGCGTTGAAAAACTCCTCCTGCGTGCGGTCCTTGTTGGCCAGAAACTGCACGTCATCGATCAGCAGTAAGTCCAGTGAGTGGTAACGCTCCTTGAACTCGTCGAAAGTCTTGCGTTGGTAGGCTTTGACCACATCCGACACAAATTGCTCCGCGTGGATGTAGAGCACTTTGGCCGCGGGGTTGTCGGCCACCAATTTGTTGCCAATGGCGTGCATCAGGTGGGTTTTGCCCAAACCCACGCCGCCGTAAATGAACAAGGGGTTGTAGAGCTGACCCAAACTGCTGGAGACATGCAAGGCGGCCGCACGACCCATGCGGTTGGCCGTGCCTTCGATCAATGTGTCAAACGTCAGCGCCGTGTTCAACCGGCTTTTAAAAGCCGCACCAGCAGTTTCGTCAACCGCCGCAGCGGCTGGCGTGGGCACCAACAGGTCCACCACGCCCTGCTGACCCGGTTTTGGACCGCCTGCTGCCTGCCGGGCGGGTGCCTCACGCGGCGCTAACGCCAGTTCCAATGGAATTTTCTGACCTGAGATGGATTCCAGCAGCACGGAAATACGCGATGCGTACTGCGCGCGGATCCAGTCGAGCTTGAACCGATTGCCGACCTGGATCGTGACGCTCGACAAATCGTGGGCCACATCGGCCACCAATGGACGGATCCAGGTATTGAACTGCTGCTCCGGCAGTTCTTGCGCAAGCTGATCGACGCAGCTCGCCCATAAATCAGGCTTGGAGCCCTGAACAGCACGCTCATTCATCTGCGCATTCCCCGTGTTGTCGGCAACGCGCAACGCTCAAGGACTTGTGGATATCGTTAATTTTTGACACCGGTAATTGTAGTCCGTGAGCTCTGTTATCCACAAAAAGCAGAAGGCCCATGTGCTTGGCCCACCGCTCGTGCTGACCGGGTTTGCTTCTGACAACTACACCTTCGCAAGGTCAGATCGAGACCTTCTGCAAGGCAGGCGGCAAGTTTTTTCGCTCGACGCACGATGCTCCTGTGAACCCATGTCGCGCGCATCCAGCCAAACCTTGGGGACAACTTTTGAACAACTGCCAACTTATCCACAGGGCAAAGCACGATGAGGAAGTTGTTCACTGTTTCACTGCATTCCGATGCGAGGCTTGGCACAGACTTAAACAACTGCCAAGTCTTTGATTTCACACACAAATTGCCAGCTGTCCACAGAAAAAGACTCGCTTTACTATTGCTACTAAATTGAACAAGAAGATTAGTTAAGAAGAAAAACGGACAGGCGTTGCGCCTTTGGCATCTTGAATGCGATCGAATTGCTTGACGGATCTGTACGTCAGCCGATGCGAAGGTCGTGGCGTTCAACGCCAGATCGGCACAAGACTTGCCGAAAACTGCAGATCTGCCATAATCTAGGGTTTTCCAGATTTGAGACCGGCTTTCGTGCTTGGTCGTGTTTTGTGGGTACCTGTGCGTGTCAAGCGCGCTGCGTGTGGCCAAAAAGATCGAAAGAACTGTGTTGAACAGTTTTTTGGGATCCGTCAGAACGATCAAAAAAGTGCTGAAAAGTGGTCAGTGCCGACAAGCAACAACCACCCTGAAAGTTTCCGCGACGGCGACTGCAGCACTCTGGAGCCCTTGATCAATTTATTTCAAGCAACCGGTCGAACAGGCCACCAGGACTTACCATGAAACGCACCTACCAACCTTCCAAAGTCAAACGCGCCCGTACCCACGGTTTCCTGACGCGCATGAAGACCCGCGGCGGTCGTGCAGTGATCGCTGCCCGTCGCGCCAAAGGCCGCAAGCGTTTGGCTGTCTAAACCCGACACGGTTTTCAAGACTTTTCCCAAAGGCTGACGCCGGGGTCCAGTGCAACGACTTCAAAACCGACCGCAATTCCAAGCGGTTTTGGCTGGGCCTATCGTTGCAAAAACTGTGCACTTTGCACTGCATCGCAACAAACTGGACGCCAAAGCACCCTCCAAGAGTCCCGACGACGCACCGCTCACCGCAGTGCTGTTTGGGATCGAGGACGTTTGGATCGGTGCCATGGCACCCAAACGTTGGGCCAAAAGAGCGGTGACTCGCAACACGATCAAACGCCAGATTTACAGCGTAAGTTCTGATTTTTCTGGTCAGTTGACGGTCGCTGCTTTTGTGGTGCGCCTGCGGCGCGCTTTTGACAAAAAAACATTTCCGAGCGCTACCTCAGAGCCGCTGCGCCAAGCTGTGCGGGCGGAAATTCAGGCTCTGATGGTTGCAGCAGCACGCCTGCCATGACGATCGAAAACACGGTGTTTTCGTGGATCTGGAAGATCCCACAGATCAGCTTGATTGCGGGTGTGCGGGCCTATCGCTTGTTGCTCAGTCCCTGGCTGGGTACGTCGTGCCGGTTTGAACCGACTTGCTCGGCGTACTCGCTGCAGGCGCTAGACACCCACGGCGCAGTGTGGGGAACCTACCTTACACTGCATCGCCTTGTGCGCTGCAATCCTTGGTGTGAATTTGGGCATGACCCTGTTCCACCAGCCGGGTCACGGCGCCTGTTCACCCCTCTTGTCGGGCCTTCGCCCCCTACCCCCTCTTCTGAAAAGAACCCGTCATGAACGACATCCGCCGCACTATTTTGTGGGTGATTTTTGGCTTTTCCATGGTGTTGCTGTGGGATCAGTGGCAGGTCTTCAATGGCCAGAAGGCAACGTTTTTCCCTGCTTCCACACAGACCGCCAAAACTGCTGCGAATCCGGCAATCGGCAGCAGTGGCGCCAATTCATCGGTCCCCACCGCTGCTATGCCAGCAGTTACGCCCGGAACGGTACCTGTGGGCGCGCCGACACCCATGGCCGTAGTCCGCGAAAAAGTGGTGGTCACGACGGATGTTTTCGCGTTGACGTTTGACAGCGAGGGAGGCTCGTTGGTGCACTCGGCGTTCAACAAGTTTCAGGACAAGAACAGCGGTTTTGTGCTGCTTGACCAAAGCGCTAACCGTGTCTACATGGCCCAGTCGGGTCTGATTGGGACGTCAGGTGCATTGCCCACCCACAAAACCCCCATGACCCTGGTGCCCGGAGAACGGACCTTGAAGGATGGTCAGGATGAATTGCAGGTGCGTTTTGAATCGGCCGACACCGGCGGTGTCAAACTGGTTAAAACGTACTTGATCAAACGTGGTTCCTACGACATCGGTGTGCACCATGACGTGATCAACACCGGTACTGTCGCCGTGTCGCCACAGCTCTACCTGCAGTTGGTGCGTGATGGCAACAAGCCACCGGGCGAGTCGTCGTTTTATTCCACTTTCACCGGTCCGGCGATTTATACCGAAGCCAAGAAGTACCAAAAAGTGGAGTTCACGGACATCGAAAAGAACAAGGTGGACGTAGAAAAACAGGCTAGCAATGGCTACGTTGCCATGGTTCAGCACTACTTTGCCTCAGCCTGGATTTTGGCGGATGGCATCAAGCGTGACTTGTTCCTGCGCAAGGTGGACACCAACCTGTACGCGGTCGGCATGATCACTTCGTTGGACGCGATTGCCCCGGGCACTGCCAAATCGATTGACGCCAAGGTGTTTGTCGGTCCTCAGGAAGAGAAAAAACTCGAAGCCCTCGCGCCTGGCCTGGAATTGGTCAAAGACTACGGCTGGTTGACCATTCTGGCCAAGCCGCTGTACTGGTTGCTCGACAAGCTGCACAGCTTCATCAACAACTGGGGCTGGTCTATCGTGGCGCTGGTGCTGCTGTTGAAAATTGCGTTTTATTGGCTCAACGCCAAGGCCTACGCCAGCATGGCCAAGATGAAGGCGATCAATCCCAAGATCACCGAAATGCGCGAGCGCCTGAAAGACAAGCCGCAGGAAATGCAGCAGGCGATGATGAAGATCTACAAAGAGGAAAAGGTCAACCCCATGGGTGGCTGTTTCCCCATCGTGATCCAGATCCCCGTGTTCATTGCCCTGTACTGGGTGCTGTTGTCCAGCGTTGAGATGCGCAACGCGCCGTGGATCTTGTGGATCAAGGATTTGTCGGCACCGGACCCTTACTTCATTTTGCCCATCGTGATGACCCTCACCACCATGCTGCAAACCGCCCTGAACCCGGCTCCGCCAGACCCGATGCAGGCCAAACTGATGTGGTTCATGCCTTTGATCTTCAGTGTGATGTTCTTCTTCTTCCCGGCCGGCCTGGTGCTGTACTGGATCACCAACAACATCTTGTCGATCTCCCAGCAGTGGGTCATCAACACCCGCATGGGCGTGCCGCCGCAGTTCAACTTGCCTAAATTCAAGTAAAAACGGGTTCACCCACATCAAGCCGCTGGCAGTCGTGTCAGCGGCTTTTTTTTAGCCTCATCACTTTGACTGACAACCTCCTATGCTGACCCGTCACCATCACCCCATCGTGGCCATTGCCACTGCGCCCGGCCGTGGTGCGGTGGGCATCGTGCGTGTGTCAGGACAATCCATAGGTCCGGTGATTCAGGCGCTGTGCAGCCGAGCGTTGTTGCCGCGTCAAGCCACGTATCTGGCCTTCTACGATGCAGCCGGGCAGGTGATTGACAAGGGCTTGGCGATTCATTTCCCGGCCCCGCATTCCTACACCGGTGAGGACGTGTTGGAGTTGCAGGCGCACGGTGGCCCGGTGGTTTTGCAACTGCTGGTGACCCGGTGCCTGGAAGCGGCCCATGCGTTGGACCCCCGCACAGGCAAAGCAGCATTGGCTGATCTGCGCCTCGCACAGCCCGGGGAATTCACAGAGCGGGCTTTCCTCAATGACAAGATTGACCTGGCGCAGGCCGAGGCGATTGCCGACCTGATCGATGCCAGCACCGAGAGTGCGGCCCGGTCGGCCGCTCGTTCCATGTCGGGTGAGTTTTCAGCATCCGTCAACGCTCTGCTGGCGCAGCTCATCCGGTTGCGTATGCTGGTTGAGGCCACGCTGGACTTCCCCGAAGAAGACATTGATTTTCTGCAGAAAGCCGATGCCGCGGGACAACTGCAGCACCTGCAGGCCACGCTGGCCACCGTGATGCAGCGGGCGGTGCAGGGCGCCATCTTGCGTGAAGGTATCAAGGTGGTGATTGCAGGCCAGCCCAATGCGGGTAAAAGTTCGCTGCTCAACGCGCTGGCCGGCGCCGAGGTGGCCATCGTCACGCCGATTGCCGGGACCACCCGCGACAAGGTGTCCCAGCTGATCCAGATCGACGGGGTACCGCTGCATGTGGTGGACACGGCTGGGCTGCGTGAGGCGCTGGACGAGGTGGAAAAAATCGGTGTGGCGCGGGCCTGGGATGAAATCGAGTCTGCCGACGCGGTGTTGTTCCTGCATGACCTGACCCGGCATGCGGGTGGTGATGCTGATGATGCTATTAATTACAGAGCAGAAGATGCAAGCATCGCCAAGGCGATCGCCCTGAAACTCTCTGAAAAGACGCCAATCATCGATGTCTGGAACAAATCAGACCTGGTGACCAGCCCGATGCGGCAGGCAGCGCCAGAGGGCATGCTGATTTCGGCCCGGTCCGGTGAGGGGCTGGAGGCGCTGCGTCAGAAATTGCTGACAACCGTGGGTTGGCGGTCTGCACCGGAAGGGGTGTTCATGGCGCGTGAACGCCATGTTCAGGCGCTTGAGAAAGTCGCCGGGCAACTCAATGTGGCGGCGCGGCAACTGGCAGCTTATCAACCGGCACTCGATCTGTTGGCCGAAGACTTGCGGCAGGCCCAGCTGCACCTCAGTGAGATCACTGGGGCATTTTCGTCCGACGACCTGCTGGGTGAAATTTTTTCCAGGTTTTGCATCGGTAAATAAGCGTCAGCTCGGCCCTGGTCGTGTCCATTGAGCTGGCCAACGGTGTATCAGGTGTAAGAACGCGTTAGTGCGGCTTGCGGTCAAATCAGGTAGGCGCTACCTTGTTGCACCATGAATGCTGTGCTGTCCACACCCCTCCATTTTGACCTGATGGGTCTGGCCGATGCCATGGCCAATTGCCATGAGGTTGATGCCTTGCGTTGTCAGTTCAGCCCCAGCCAATGGGCCGTGTTGGCCAGCCATCTGCAGCCCTTTGCCTTGACCGCAGGTCAAGTGCTGATGAAAAAAGGTGCACTGGACCGAACGGTGTACTTCATCGAAAGCGGCACACTCAGCGCGCACTATGAGGACGAAAAATCCCGGCTGCGCATGGCTTTGATCAGCGCAGGCACGGTGGTAGGCGAGGGCAGCTTTTTCTCCCATCTCCCCCGCAAAGCCACCGTCACGGCCTCTTCACCTTGCAAACTCTGGTGCCTCAACCCCATCCGGTTTGCAGAGTTGACCAACCGTCATTGCGCAGTGGCGCAGGAACTGACGCTGGGCATGGGCGGTGTACTTGCCAAGCGCTTGTACCACCGGCAGCGCCGCGTGGCAGTGACCTGACCGCTCTTGGCCTGAGCCTGCCCGCGCGTAACCTGCGGCATTTTTCGCCGATTTGTCGTCGCAACGCTCGCACCCTTCCCACTCCTGAGTAAACTGGCCGTGTCTGCCTGGCTTGCCGACGGCGAGCTGGCCGGTTAACCCTGATTCCCTGATCAATTGCCTCCAGAAAGCCAAAAACATGTCTCTTTTCAGCTGGTTATCGGGTCCCTCCCACAACACCAAAAAAACCAGCCATGACGGCCGTCGGCGAAGCGATTCAGCAGCCTCCATTCGCTCGGGGACGCAGGAGCCAGGTCGGTCGGAGGACACCAAAAACCACCGGCACGCTCGCCGCGAAGAGCTGTATGTGGCTATCCGCGAATCGATGACACGATCGGGGGTGCTGTCTGCCCGGTTCAAATTCAAGGTACTGTCATTGGACCAGCAGGGCGATACCTTCTTGGTGATGATGGACTTGACCACCGAAGCCGGTGCGCCTGCCGAATCCCTGAGCAACATGGAGCAACAAATCATGCGCCACGCCATGGCTCGGTTTGACATTGCAGTGTCTTCTGTTTACTGGCGACTGGACGATTCCGCAGCGCACCAACAGCCCGATTTTCAGGAAACCATGGAGTCACACCAGCGTGCAGATGGCTCACAGCAAGCCGCACCGGTGTACAAGACCATTGAGGTCGATGAGCTGGCAGCATTCAAGGAAGCCCGCTTGGCTGCAGCCCGGAAAAGCCCTCCGCCCCCGGCACCTGTGCCCGCTGCGTCCAAGAGCCGCCGCTCAAGCAGCAAGCAAGCAGACTTTGCAGACACGCAGTTGACCGAGTCGCCTAACGCACCAGGGCTTAGCACTACGCAGTATGGAGACCTCAACTAAGCTGCTATTGATAGCATAGCTGCTCACGAAAGCAACGCCTAGGCTGCCACCTGGTTCATGCTTAGAAACGGCTGATTTTGGTGCTCAGGGTGTTTCCATTGCCAGGCCAGGAGCCTGTGCCAAACAACCGCCTGAACCGCACCAATTAACCTCCAAATCAGCTGGAGAGCCCCTGGTTTCGCGGCTGTAGTGCTTCAGCTGTTTTTCGCGCCTCGAGTCCGTAGCAGTTTTTCTTCCGCCATCGCCAGCGCTTCGGGTGTGCCTGACAGCACCAGCGTGTCGCCACTTTGCAGCACAGTGTCTGTCAATGCGGCTTGCGGTTTGCCATTGCTGCGTCGCAGGCTCACCACCCGAACCCCTGTAAAACTCGCCGCCACAGCCCCCAGCGCCTGGCCGACGGCCTTGATGCCAGCTGGCAACGTCACGGTCGCCAGCCTGGCCTCACCCTGTTCGTTGACCGTGTCGTCGTCCGCGCCGCGAAAGTAGCCGCGCAGCAGGTTGTACCTGGCGTCGCGCTGGTCCTGCACCACACGGATTACCCGGCGCATGGGCACACCCACCAGCGCCAGCGCATGGCTGGCCAGCATCAGGCTGCCTTCAATGGCCTCGGGCACGACCTCGGTGGCACCGGCGGCCTGCAGTTTTTCCAGGTCATGGTCGTCCTGCGTGCGCACAATCACAGGCACCGTGGGCGCATGAGATCGGGTGTTGGCCAGCACTTTCAGGGCGCTGGCGGTGTCGAGGTAAGTGACCACTACCGCGCTGGCCCTCGCCAGGCCAGCGGCCATCAATGCCTGCAAACGCACCGCGTCACCAAACACCACTGAGTCACCGGCCGCCGCCGCTTGTCGTACCCGGTCCGGGTCCAGGTCCAGTGCGATGTAGGGAATGCCTTCACGCGCCAGCATCTGCCCCAGGTTTTGCCCGCAGCGGCCGTAGCCGCAAATGATGACGTGTTTGTCCACATTGATGGATTGGCGTGCAATCGTGGTCATCTGCAGGGACTGCTGCAGCCACTCACTGCTGACCAGTTTCATCACGATGGTGTTGCTGTGCAGGATGATGAACGGGGTGGCCAGCATCGACAGCACCATGCTGGCCAGGATCGGGTTCATCAGGTGGGGGGGCACCAGCCCGTTGCCCTGCGCCAGCGACAGCAACACAAAACCAAACTCGCCCGCTTGCGCCAAATACAGCCCGGTGCGCAGCGACACACCTGCCGTGCCCCCCAGCCATTTGGCCAGCCCCGTGACCAGCACCAGTTTGAACAGCACGGGCAGGCTGGCCAGCAACAGCACCAGCGGCCAGCGTTCCAGCACGATGCGCCAGTCCAGCATCATGCCGATGCTGATGAAAAACAGGCCCAGCAAGACGTCGTGAAACGGGCGGATGTCGGTTTCCACCTGGTGTTTGAACTCGGTTTCTGAAATCAGCATGCCCGCGATGAAAGCCCCCAGCGCAAGGCTCAGGCCTGCCAACTCCGTCAGCCAGCTCAGCGCCAGCGTGACCAGCAACAGGTTCAACACAAACAGCTCTTCACTTTTGCGGCGGGCCACCAGCGTTAGCCACCAGCGCATCAGGCGCTGCCCGCCCGTGAGCAGCAAGCCCACCAGCACGGTGGCTTTCACGCCGGCCACCGCCAGCGCAATCAGCAGCTTGTCGGGCGAAGAGCCGAGCGCGGGAATCAACACCAGCAGTGGCACCACCGCCAAGTCCTGAAACAGCAGCACGCCCATGATGCGTTTGCCGTGCTCGGAATCCATCTCCAGCCGCTCGGCCAGCAACTTGACGACGATGGCCGTGCTGCTCATGGCAATCGCGCCCGACAGCGCCAGCGCGGTTTGCCACTCCATCTTCCACAGCGTGGGGGCCATGCTGGCCAGCAGCAAGGAGCCCACAGTGGCCAGCACAATCGTCAGCACCACCTGCAGCAAACCCAGCCCAAACACATGGCGGCGCATGGCGCGAAGTTTGGGCAGATTGAACTCCAGCCCGATGACAAACATCAGGAACACCACCCCAAACTCACCCAGGTGGCGCACACCATCGGCGCTGCTGGACAGCGCCAGCGCGTGCGGGCCGATCACCACACCCACCGCCAGATAACCGAGCATGGGCGGCAACATCAGCTTGCGGCACGCCACCACCCCCAGCACGGCGGCCAACAAGTACAGCAGGGTGAGTTCGAGCGCGCTCATGAAAGGATGGTAGCGGATGGGTTGTGCAGATCAGGGTGCGACACCCTCTGGTTTGCCCGGGTGCGCGGTCTTCGGTCATGCATGTTTCGGGCCGTCTCAAGCGCGTCGCGTCGATAGAATGCGGTCATGCTTTCTGCCGCACCCTTGCCTGCCTTTGTTTTCACCCCTGCACAAGCCCAACAGGCTCAGGAACTGGCCCGAAAAACCTTTGCCATTGAAGCTGCCGCTGTGCTCGATTTGTCCAGTCGCGTCGGGCCGGAGTTTGCCGACGCTGTGGCGCTGATGCTGGCCTGTACAGGTCGTGTGGTGGTGATGGGCATGGGCAAAAGTGGGCATATCGGCCGCAAGATCGCCGCCACGCTGTCGTCCACTGGCACCCCCGCCATGTTTGTTCACCCCGGAGAGGCCAGCCACGGTGACCTGGGCATGATCAAGGCGGGCGATGTGGTGCTGGCCATTTCCAACAGCGGCGAAAGCGAAGAGCTGACCGCCATCCTGCCGATGCTCAGCCGCCAGGGTGCGCCGCTGGTGGCCATCACCGGCGGGGCGCGGTCCACCTTGGCGCGGCATGCCAGCATCACGCTGGACAGCAGCGTGGCGCAGGAAGCCTGCCCGTTGAACCTGGCACCCACTGCCAGCACCACTGCGCAGCTGGCGCTTGGCGACGCTTTGGCCGTGGCTCTGCTTGATGCAAGGGGTTTCAAACAAGAGGACTTCGCACGATCCCACCCCGGCGGCTCGCTGGGCCGCAAATTGCTCACGCATGTGAGCGACGTCATGCGCGGCGGCAGCGACGTGCCGCAGGTCGGCCCCGACACCCTGTTCAGCGACCTGATGCGTGAAATGAGCGCCAAGGGCCTGGGCCTGTCGGCTGTGGTCGATGCGGACCGTCGGGTTCTGGGCATCTTCACCGACGGTGACCTGCGCCGCCTGGTTGAAAAAGGCGTGGACCTGCGCAGCCGACGCGCGTCGGACGTGATGCATCCCAGCCCGCGCACTGTGCGCGATGACTGCCTGGCGGTGGAGGCGGTCGCCCTAATGGAGCAATACCGCATCACCAGCGTGCTGGTGGTCGATGACGCCGGCCTGCTGTGCGGCGCGCTGAACACCAACGACCTCATGCGTGCCAAAGTCATCTGATGAACACACTGCGCCCCATGGCCCCTACCCTCCAATTTTCCCCCGAGCTGCTGCTGCTGGCGCAGGACGTGCGGGTGGTTTTTTTCGACGTCGATGGCGTGCTGACCGACGGCGGGCTGTACCTGTCCGAGCAGGGCGAAACTCTTAAACGGTTCAACACCCTGGACGGCCATGGACTGAAACTGCTGCAGAAAATCGGTATCACCCCTGCCGTGATCACCGGGCGTGACAGCCCCGCGCTGCGTCAACGGCTGAAGGCACTCGGCGTGGTCCACGCCCACTTCGGCACCGAAGACAAACGCCCTGCGGCTGAACAAACCCTGTCCGTCCTGGGGTTGAGGTGGTCACAGGCCGCTGCCATGGGCGACGACTGGCCCGATTTGCCCGTCATGCGCCGCGCCGCCTTCAGCGCTGCACCGCCCCAGGCGCACGCGGAAGTCAAGGCTTGCGCCACGTACCGCACCCAGGCGGCCGGTGGCCACGGCGCGGCCCGTGAGCTGTGCGACCTGCTGTTGGTGGCCGGCGGCCACTACGCCGCGCTGCTGGCCGAGTACACCCGATGAGTCAAGACCTGCCGTCGTTCCACGACCTGCCCCAGGTCGAGCGACGCCCGCGCACCTTGGCGGGTTGGTGGGACCGCGCCTCCATCTACATGCCTTTGTTGATGATGGGGATGCTGGCGCTAGGCACTTACTGGCTGGTGCGCAACACACCGAATGCACCGGTGGCGGAGGTGGCCACTGCTGCCAAACATGAGGTGGACTATTTCCTGCGCAAATTCAACGTCAAGAGTTATGACAACGCCGGGCAGCTGAAAAGTGAAATCCACGGCAGTGAAGCGCGGCATTACCTGGACACCGACATTCTGGAGATCGACCAGGCTCGGATTCGCAACATCAACCCCGCCGGTGATGTGGTGAATGCCACCGCCAACCGCGCCTACAGCAACGGCGACAGCTCTGAGGTTCAACTCACAGGCAATGCTGTGGTGGTGCGGGAGGCAAGGTCAGCCGCTGGCGTGCAGACCCGAACCGTTCCCCGATTGGAGTTTCGGGGGGAGTTCCTGCATGTTTTTCTCAACGAAGAACGCGTTAAATCGCACAAGCCCGTGGTGTTGACTCGCGGGACAGACCAATTTACCGGTGATAGTTTCGAGTACAACAACCTCGACGGTGTGGCAGATCTGAAAGGGCGCGTTAAAGGGGTTTTGATGCCCCGATCTGCCGCCCGCGCCACACCCTGACTAACCTTCTTTTCATTCACGCCAAGGCCCCCATGACCTCACTGGTTTTCATCACGGGTGCCTCCAGCGGCATCGGGCAGGCGCTCGCGCTGCGCTACCATGCGGCGGGTTTTCGGCTGGCATTGGTAGCACGCCGTACGGTTGAAGTCCTTGCTTGGGCGCAGACACAAAACATATCGCCCGACAGGTTTCAGATTTATGCCGCCGATGTGTCTGACATCGACGCCATCGTCGCGGCAGGTCAGGCCTGTATTGCTGCCCAGGGCGTGCCTGATGTGGTGATCGCCAACGCCGGGATCAGTGTCGGTATGGACACCTCAGAGCGCAATGATCTGGATGTCCTGCGCCAGACGCTGGCCACCAACAACGTGGGGCTGGCCGCCACGTTCCACCCGTTTGTCAGTGCTATGGCCCAGCGTGGGTCTGGCACGTTGGTGGGCATCGGTAGCGTGGCGGGTATCCGTGGGCTGCCTGGTCACGGCGCCTATTGCGCCAGCAAAGCTGCAGTTATCAGCTACTGCGAGAGCCTGCGCGGTGAGCTCAAGGCCAGCGGCATCCAGGTGGTCACGATTTGCCCTGGCTACATCGACACGCCGCTGACGCGTCAAAACCGCTATGCCATGCCGTTTTTGATGTCCGCATCCGATTTTGCACACCAGGCATTCGATGTGATTCGGGCTGGCCGCAGTTACCGCGTGATCCCGTGGCAGATGGGCGTAGTGGCCAAGCTGTTGCGTGTGCTGCCGAACGCGGTGTTCGACAAAGCTTTGGTCGGCCGCGCCAGAAAACAGCGCCAGCCCAGGGTGTAGTGAAAATGGAGAGTTGAATAAGGTTTTGCTATATAAAAAATAGCAAAGAAAGCAAGGTTTGCTTAGGCTGGAAGTCAATCAGGCATAAAAAAAGCTCCAGAACCGAGGTTTTGAAGCTTTTTTGTACGCTTTGACCGAAGTCAAACGCAGCGAAGGCTGATGTGATCAACCTTCTTGGGGTTTATGGGACTTGAGGGCTTAGTAGCCGCCGCGTCCACCGCCACCACCGCCGCCGGAACGACCGCCACCAGCACCGCCGCCGCCGTACGGGCTACGGAAGCCGCCTTCGCTGCCGCCGCCGGAACGACCGCCGCCAGCACCGCCGCCGTATCCACCACCACCGCCGCCGCCACCACCGTAGCCGCCGCCGCCGCCGAAGCCGCCAGTGCGTGGAGGACGGGCCTCCATCGGACGGGCTTCGTTCACCACAACGCTACGACCGCCCAAAGGCTGGCCGTTCATGCCGTTGATAGCGGCTTGTGCTTCGGCATCGCTGCCCATTTCGACAAAGCCGAAACCTTTTGAGCGGCCAGTGTCACGTTCCATCATGACTTTAGCGCTGGTCACAGCACCAAATTGACCAAAAGATTGTTGCAAGTCTTCGTCGCGAACCGAGTACGGCAGATTGCCGACGTAAAGTTTGTTGCCCATGAAGGGACTCCTCTAAAACACAAATAACAAAAGCGATGGGGTCCCGAAAGCACAACAAATCTTCAACGTACCGCTGTGGCGCGCGAAACTGACCGATCACCTAACCTGCGCGAATGATGACACTCGCACGCGGATATTATGCTTCAGTTCTTCAAACTGCAACCAGTTATCGCAATTGCTGCGTTGATTTGATGAAACCGAAAGTTTTTGCACCTGTTGCCGGAGCTTAGATTTCAGGCGGTGCCGGGTTGGACAGGGAGGCTTGGTCGTCACGCTCTCCCGTGTCATTTCGCCATTGACTCATGGCTGCGCGCAGGGTCGACAGCTGGTTTTTAAATTTGGGGCAGGTTTTGCAGGCCATCAGGTGCAGTTTGAGCGCCACCCGGTCGGGTATCGCCAGCACCTGGTCTTCGCGAGCGATCAACAGAGCAGCGGCTTGGCGGCAGGTACGGCGCAATGACAATGGATTGAAGTTCACGTGGGGTTGGCAATCAGCTTCACGCTTGAGAAATCTGGCTGAGGGGTTGAGCAAACCAGTTGAGGTTAAGGCACTCCTGCAAACGCAGGCGGGCCCGGTGCAACTGGACGTACAGGTTGGTCGGCGTGATCGACAGTTCCTTACACACTTCGGGGCAAGACATCTCCAGCCACTCGCGCATGAGGAATAAACGGCCCAGCGCAGGAGGCAATCGGTCCATGCAAGCGTCGAGAACTTCGAAAAATTGCACCTGCTGCAGCGTCTGGTCAGGGTTACCCCAGTCGTTAGGCGCTTGCGCGAAGTGCCCGTCTGCCTTGAACTGCAGGCGGTCCAGCTCATCGGCTTCGTCGTCGCTGGAGATGTCCGGGGTGGACACCGTTCGTGCGTTGATCCGGATGTGGTCAATCACCTTGTGTTTCAGGATGCCCACCAGCCATGTCTTCAACTGGGACCGATTGCTGAAACTTTGGGGCTTGGACAGCGCGGCCAGCAAGGTTTCGGACACAGCGTCCTCTGCCCAGCTGTCATTGCGCAGCTGAAGGCGCGCGAAGCGCATCAGGTACATCCGGTGTTCCACCAATTGTTCTTCAAATGAGGCCATGGGCAGCAAGTCTATCGCTGCATCGGTGGTCTGCAAACAGGCATCAAAAAGTTTTGACTTGAACTTCCGGTGCCCGTCATACTCAGTTCGAAATCCACCACCATTGCAGAAAGCAGGCGCAGTTATGACCACTTCCCACTCTTTGTCGGGCGCGTTGAGCCGCAGACGGCTGACTGGATTCGCGGCGGCAATGGTGCTGTGGGGCGTCTTGGGCGCGCCGATGTTGGCACAGGCACAGGCTGGAGTTTCGGCTCCTGCCGTCAAGGCGGTGACCCAGCCGCAGGTCGAGGGAAAAACCATTGACGGGGCACCGTTCAAGCTGTCGTCGCTCAAAGGCAAGGTGGTGATGGTGATGTTCTGGTCAACCAGCTGCGCCGTGTGCCGGGACAAGATGCCGGAGTTGCGCAACAACTACGAAGGATGGAACGGCAAGCCTTTCGAGCTGGTGGTCATCAGCACCGACAAGCGTGTGCAGGACCTGCTGGACTACGAACGCATCATCACGCGCACGGTGCCGCTGAAGCAGCGTTTCGTTCAGCTGTGGTCCGGTGAGTCCGGCTACAAGGACAACCTGGGCACCCACGCCCAGTTGCCAGCGGCTTATTTGTTGGACAAATCCGGCTCGGTGGTGGAGCGCTACACAGGCCGTATTCCCGCTGATGCCTGGGATCGGATCGCGGACTTGCTGTAAAAATTTTCAATCTGCTTGTAAGAACGCCAAGTCGGCGATGACTAAACGTTAACCAGCTTGGACAAGCGAGTTGTCGACTTCTGCGCTGGCCTCGTTTGCAAACAGTTTCAACCCACCTCACTGACCGGAGATTTCAAATGAACCAACGTGCCCTTATCGCCGCCGCTGCCGCCTCTGTTTTGTCAACCTTGCTGGTCGCCGCGCCAGCTGCGGCCCAGGAAAAAGAAAAATGCTACGGCATTGCCAAAGCCGGCCAGAACGACTGCGCCAATCTCAGCGGCACCCACTCGTGTGCAGGGCAGTCGAAGGTCAGCGACGCCCCTGACGAGTGGAAATACGTGGCCAAAGGCACTTGCGCTTCCATGAAAGGCATGACGCTGGACCAGGTCAAAGCCAAAAAAAGCTGAGCCCCGGCATGCAGCCCTCTGTCGGAATCGGTTGGCGGCATCCGCACTATGCGGCGCTGCTGGCCAGCCGACCGGCGCTGGATTTCATCGAAGTCCATTCCGAGAACTTCTTCGCCGCCGGTGGCGCAGCACTGCACACGCTGCTGTCCGCCCGCGAGCACTACCCCGTCAGCCTGCACGGCGTGGGGTTAGCGCTGGGCTCTGCGGCTGGCGTGGACCCCTGGCATTTGAACCAGCTGGCGCTGCTGGTCGAGTGCGTGGAGCCTGTTCGGGTGTCAGACCATGCGTGTTTTGCCCGTATGGCATTGATGGGAGCAGACGGCGTAGCCAACGATGTGCATGCCGCCGATTTATTGCCGGTGCCTTTCAATCAGGCCGCACTGAACGTGATGTGTGCCAACGTCAGCCAAGTGCAAGACCGGCTCAAGCGCCCGTTACTGGTTGAAAACCTGTCGGCTTATCTGACGTTGGCGGGGGCGGACTGTACCGAGCCCGAATTTTTGTGCGCGCTGGCCAAACGCACCGGGTGTGGCCTGCTGGTGGACGTCAACAACCTGATGGTCAACGCCCTCAATGAGGGGCTGGCCGGCGATGGGGCCGACCTGATTCTGGCGCAACAAGCGTGTCTGGCGTGGCTGGACCAGATCCCTGCGCATCTGGTGGGTGAGCTGCATGTAGCTGGCCACCAGCAGGGCGCAGATATCGTGGTCGATGACCATGGCAGCCGCGTCAGCCCGGAGGTGTGGGCTGTGTATCGCCACGCTCAGCGCCGTTTCCAAAGCGTGCCCGCGCTGGTCGAGTGGGACACCGACATCCCGCCGCTGCAGGTGCTGCTGGACGAGGCAGGCTGCGCACGAAAGGTTATCGACGTGCCTCCTGAACAGGCAGGAGCGGTCCATGCCTAATGATGCGCAAGCGGCCCTGGCGTTGGCCCAGCAGCAGCTGGTGAGTCTGCTGGTCAGCGGGCGAAAACCGAATGTTGGCGCAAGTCCTGGCCTGTTGGCGCAGGGCGGCCCGGCCCGCGAGGCATTGAACCAACGTGGCTGGCAGGTGTACCACGCCAACACCGCCGCGCTGGCCGAGCGCGCATTGGGCGCCGCTTACCCCGTGCTGGCGCAGCTGCTGGGCACTGAGAATTTCACCCCGCTGAGCCGGCTGTTCTGGCGCGCCCACCCCCCGCACTGCGGCGACATGGCCCAGTGGGGCGCTGCGTTGCCCGCGTGGTTGCAACACCTGCCGCAACTGGCAGACCAGCCCTTCCTGGCCGACGTGGCCCGGGTCGAATGGGTGCTGCACCATCTGGCCAGCGCCCCTGATGCCGAGGTGGACGCGGCTTCTTTTCAGCGCCTGGTGAGCGATGACCCCGACACCCTCACGCTGCAGCTGGCCCCGGGCACAGTGTGCGTGGCCAGCACCTGGCCGGTGGTCAGCCTGGTGCAGGCGCACGACCCGCTGGCGGCCGTTACGTTGGCGCAAGCGTGGAACCTGTTGCAACAGCATACGGCTGAAACTGCGCTGCTTTGGCGGCAAGGTTTCAAGCCCCAATTGCGCGCGGCTTTGGCAGGCGAATGCGCCTTTGTCGCCGATCTGCAGGCTGCCCAATCTCTGGGCCATGCCCTCGCACGCCACTCGGCGCTGGACTTCAATGCCTGGTTGCCTTTGGCCGTCACCACCGGTTTGCTGCTGGGTGTCTCTGACATTCGGCAAGATGTTCTCAGCCCATGACCCACACCGACAAAAGAGGCCCCCGATGACAACCCCCCGTTTACTTCACAACACCACCGCTCTTTGGGGCCGCTTCACCAAGTCGCTGGATGCGTTACAACCGGCTGCCGCGCTGGCCGCCCGCCTCTACATCGCGCAGGTGTTTTTCCTGTCAGGGCTGACCAAGCTGCGTGACTGGGGCACCACCGTGGCGCTGTTCACGGACGAGTACAAAGTCCCGCTGCTGCCCCCCGAGGCGGCTGCCTTCATGGGTACCGCCGGTGAGCTGGTGCTGCCCGTGCTGCTGGTGCTGGGTTTGGCCGGGCGTTTTGCTGCGCTGGGTTTGTTCGTGGTCAATGCCGTCGCCGTGATCGCCCTGAGTGATATTGCGCCGGCGGCGCTGCAGCAGCATGTGTTTTGGGGCTCCTTGCTCGCGGGGCTGGCCATTTTTGGCGTGGGGCCGTGGTCACTGGACCGGTGGCTGGCGCTGCGCAGGCAGGCTCGGGGCGGATGATGGCGCGCTACAATTGAAGTTGTCATTGGGGAGTAGCCTGCCTTCTTCAGCGCAAGTTGATTGAGAGGCGTGTGCGTCAACAGACTTGTCCGGTTTTGCAATAAAACCGACATGGCGCACACAGTTAGCAGACACGGCACACGCTGTTGTCAGACCTGGCGAGACCTTTGACTGCACCACTTTCCATGTATGTGGGCATGTTCTGATGAACATGCTTTTGGCCGGAAGAGTCGTGCAGTCATCGTCCGTCTCATTCCGGCCAGGAGTGTTTTTCATGGAAGCTTTTTTCGTCTCGACTGGCATTGTTGCGCTCGCGGAAATGGGTGACAAAACCCAGCTGCTCGCGCTGGTGCTGGCCGCCCGGTTCCGCAAACCCTGGCCCATCGTGTTCGGCATTTTTGTGGCCACCATCGCCAACCACGCCATGGCCGGCGCGCTGGGGGCCTGGGTCACCACCGTGCTGAGCGCGCAAACGCTGCGCTGGATTCTGGGCGTGTCCTTCATCGCCATGGCCGTGTGGATGTTGATCCCCGACAAACTCGACGATGAAGACGCCAAAACCCCGCCGCGTTTTGGTGTGTTTGTCACCACCGTGGTGGTGTTTTTCCTGGCGGAGATGGGCGACAAAACCCAGATCGCCACGGTCATGCTGGCCGCACGGTTTGACGCTTACGCGCAAGTGGTGGCGGGCACCACGCTGGGCATGATGCTGGCTAACGCACCAGTGGTCTGGCTCGGTGAAAAGGTCACCCGCCTGGTGCCGCTGCGTGTGGTGCACGTCGTTTCGGCGCTGTTCTTTTTGGCACTTGGCTTGCTGGCGCTGGTGATTCCGGCGTCTTGAACCCCCCCCCCCCGCGGGGTGCGCCCGGCTATACTCAAAAAGCGCCGATTTGATCAGCTTGCGGGCGCGTAAAAAGTACCGCTAAAGACGAAACCCCCGTGACACCACGACCCGGATTTGCCTTTTGCGATGCCGGGTTTTTTCGTTTCTGCCGCTGGTCAAACGCTACCTTTCGAAGAGTTTTGAGAGTTCAGGAGACCGAGCCGTGTCTGAAGAAGAAATCCTTGTTGCCAAAGCGCAGTCCATGCACTTCGCGCAGCCCTTGCCGCTGCAAAGCGGTGCGTCGATCCGTGCGTACGACCTCAGCTTTGAGACCTACGGCACGCTGAACGCCCACCGCTCCAACGCGGTGCTGATCTGCCACGCGCTCAATGCTTCCCACCACGTCGCCGGCGTGTACCTGGACGACGCGGGGCAGGTAAAAGACAAGTCCGAAGGCTGGTGGGACACCATGATCGGCCCTGGCAAACCGGTGGACACCAACGTGTTTTTTGTCATCGGCGTGAACAACCTCGGCTCATGTTTTGGCTCCACCGGCCCGCTGCAAACCAACCCCGACACGGGCGAGGTGTACGGGGCGGACTTCCCTGTCGTCACCGTGCAGGACTGGGTCAACGCCCAGGCCCGGCTGCTCGATGGCTTGGGCATCCAGACCCTGGCCGCCGTGATGGGTGGCAGCCTGGGTGGCATGCAGGCGCTGAGCTGGACGCTGCAATACCCCGACCGCGTGCGCCACGCCGTGGTGGTGGCCAGCGCCCCCAACCTGACGGCCGAAAACATCGCCTTCAACGAAGTCGCGCGCCGCGCCATCGTCACCGACCCCGACTTTCACGGCGGCCACTACGGCAGGCACGGCGTGCTGCCCCAGCGCGGCCTGCGCATCGCCCGCATGATTGGCCACATCACCTATCTGAGCGACGACGTGATGAACGAAAAGTTCGGCAGGCAACAGGCCCCCACGCTCCCCGCTTCGCGTGGTTCACTGCCCCCCGGGGGGGGGGCGCTGCGCCTGCAGCCCGGCGAAGCCGGTTCTGCGGCCCCGGCTGGTGGACGAGCCCCCACGCTCCCCGTTTTGCCCTTCAAGTACTCAACCCAGGACGTCGAGTTCCAGATTGAAAGTTACCTACGTTACCAGGGCGACAAGTTCAGTGAGTACTTCGACGCCAACACCTACCTGCTGATCACCCGCGCACTGGACTACTTTGACCCCGCCAGCGGCCACGGCGGTGACCTGGCCGCTGCGCTTCAGGTGGCTACGGCCAAGTTCCTGCTGGTCAGCTTTACCACCGACTGGCGTTTTTCCCCCGCCCGCAGCCGTGAAATCGTCAAGGCGCTGGTCGCCAACCAGCGGGACGTGAGCTACGCCGAAATCGACGCACCGCATGGGCACGACGCGTTTTTGCTCGAAGACGCCCGCTACCTGGGCGTGGTGCGTTCCTATTTCCAAAGCAAGGTGGCCGCATGACCCACGACCTGAACTTTGAAGCCCCTTTGCCCGCCGACCAGCTGTCGATCGCCCGCCTGGTGCCTCACGGCTCCCGCGTGCTTGATTTGGGCTGCGGCACCGGCGCGCTGCTGGCTTATTTGATCCAGGAGCGCGGCTGCACTGGCTACGGCGTGGAAATTGACGACGCCAATGTGCAGGCCTGCGTGGCCCGCGGCGTCAATGTGCTGCAGCTCAATCTGGACGAAGGCCTGGTCATGTTTGCCGACCACTCGTTTGACGTGGTGCTGCAAATCGACACCCTGCAGCACCTGCGCAACGCCGAAGTCATGCTGCGGGAGACCGCCCGCGTCGGGCGCATCGGCATCGTCGCGTTCCCCAACTTTGGCCACTGGCCCAACCGCCTGGCCGTGCTGCGCGGGCGCATGCCCGTGACCAAGGTGCTGCCCTACCAGTGGTATGACACGCCCAACATCCGCGTCGGCACGCTGCAGGACTTTGCCGCGCTGGCCCGGCAAAACCAGCTGCAGATCCTGGACCAGTTCGGCCTGCAGGATGGGCGTGAAGTGCGCCTATGGCCCAACGCACGGGCCAGCCGGGCGGTGTTCAAGCTGCAGCGCAGCGCAAACTAACCGGCCAGCCGGGCACACAATCACACCATGTTTCGCTTTCGTCTTGCGCTGGCTTTGGGCTTGTTGATGCTGATGGTGCTGGCGCAGGCCGGGTTGGCGGTGTCACTGACCTGGCAAGTTGAGCACCATGAGCGGCGCAACCGCATTGCACAGGGCATGCTCAACGAGTATGTGGAACTTTCGGCGAACAAGCAGCGGCTCAAGGTCTGGTATGCCCAACTGCTGCTGACCCAGGACGCACCCATGCCCACGCGGGACCTGTTGCTCAAACGCATGCAGGAGAGTATGGATTCGTTGGCCGCATTTGCGGTGGAGGAGCGGGCCAGCGCCGATGGCGCCCTGGAAAATGCGGTCATTGCGCAGACTGACCGCACCCTGCAGTTGCTCAAGATCAATGTGGCTAACCTGAGCAGCCGGATTCTGAGTGAAACGGCTCGGCAGTTGCTGCGGGAGCCTCCGGACAGCGGCGTGATCTGGGCTGACATGATTGCTGTGTTTGACATTGCCGAAGGCCGCGATGTGCGCTTGTTGCTGGCCGGCGCCATTGAGCGGCATGTGGGCCTGAGCCAGCAGGCGGCCAGTGCCGCCGACCGCGCCCTGGCCCGGATGGAGGTGATGATGGTGCTGTCGGTGCTGTTCACCGCCTTGCTGACCGTGGCGCTGGTGGTCTATTTCACCCGCTGGTTGCGCCGCCCGGTGGACGATCTGATTTTTGGCACACAGGCCTTGCAGTCCGACCGGCTGGACCACCGAATTCCTGAAAACCGGCGCGACGAGTTTGGCCAGCTGGCGCGCAGTTTCAACGCCATGGCCAGCGAGATCCAGCGCCACCGGGGCCGTGAAACGGCCGCCCGTGCAGACTTGGAAGACCGGGTCACCCAGCGCACCCTGGACTTGCAGGCTGCCAACGAGCAACTGCAGCGCATTGACGCCCGCCGCCGCCAGTTTTTTGCCGACATTAGCCACGAATTGCGAACACCCGCGACCGCCATCCTGGGCGAAGCCGAGGTCGCCCTGCGCGCGCGCCAGCCTCAGGTGGAGGAACTGCGCGACGCGCTGGGGCAGATCGCTGAGACGACACGCCAGCTCAGCGCCCGCGTGACCGAACTGCTGACGTTTGCGCGTGGGGAAGAAGAGTCCCTGACCTTGCCTCTGGTGCCCGCCGATCTGCGCCAGGGCGTGATTCGCGCGGTCGATGGCCTGCGTGCCCGGGCCGAAATTCATCAGCTCCAGCTGGGCCTGGAGGTGCCTGACACCGGCTGCAGCGTCAATGCAGACCCGCCCCGCCTGCAGCAACTCGTGGAGGTGCTGATCGACAACGCCCTGCGCTACACCCCTGCAGGCGGCCAGGTGGAGGTCTTGTTGCAGCCTTCACCATGCGGCGGCGTGCCGGGTTTTCAGCTGACTGTGCGCGACACGGGCATTGGTTTGATGGAGCAAGAACACGCCCTGCTGTTTGACCGCCATTTCCGGGGTCAGCACGCCCGGCTGATTCGTCCGGACGGCGTGGGCCTGGGGTTGTCGATTGCGCAAGCCATTGCCCAAGCGCACGGCGCGCAGCTGTCGCTGCACCAGCGGGCAGAGGGGGGCACTGACGCGGTGCTCTGGATACCGCAGGCCGCTGCGCAGATCGGGGGCGCCGCGTGAAGCGCCTGTTGGTCGTCGAAGACGACGAACGCGTCGCGCGGTTCTTGGAGCGAGGCTTGCGCGCCGAGGGCTACCAGGTGCACATGGCGCGCACGGGCGAGCAGGCGCTGCAGGCCGTGGCAGCCGCCAAGGCCGAACCTTTTGAGTTGATGCTGCTGGACATCATGCTGCCCGAGCGCTCGGGCCTGGAGGTGTGCCAAACCCTGCGCGCAGCGGGCAACTGGCTGCCCATCCTGATGCTGACCGCCATGGACACGCTGGACGACAAGGTGGCCGGGTTGCGGCTGGGTGCTGACGACTACCTGACCAAACCGTTTGCATTTGAAGAGCTGCTGGCCCGCATTGAGGCGCTGCGGCGGCGGGGTGGTGTCGTGGTGCCGGACACCCGCACGCTGCAGGTGGCGGACCTGTGCCTGGACCTGGACCGCATGCAGGCCAGACGGGGCGAGGTGGCGTTGCGCCTGACCGCGCGCGAGCTGGCGCTGCTGGAGCTGCTGATGCGCCACCCAGGCCGCCTGTACAGCCGTGAGCGCATTTTGTCCAACGTGTGGGGCGTGGCCGAAGACCCGCTGACCAATGTGGTGGATGTCTACATCCGCCGCCTGCGCAGCAAGATTGACGACGGCCAGCCATTGGCGCTGATCAAGACCGTGCGCGGGCTGGGCTACAAGCTCGACGACGCTAGTGACAGCTGAACGCCGCGCCAGCGGGCGCTGTCATGTGGCGTTCATGCGTTTTTCATGCCGGGTTCATGGCCCGCTCACGCGCGGTTCAGGCCGCGCTCGTCCAATAAAGACATTGCAGCGACACGCGCTGTGATGCAACTTATTACAGGATCTGAGCCATGAAAATCACCACTGCATCGTCGTCTCGCCTCACCAAATTTCTGGGCTTGCTGCCTGTGGCCATGGTGTTGTCGGCCGGCTCGGCCGCCATGGCCCAGACGCCCCCCAAATCTTGCCAAAAGGTCAGCCAGCAACAAATCGCTGGACTGTTTGACCGGTGGAATTCGTCCTTGAAAACCCTGGACGCCGACAAAGTGGTGGCCAACTACGCCGCCGACGCCATTTTGGTGGCGACGTTTGCCAATGAACCGCTGACCAAACCCGCCGAGATTCGGGGCTACTTCGAGCACTTCCTGCAATCCAAGCCCCAGGGCGCCATCGACAAGCGCGTCATCGTGGTGGGCTGCAACACCGCCGAAGACGTTGGCACCTACACCTTCACGCTGCAAGACGGCAGCCAGGTCCACGCCCGTTACAACTACATCTATGAGTTCACCGGTGGGCAGTGGAAGATCAAGTTGCACCACTCGTCGGCCATGCCCGTCAAAGGTTAAGGCCGACGAACCAGGCTCGCCTTAGAGCGTGTTGACGTTCCAGCAAGGCTGGCAAACTGAGGGGATGACGCACGACACAGGCCACATCCCCTTTCGCGACGCCCTGCGCTTTTGGTTGCAGCTCGGCTTCATCAGCTTCGGTGGCCCGGCCGGGCAAATCGCCATCATGCACCGCGAGCTGGTCGACAAGCGCCGCTGGGTGTCCGAGCAGCGCTTTTTGCACGCGCTCAACTTCTGCATGGTGCTGCCCGGGCCTGAGGCGCAGCAGCTGGCCACCTACCTGGGCTGGCTCATGCACCGCACCTGGGGCGGCGTGCTGGCGGGGGCGCTGTTTGTGCTGCCCTCCCTGGTGCTGTTGATCGCGCTGAGCTGGGTTTACATGGCGTTTGGCCAGCAGCCGCTGGTCGCCGGCATTTTCTACGGCATCAAGCCCGCCGTGGCCGCCATCATCGTGCACGCGCTGCACCGCATTGCCAGCAAGTCGCTGGGCAGCCCGCGCCAGCGGCCCGTGCCGTGGGCCATAGCGGCGGCAAGTTTTGTTGCCGTGTGGGCGTTGAGCGTGCCGTTTCCCCTGGTGGTTCTGGGTGCGATGGCGCTGGGCGCACTGCTGGCCCGCGTCGCCCCTGATGCGCTCAAAGGCGGAGCCGGCCACGGTGCGGTCAACACCGCCGCGCATCTGCCTGCGGTGATTGACGACCACACCCCGACGCCGCCACACGCATTGTTCAAACGCTCCCGCCTGGCCGTTGTGCTGGCAGCGGGGGCTGTGCTGTGGTTGCTGCCCATGGCCGCGCTGCTGCTGAGCACTGGCTGGCACAGCACGGTCACGCAGATCGGCTGGTTCTTCACCAAGGCGGCGCTGATGACCTTTGGCGGCGCCTACGCCGTGCTGCCCTACGTCAACCAGATGGCGGTGGAGCACTACCAATGGCTGAGCACACCGCAGATGATGGACGGCCTGGCGCTGGGTGAGACCACACCCGGCCCACTCATCATGGTGGTGGCGTTTTTCGGGTTTGTGGCCGGCTGGGCCAAACAAGTGCTGGGGCCTGATGCGCTTTTTTTGGGCGCGGCACTTAGCGCCTGCGTGGCGACCTGGTTCACCTTCTTGCCATCCTTCATCTTCATTCTGGCGGGCG